>NZ_AZES01000125.1 GCF_001434985.1 Companilactobacillus paralimentarius DSM 13238 = JCM 10415 | reverse complement strand
TAAACGCGGTTCTGAATGTCTCTTAAAACCTGTCTCAAATATTGACTTCAATCCATCTTACAAAAGATAACAATTAGTACGAAAGGATGATGAGAGTGATTGATATCTATGTTTGCGAGGATAATCCCAAACAGTTGAATCAAGTTGTTAAATATATTGAAAATTATCTCCTAATTGAGAATCTTGATATGAGGGTTCGAATTGCAACGGATGATTCCAGTGAGATTTTAAATTATTTGGATAGCAATGAAATTGATAAGAGCTTGTATTTTATTGATATTGAACTTGGTGAAAACCATATTAATGGAATCGAATTAGCTTCGAAAATTAGAAAAATTGATTTTGAAGGTAAGATTGTTTTTATCACTAATCATTCGGAAATGGTTTTTTTAACCTTTAAATATCAAATTGAAGCTTTAGATTTCATTTTGAAGGATTATCCGGAAAAGATTCAGGAACGAATCATCGAAGACATTAATCTCTGTAATAAACAATTTGAGCAAAGCGCCTCAGATAATGAGGAGTACTTCCAAGTTAAGACAGGTGAACTAGTTCGATCAATTAAGGTCAATGACATTTTGTTTTTTGAGAGCTCGCCTGTTCCACACAAGGTAATCGTTCATTTAAAGGACGGACAATTTGAATTTTATAGTACGATTAAAAGAATTGAGGATGAGAATGAATCCTTCTTTAGATGTCACAAATCATATGTAGTCAATGTTAATAATGTTGAATCAGTCAATAAACATACTCGTGAAGCTACGATGATAGATGGTGAAAAGGTTCTCTGTTCGGTGTTAGGCACCAGAACTTTAGTTAAATTAAAAAAGTAAAACTTCAGTTGATCTTTTCATGATCAACTGAAGTTTTTTTATAAATCAATAGTAAACGCTTACTTAAAAGAGCGTATACTTAATTTAGAAGGGGGATGATGGCTTTGAAGGTTAGTTTTGGTAAGAGAATCAATTACATACCGTTACTAATTTGTTTAGCTTCAAGCATCATTATCGGTTATGCAATCTTTTTGATGTTTAATAATGTGTCGATCAGCCTTCTCTTGGGGATTTTGTCTTTAATAGTGATGATCATGATCTGTACTTTAAACTTAACTAAGACCTATGGTTATTGGGAAATCAGTAAACAGGGAATTAAATACAGTGATCTAGTCAGCACGGGACAAAAAGTAGCGGCGATACTCGTACCCAGGAAGACTAAAGAAAGTTTTATTAACTATTCTAAAGTTATGGCCGTTCAATTAGTAGCAACGACAGGAATTAAGGCACCATCAATGGTAAAGGAAAGTGGTGCTCTCTTTGCCTATAGTCCGGATACTGTTTTGGATCGTTTTCCGTCTGATTATTATCTAACAGTAAAGCTAGAGAATGGACATAAAATTGATTTAGATTTATCCAGTTCTGTATCTAATACGACTGATATTGCAAAAATGATTGAAATGATTGAAAAGGAAACTCACCACGATGTTGAACTAGTAAGACAAGAGAACTAAATAAAAAATCATAGAACTATTGTCCTATGATTTTTTATTAGTTAGCATAATTTGAAATTTTAATACCTAAATCGTCATTCTTTAATGCGGTGATAAGTAATTTTTTCATCGGATGATTCTCCTTATACTTGTATGATTATGAAATCATTTCCATCATATCATCGATATTAGATTGTCACAATTTGGGCCGGATGATGCAATACAGGAAAAAATAGTCCTTGTCAATTTATATTGCCAAATTTTCCGGAAAATAAATTACTAATTGTCTATATTGAAAAAACGGGAATTGTTATACTTATTGAATCAAGAGATTACTCGACGGGAGATTAATTAATGATTGAAATTGAGGATTTAAGTAAAAATTATGGAGATAAGAAGGCTTTGCAGCATTTGAATCTCAAAATTAAATCAGGAGAAATTTTTGGATTTCTAGGTCACAATGGTGCTGGTAAATCGACCACAATCAAAAATTTAGTCAGCATTATTGAACCAACTAGTGGTTCTATCAAAGTTGACGGTCTAGATTTACAAGAGCATCGTCAAGAAATCAAAGAGAAAATTGTCTATGTTCCTGATACACCGGATATTTTCTTGCAACTGACAGCAGCGGAATATTGGGATCTTTTAACATCGGCTTATAGTTTGTCAGCGGCAGATGTACAACAGAGACGTCAAGAATTAGTAACTTTATTTAATATGTCTGAGCATGTTGATGAAACACTAGCTAGTTTTTCTCATGGTATGCGTCAAAAGACTATTATAATCGGAGCTTTATTGCCTGATCCTGATATTTGGATTCTAGATGAACCGATGCAAGGATTAGACCCTCAGGCAGCTTATGATTTAAAGCAATTGATGAAAAAACATGCGGCTAAAGGTAAAACAGTTATCTTTTCAACTCATAATTTAGATACAGCTCAACAATTGTGTGATGAGTTAGCAATTCTGAAAAAAGGTGTTTTGATCTATAACGGTTCAGTACAAAATCTTTTGAATCAAAATAATGATGAATCACTTGAAGAAATCTATCTGAAAATGGCAGGTCGCCAAAATGGTGATGGTCTAGTCGATGATATTGAAGGTGATTCCCATGAATAAGGATCAATTTAAGAATCTGTTGGCTGTTAACTTGAGACTATTGAATCCTCAAGTAACAGACCGTTTACGTAGAAAAGGTAAAGTTGGTGCTGAGTTAACAAATAAATTGAAAATGCAATTTTTACTCAATGGATTAATATTCTTCCTTGTTTACGGAACAGTAATGTTGCCAATTAATTTGGCTGAGTATCCTAATATGTTCACTTATTATGTTGTCCTTTTTGTTCTATTAGCTATTTCTCAAAGTATCTCTGGTATATATAGTGTGTTCTTTGCCGGTAAAGATTTGAACAATTATTTGCCGTTACCTTTTAAACAAAAAGAGATTTTTCTCAGCAAGGTGACGGTTGTCGCACTGAATGTTATACCGTTCATTTTCCCACTGTTTATAGCGTTCTTTTCAACGGCTTGGCATGCTGGAATAATGATTCCAATTGCGCTTTTGTTATCCTTAATAGTGTTTTGTATTATTTTGACAATAATTTTGTTTGCTTGTGCAATTATTGTTTTTGCTTTAACTAAAACTAGTATTTTCCGTAAACATCAAAAAATGGTTATGAACGGTTTAATGGTGATTACTTTAGTAATTGCTATGGCCGGAATTCTTTTGGTAAATAATAGTGATTATATGGCGGGAAAGCATCAAGCAATTAGTCCAATTATGTTGCCACTTTTCAAAACTTTTGTAGAGCCAACTTCGATAATAAGTTTATTGAATTGGATAGGATTGATCATCGTACTACTGATTCTAGGCTTTGTTTTGAAGCGTTCTATTTTGCCTCATTTGAGCAGTCAATTGACAAGTATTAATTCGCAGATGTTGTCTAATTCTGGCAAACGTAAGCATGTTGATCGAAAGAATCTCAATGCCATTTTGGATGCTTATAATCGTCAAGTGTTGAAAGAATCAAATATATTATTACAGGTACTTGTTAATTCAGTTGCATTGCCTTTGATCTTTATCATTAGTTTTGCGTTCACACAAATTCCTAGTGATTTACCTTTAAAATGGGTGGGAGTTTTCTTTGTTGGTGGATTAGCTTTTAGTGCCTTTATTACTAATTCAACAACAGTAGTTGCTAATATGATTTCTTTAGATCGAGGTAGTTTAGAATTCGTTAACTCATTGCCAATATCAATGAAACAATATTTGAAACGTAAATTTCTCTTAGGATATATTTTTCAAATAGTAATCAATTTGGCATTGATCATAGTAATGATAATTGTGTGGAAATTGAATCTTTATTTGTCCTTATCCATGATTCTCAGTACTATCTGGGGAACTTATTTAATCAGCCTGTATTATTTCAGCCGAGATTATCGTTTACGTATAACGAATTGGACTAACGTTACAGAACTATTTAATCGTGGTGGCGGAAATATGGCAATCGTTTTGAAGATGTTAATTGTCATGATCCTTAGTGTGGGAATTATAATACTTTATAGTTTTTTAATCGGTACTGGTAAACCAGCAATTATAGTGAATGGTATAGTTGCCTTTCTAATAATCGTTTTGTCGTTTATAGTAGTAGAGCATTATCGTCAGAAATTCTGGCAAAAATTTGAATAGGAAGTAAGACTAATGTTAAGAGCAATCGTCATTGGTAGTCCAGGTGCTGGAAAGAGTACTTTTGCCCGTAAATTACGTGATAAAACCGAATTACCATTGTATTATTTAGACATGATATGGCATAAGTCAGATCAAACGACTCATACTAAAGCAGAATTTGATGCTACCTTGCAACAAATTCTGCAAAAGGATAACTGGATTATTGACGGAAATTATCAGCGAACAATTGAACGACGGCTGAAGTATTGTGATACAGTTTTTCTTTTAGATTATCCGGTTGATATTTGTTTGGCTGGGGCCGAATCGCGTGTAGGTAAAACTCGTGAGGATCTACCTTGGACGGAAACTAGCTTTGACCCTGAATTTAAGCAATTTATAGAAAACTTTGCTCAAGATGAATTACCGCAAATATATGCGTCAATCAATAAGTACAAGGATAAAGTGAATGTAGTTATCTTTAAGTCACGTGCTGATGCTAATAAATATTTAGACCACATTTGAAAAAATGTGGTTTTTTCATTGCTATAAATCATATATACAGTTACACTGTATATAGTTTAAAAATATAAAGTTGAACTGTATATTAGGAGGTACCTCTCTCATGAGAAATAAAAACTTGCCCTTAACCGAAACAGTTTATTACATTTTACTGGTGTTAAACCAACCATTTCACGGATATGGTGCAATTCAAGAAATTGATCGACTAAGTAATGGAGATGTTAAGATAGCCGCTGGAACTATGTACGGAGCCATCGAGAATTTGTTAAAACTACGATGGATTAAAGAAGTCCCTAGTCAGGACAAACGTCGCCGAGTCTATCAAATAACCGCTGATGGAAAGAACATCTTGAGTTTGGAAACACAAAGGATGAAACAACTGATTAAAGTAGCAAATAAATTTGGATATTAGAGGTCAATTATGATGAGAAAATTTAAATTATTTCTATCTTTAAGGGCAGAAGAAAAGTGGATTAATTTAGTTCAGGAGACAGGCTATCGTTTAGTTAAGGTCAATCCTTTTTTACATATTTATACATTTGAAAAATTAAATTCAGAGACAGATTTTAGTCCATATACACGCATCGACTTTCACGATGAAAATATGAGTACTAGTAAGTATTTAGACTATGTAACAATGTTTTCAGATAGTGGCTGGAAGTTGGTGTATGGAAGTCGTCACGGTGGAGCACAGTATTTTCAACAAAAAAATGCTCAATCACCGAGAGATATTTTTTCAGATTTAGAATCTAAAAATCTGCCACGAAAGCGATTCATAAACTTTGCGTTAACTTATGTAATATTACTTTTTACTGATTTTTTTGTTTTTATACAAGCAGGATACTTCAATTGGAATAACCTATTTAATCTTAGAAGTTGGTATTTAACACCAGGTTTATGGAATATGAAAGGAAACGTGTTTTGGAGGGCTTTTTTGTTTGAAACACCGTTTGCGTTATTACGGTCAGTCTTTTTCTTATTTTTCTTGATTATGGGAATCTATTACATTTTAAAAGCTATTGTAAATGGCAACGATGTTAGAGAAAGTACAATTAATGATAAATAATTAAATTGATGTAAGTATATGGTAGATTGTAAGATTAAATAGAATTCTACCCAGACGAAAAATTTGGATA
>NZ_AZES01000016.1 GCF_001434985.1 Companilactobacillus paralimentarius DSM 13238 = JCM 10415 | reverse complement strand
TACAAAAATAGAGTTGATGGCAAAATGCCTATCAACTCTATTTATCGTACAGCCCTTTTTTCACGTATATAACTAAATTATGGAGTAAATAGTTTTAATAGTTCAACTTCAGGAATTCCCTTGAAATAGTCATCTAAATTAAATTGGTCTAATACTTTTAAAATATCTTCACGATCAAATTTAATATTCAATAACTTTTGTTTAATATCGTTAACATCTTTCATACCAAAGAAGTCACCATAAATCTCGATATTTTCAACTTTACCATTCTCAATATTATAACGAACGTCAACCGTTCCCATATCAAAATGTTTTCTCTGTTTAGCGGTAAAGGCAGGAGATTTACCATAAATCCAATCCCAATTGTAGTAGTATTCTTCTTTAATTTTATCAATTTGCTTCTGATCTTCAGGAGTGACAATGTATTCCTTATCTTTAATTTCATCTAAACTTTGAGCATGGAATAATTCCAATAATAACTTGTCACGGAACTGTTCAGTTGTTAGATCTTGATATTCTGGTGCTAAATAGGGACGTAGGTTGGTTACTCGGCTTCTAATTGATTTAATACCCTTAGAAGCAATCTTATCTTTTTGAACGTGAAGTGCCTTAGTTAAGACATCTAAGTCCACATCAAGTGATAAGGTTCCGTGTGAGAACGTTTTTCCATTTCTAGAATACATGGCATTACCAGAGAATTTTTTACCATCAACTAGTAGATCATTTCGACCAGAAACTTCAGCAGTAGTTGCTCCCATTTGATGAAGAGCATCAATAATTGGTTGTGTGAATGATTTAAAATCACCAAAATTCTTATCATTTGAATCAACCACAAAACTAAAGCAAAGATTACCTAAATCTTGATAAACAGCACCACCACCAGAAATTCTGCGGGTAACGGTGATGTGATTATCAGCTATATAATCACTATTAATTTCTTCAATCGTATTTTGATTACGACCGACAATAATACAAGGTTTTTCAATGTAAAAAAGAACTAGGGGCTCATCGAATTCAACGTTATTCATTAAATATTGTTCGGTGGCAAGGTTATCACGAATATCGCGATCTTTCATAACAACGTAGTACATAAAGAGTACCTCCTCATCTGAATTGGAAACGCTTTTATACTAGCACAGTTATCAAAATTTAGAAATAAATTAACTACGATATTTACGGATAGTTAACATTTTTTGATGAACTAAAGCATGTGCTTCACGATTATCCTTGTCAGCAATATGCTTGATAAAATAACTAGGAAAATGATCTAAACTTTGTAATATTTCATCTAATATCGGTTGATAGTGCTTGGAATAGTTTTTTTCCACACTATCAACTACAATTTGGCTGTCAGAATGAATTAAAACTATCTCATCATTCCAACCATTTTTTATAATTTTCTTTAAAGCTATTTTTAATGCCAGAAATTCTAAAAAGTGATTATCATCAAAATTTTGAACTTGTGCGTCAGTATAAATTTTGTTATCAATCCTTATTACAAAGCTAACGACACCTAGATTTAAATTAGTATTTAATCCGGCATCGGTGTACAATTTAATCATATTTATTAAAAACCTTTCAGGAGAAATTATGTCAAAGAAACATTTTGTTCAACCAGCAGGACCATGGGGGATAATTATGTGGTCGCTTGCACTTAGTCTTGTATGTTTGGGGATTATTTTACAATTGGAGATAATGTCTTTGAGTATCGTTCCATTTTTAATTTGGATCTTAGACGCTGTCTATGTAATCTATATTATATCTAACTCTTGGGTAAAGTTTACAAATGGTCAAGTTGTTATTAAGGAACCTTATTACAAAACACGTATTTTTGAGAGTAAAGATGTTAACATTAAGGCAAATAACCAATGGACTTTGGAATTTAATTTCAGTAATCACGATTATTTTCCATTTAAGATTACTTCCACAAAGGGTATTTTAAAATTAATTAGAAAAGAAGCAGGTGAAAGCAATGTCATTTCCAAGTGATATCGAAATTGCTCAAATAAATGAGCACGATAATATGAAGAATATTAACGAAATTGCCAATAAAATCGGTTTGACACCAGATGATATTGAACCATATGGACACTATAAAGCTAAGTTTTCTGGTCGTAGTATTACCAAATCAATGGAAAAGGACGATGGAAAACTTATTTTAGTTACATCTATCAATCCAACTCCAGCTGGAGAAGGTAAGTCAACTGTCGCTATTGGACTAGCTGATTCTCTACAATCAATTGGTAAGAAGACTGTTCTGGCCTTACGTGAACCTTCATTGGGCCCTGTAATGGGAATGAAGGGTGGAGCTACTGGTGGTGGTTATGCTCAAGTCGTTCCTATGGAAGACATCAACTTACATTTCACTGGTGATATGCACGCCTTAACTTGTGCTGTTAACACTTTAGCAGCTTTAATTGATAATCACATTCATCAAGGAAATCAATTGAATATTGATCCTCGACGTATTGTTTGGAAACGTGCTTTAGATATCAATGATCGTGCATTAAGAAATACGGTTATTGGTTTAGGTGGTCCATTCAACTCAATGCCTCGTGAGGAACACTTTGAAATTACTGTTGCTAGTGAATTAATGGCTGTTCTTTGTTTAGCACAAGATATTGATGACTTAAAAGAAAGAATCTCAAGTATCCTTATCGCTTATACTTTTGATAAAAAGCCAATTTTCGTTCGTGATTTACATGTTGAAGGTGCAATCACTGTTCTATTAAAAGATGCTCTAAAACCTAACTTAGTACAAACACTTGAAAATACACCAGCTATCATTCATGGTGGTCCATTTGCTAATATCGCCCATGGATGTAACAGTATTTTAGCTACTAAGCTAGCTATGAAGTTAGGCGACTACGCTGTTACTGAAGCCGGATTTGGTGCTGATCTTGGCGGTGAGAAATTTATGGACATTGTTGCCCCTAGATTGAGTCATGCTCCTAACGCTATCGTGATTGTAGCTACTATCCGTGCTTTGAAGTACAACGGTGGTCAAGCTCTTACAGATATTCAAAATGAGGATCTCAACGCCTTAAATCTCGGCTTTAAGAACCTAAAACGTCATATTCACAATATGCGTTATTATCACGTTCCTGTTGTAGTGGCTATTAATAAGTTTGCTACTGACACAGATAACGAAATCAAACTCTTAACTAGTCTCTGTGATGAAGTTGGCGTTGATGTTCAATTAGCTGAAATTCATCATGAAGGAAGTAAAGGTGGTCAGGCCTTAGCTAAGGCTGTTGTTAAAGCAACTGAAAAAGAATCACAATATACACGTCTTTACGAAGACGAAGAAACTACTGAAGCTAAAATTGCTACGATGGCCTCTGAAGTTTATGGAGCTAACAATGTAGAATACAGTAAGAAGGCTCGTAATCAGTTACAAATTTTGAAGGATAACGCTTGGGATGATTTACCAGTCTGTATCGCTAAGACTCAATATTCACTTAGTGATGATCCTAAACGTCTAGGTAGTCCTAAAGACTTTACACTTCATGTCACTGACATCGTCCCAAAGCTTGGAGCCGGATTTGTGGTTGTATTGACAGGAAACATTATGACAATGCCAGGTTTACCAAAGAAGCCAGCTGCTTTGAATATGGACGTTGATAATGAAGGAACTATCGGAGGATTATTCTAGTGCAGTTGATTTATTGGTTGCTTTGCGCGATCTTAGTTATTGGTGATCAAGGACTAAAATATTACGTCACGAGTAATATTGCTCCAATGAGTGTCCACGAATTTATCCCGGGAATCCTATCTATTACACATATCACAAATACTGGTGCAGCTTGGAGTATGCTTGAGGGTAAGATGATGTTCTTTTATCTAATTACCATAATTGCCGTAGTCGTTTTAGTCTATCTCTTCATCAAAGCTGCTAAGACTGAATACATGTATCGATTTGCGTTAATTTTCCTATTAGCAGGAACAATTGGTAACGCAATTGATCGTTTCACTAGACATTTTGTGGTAGATATGTTTAATTTAGATTTTATGAATTTTCCAATATTTAATTTAGCGGACACTTATATTACGATTGGTGTAATACTAATAATTGTATCTTTGTTTGTCCAACTAGCAGGTGAGAAAAATAATAAGTAAGTCTTTTGAATTAGAATACAATGAACCAAAAAAGAACCGTTTGGATGCCTATTTGAATGGTGAATTAGATGATTTGACAAGATCACAGATTCAAAAATTGATTAAAGATCAAAACATTTTAGTTAATGGTCAACCAGTTAGCAAATCTGGCTATAAGATCACAGCTAACGATAAAATCACTGTTAATATTCCTGAAGAAGAGCCTATTAAGGCTGTTCCAGAGAATATTCCGATTGAAGTTGTTTATGAAGATCAAGATGTTATTGTCGTTAACAAGCCTCAAGGGATGGTAGTTCATCCTGCGGCTGGTCATCCAGATAAGACGCTTGTAAATGCTATCTTATATCATTGTCAGATTAATGATGATGATGTTATCCGTCCAGGAATTGTCCATCGTATCGATAAGGATACTTCCGGTCTTTTAATGATTGCTAAGAACAATTTAGCTAAACAATCCTTGATGAAACAGTTAAAAGAGAAGTCTAATTTACGAGAATACTTGGCAATCGTTCACGGTAATTTTAAAGAGAAAAAAGGTAAGATTACTGCACCATTAGGTCGATCCAAATTCGATCGTAAGAAACAAGCTGTTGTAGAAGATGGTCGCCATGCAGTTACTCACTTTGAAGTTTTGGAACAGTTTGAGGACTATTCGTTACTAAAATTAAAATTGGAAACTGGTCGAACTCATCAAATCAGAGTTCACATGCAATATATCGGTCATCCCGTTGCGGGAGATCCTTTATACGGCCCAAAGAATACCTTGCCTGGTAAGGGCCAATTCCTACATGCACAAACACTTGGATTTGAACATCCAAGAACTCATGTGTGGATGCAATTTTCGATTGAACCTCCAAAAATTTTTCAAGATACTCTTGAGCAATTACGTTCTCAACATTAAGTCGTGATATAATCTACAAATAGAATTGTGTGCGATTATAAAATAAATTGAAGCACTCACTTTGTGAGTGCTTTTTTGAAAGTAGGGAAAAATATGGCTAAAGAAATTATTGACGGTCAAACAATGACCAGAGCTTTGACACGTATAACTTATGAAATTATTGAAAGAAATAAGGGAATTGAGGATTTGGTTCTTGTAGGAATTAAAACACGAGGTGTCTTTGTTGCTCATCGTATCGAATCAAGATTAAAACAATTGGAAAATATCTCGATTCCCGTTGCTGAACTTGATATCACACCGTATCGTGATGATAAAACTCACGAGGAGAAAGATATTTCCAATGTAAAAACACAACCCTTGGATATTGACATCAATAACAAACATATTATTTTAACAGACGATGTTTTATACACTGGTCGTACTATCCGTGCAGCCATGGATGCCTTGATGAGTGCAGGTCGTCCTAAGAAAATCTCTTTGGCTGTTCTTGTAGATCGTGGACACCGCGAATTACCAATTCGAGCAGATTTTGTTGGTAAAAATATCCCAACTTCTCAAAAGGAAAAAATCAAAGTTTCAATGAAAGAAATCGATGGAGAAGATAAGATTGAAATCGAATAACTACAATTTTTGAGGAGTTGCTATAGAATGAAACGTTATTTAATTTTAGAAGACGGAACTGTGTTTCCTGGAGAAGGATTCGGATCTTCTATCATTACCACGGGACAATTGGTAATATCAAATAATCGTACTGGAATTGAACAATCCGTAACCGATCCTAATGCCGAGGGTCAAATTATTGCTTTCACAATTCCTTCTGTTGGTAGCTCAGGAATTAATCGAGATTTTTATGAATCTATCAATTCACAATGTAAGGGTGTTGTTATTGGTTCATCCAGTATCTCAACTGTTGATAATTCAGTTTCATTTGAAGATTGGATTACCAGTCTACGAATACCTGGTATCAAGAATGTCGACATTAGAGCTTTGTCCAGACATATTGCTGAACATGGTGAAATGAAAGCTAGTATCATGGATACCCATGACGAGCATGCTATTGATCAGATCAAAGCTTTAGTTTTACCCCCTGATCTAGTTAAAAGAGTTTCTACTCGTCAATCGTATCCAAATCCCAACATGGGACGAAAGATTGTTATCGTCGATCTAGGGCTCAAATATTCCATTTTGCGTCAATTATCCTATCGTGATTGCAATTCAGTTATCGTTAATTATAATTCCACAGCAAAAGAAATCGAAAATTTACATCCTGATGGCATTATTTATTCTAATGGACCAGGCAATCCACAAGATTTGCCAAATGTTATTAAGAGTATTCAAGTTTTGCAAAAGAAATATCCTATTTTGGGTATTGGTCTTGGTAATCTATTAATAGCTCTAGCCAATGATTGCCAAATAGAAAAACTGACTACACCACATCACGAATCATCCCTAGCTGTTAAGGAAGTTGCCAGTGGCAAAATTGATTTTGTCAATCACAATCATTCCTACACCTTAGATCAAAAATATATTGGTTCATCCGACTTCATTGTTACCAATATTTGTGTTGCTGATGGAACTATTGAAGGTATTCGTCACGAATATTTGCCAATTATGGGTGTATTATTTGAACCAGAAGCTGCACCTGGACCAACTGATGGATATTATGTCTTCGACGAATTTATCGATTTAATTGATTCAGTGAAACAACAAGAGGGGGCTGGAAGTCAATGGAATTAACTGAAGTACATACAATTCTAATCATCGGCCCAACTATTAGTGATAAAAATGTTGATTTATCAACCGCACTTTATGATACAGTCGACATTTTGCATCAATTAGGGTACAAAACTTCAATTATTGTTGAAGATCCAACGTCATTACTCTCTTCGGGAACTTTCTTTGATAAAACAGTTGTCGAAAAGGTTAGTGGTGATAATGTATTAAAATTTGTTCAAAAATATCATCCCGATGCCATTTTGCCTACTGTCGGTGATCGTAACGCATTAGGAATCGTTTCTAGTTTAAATGGTAAAATCGGTAGTACTAAAATTTTAGGGGCTAATTATGCCTCTTCTTTGGCTACTTTTAAACGTGATTTATTCATTAAACGACTAAACAAAGCTAAACTACCAGTTATTAACTTTATTTCTTCGGATGATGAAAAAGAAATTTATAGCTTCATTCGTTCAATCGGTTTTCCAATTATTGCAAGAAGACGTTATTCCAATCGTCATTCAAGTGGCTGGACCAACATCAATAATCTGTTTGAACTTGATAATTTCATGGCCTTAGATGATTTGGAAGATACTAAAATTGAAATTGAAAGAAGTATTCGGGGCTTTAGTGAATACTCCTTTACTATTTTACGGGATAGTTTTGATAATTCATCCTTAATAGGTACGATTGAGGATATCGAGCCCATCGGTATTCATCATTTAGATTCAAACTTAATTTCACCAGCAATTTCTTTAAATGATTCAAAACTACAACGTTTAAGAAATTATTCAATAAAATTAGCTCGAGTTTTCAACATTATTGGTGTCTGTACCGTTCATTTTGCCTATAATCACGTCACTAATGAATGTTATATTACAGAATTTATCCCTCGTTTAAGTGAGGAAACTAAGTTTTTGGAATATGCAACAAGTTATCCCGTTGCCACAGCCGTAGCGGAACTTTGTGTTGGCTTTCATCTAGATAAGCTTCAACTCGATGCAGGTAATTTCTTTAATGGAGCAACTGAACCATTTGTTGATCACATTACCTCACGTTTTCCTCAATGGAATGCCCCTGGTCAAAAGTATTTAGGACCTAGTAAAACATCCAATTCTAGTATTATTGTAAATGGATTTAGTTTAGAGGAGGTTCTCAATAAGGGAGCACTCAATGATAAATTGAATAACAATTTCAATCGATATGAAGAATTACGTAAATTGGATGATGATGAGTTATTTGAAAAAATCATTCACCCCACTAATTGGATGCTGGATGTTTTAATGGAAGCAATGCGTCGCAATTTTGAAAAACCGGTTTTATCAGAAATCACCGGTATCAATATGCCATACTTAACGGCTTTGCAAAATATCATTGACAACAGTCTTATTATTCGTGAAGGTGAGATTGATGTTCACAATGTCGAACGTATGGTTGAAATGGGTGTCAAAGGAGTGGGGCATAGCAAGTTACTATTAGATAGTTCCGATATTGTAACTAAAACAGTTGTAAAAAATAAAACTGCTATATCTGTGGCCAATAGGAATTATCCTAATCATAATTACTTCGTTACCGCAGGTATCAACAATGAGTTGAAGTTAAGCGACCGCAAAAAAATTATTGTACGCACACCAATAATCTCTTCAAAAACTGACACAACTATCAGACAATTTGTTTTATTCCAATTAGCCAAATCAATTGATCAAAATGGTTTGGAACCTATCATTATTGGACGTGAACCCTGGAATGCACCACTAGCCATGCGTCGAAAGATTGTGGAAGTCGATGACCCTCACATGGAAATGAAAGCTCTCAACTTGATTCCCAGTGATAGCATTTTAAATATCATTGATTTATCAAAGAATTTAGTTGATACAGAAGATGACAGTCGAGTATTTCAATTTAGTGCTCAAGAAATTAAGAATATTGATCTTCAAGCAAACACTTCTGCTAGAGTAATGGTAGTTTCTGATGGTGAGAATTTCCTAGTTCCATCAGTTATTTATCGAACTAAGAAAAATAATCATCTCTATGAGGTTAGTTCAGTCAACAACTTTATGTCACCTGAAAATTATAATGAGTTTTCCCAACTGATTGCTCAAGAACTTGAAGATGAAAATCAAGTGGCTATTTATAACTTTGAATTGATTAAACAAAAAGATCATTGGCTCGTAACTAAAAAGTATCGTGGTATGACTAATGACATTATCAGACATGAATTAGCTAGTTCCGTTCACGTAATTGATACATTGGTTAAATTATTATTGGGTAATAAGATTGGCGACGACCTTTCACTCGAAGAAACATTCAATAATTTCGATGAGCAATATCTTCTAACAATTGATGATAAGCGTTATAAGCTGTTGAACAAAGAAGAAATGGAAGACGAATTAAAGAATTTAAGATAAAAAAAGAGGCTGTGACAAAACAGTCTCTTTATCTTAAAAGTTCGATGCGAATTTGAAA
>NZ_AZES01000124.1:573-12113 GCF_001434985.1 Companilactobacillus paralimentarius DSM 13238 = JCM 10415 | reverse complement strand
CATGAGGTTGCCTTCTATACAAAAACTATTCATCAATACGATTTGACAAAGAGCCATTTCTTTAAACAAAAATGGATTGTCCCCTGTAGAATACAGGGAACAATCCATGATTTTTTAAAACTTATAAAAATGTCTAACTTTTTTATTGCACTTCAATGGATAGGCCTTTTTATTAACGCACTATTATTCTTTTTCACGTGCAAAGTAAAATGTCATTGCAGCATAAATAAATACGATTGCTGTTATAAAGATATGGACTCGATACAAAACTGAATTAGTTGGACCATCAGTAACATGACTATTAAAAAAGCCCAACGCATTTATCTTTGCAAAATAACTAATAAAGTAAATTGTTGTCATATAAACTAATTGTTGTGATACATTCCCCACACAAGAAAGTTGATACTTAATTAAAAAGGCTCTTTCGGAATCTAAATCGGGATGATTATAAAGAGCATCATTTAAAATTCGATTATCGGTTCCCACAAAGATGGCACAGAAAAATAGTCCAACAAAGTAGGTAAAATTGAATAACGATAAAATTAAACCAATTAAAAGTAATGGATATCTAAATGATTGGTATTTCTTTAAGATAACTGGTCCCAATTCGAAACCAATTAAATAAATAGCATAAATCAACATCAAAGAATTAAATCCAAACCGAACAGTACTATCAAACACAGCATAAAGCATGACGTAATTCATTATTACCCCACGGTTGATGGCTACCAAACTTACAGGAAAAATTTTCTTATGAATATCGATTTGATAATATGCTAGGAAGAGAAATAGCATAATAGCTACTATACTGATGATCAGATCGAATGTCTGAGAAACAGCCTTTAACCTAGTATAACGAATAATGAAGACTAGCATAACTAAACTGGCTAAAACGATTAAGCTGAATAGTGAATTAACACGAAACTTTTGTTTAGTTTCAATTCCTTGGTAAAAGGTCAAACGATGTGTAATATTCATTCCACCTACCATAGCAGCAAAGAATAAGAAAGCCAGTAAGACAAAAGATAAGCTTAATACCTTAGTTTTAGTTGCAATCAATTGAACAGCAATCAGTAAAATCAAAGTCAAAATTACCGATAAAGTATGCATCCGATTGAATTTGAATTCTTTATCCATTTTGCCACGAGATCTAACCGTTAAGTAGTAAGGCCAGATCCAACTTGAAGCCAACCCTAACAGAATCCCTCCGATTATCCCAAAAACAGGATTACTTGCATCTAAAATACACAATGACCCTATGACTCCGAAGAAACTAGACATAGCCAACATAGTCGAAGCTGGTAACGTGATAAAAGTAGTCAATAGCATTCCTAAGGCCCTGAATGTATAAAGCATCAGGAACGGCAATGCATAAACAAAAATATTTTTATTCTGATTGTACAACGTTAAACAAAAAAAATACGGTATCGCAACTCCGGCATTGGCCAATAGATCCAAAACACCTTCGTTAAAAACGTTTGTTATTCGTTTCATTATTTTCTCACCCTAGTATTAATTGTCTTTGAATATTTTAACAGAAATATTCAAAAAAAAATGGAACACAGCCTAAAATCTGCATTCCATTTTAAATTAACTAATTATGAACTAAATTATCGGCAACTAAACGTTCAGCAATTTGCACTGTATTCCATGCAGCACCCTTTAAAAGATTATCGGAAACAACCCACATATTGAAGGCTCCTTCATTTTCCAAATCAGGGCGAATACGTCCAACAAAAGTATCACGCTTACCCACGGCATTGATTGGTTGTGGATAAATTTGATGTTTAGGATCATCCTCCAAAACAGCCCCAGGTGCTTGTCTAATAAGCTCTTGAATTTTTTCAGTTGTTGCAGATTTATCCTTAACTTCAATATAAATTGATTCACCATGACTAATTGGAACTGGTACTCTGACACAAGTAGCCGTAACTTTAATTTCAGGAGAATTCATATCACCAAGCATAATTTTCTTAGTTTCATGAATCATTTTCCACTCTTCATGAGAGTACAAATTATCTTCTAGAACATCAATTTGGGGCAAAAGATTGAAAGCCAATGGATAATGTTCTTCATCACCCTTTGTGGGAAAAATATCGGAATTCATATCTTTACCATCCAAATATTCTTGTGCTTCTGAATATAATTCATTTAAAGCACTTTGACCAGCACCACTGGCAGCTTGATAAGTTGAAACAATAATTTGTTTTAAACCAAAAGCTCTCCTAATCGGTTCCAGAGCTACCATCATTTGAATAGTAGAACAATTAGGGTTAGCAATAATCCCATGATGATTATAAAGTGCAGCTTCATTTACCTCAGGAACTACCAATGGAACATCTTCTTCCATACGAAAGGCACTTGTATTATCGACACAAACAGCACCACGTTTGACAGCTTCTGGCAAGAACTTTTTCGAAACTGAACCGCCTGCTGAAGCTAAAACAATATCAACACCCTCAAATGACTCCGGTTTAGCTTCTTCGACCGTTACGTCCTGTCCCTTAAATTGCAATTTCTTACCCGCAGAACGATATGATGCTAATAATTTTACTTTATTAACTGGAATAGTTGATTGCTCCAACTGTTGAATTAAACGTGCTCCAACGGCACCTGTGGCACCTAAAATTGCTACTGTATATCCATCACTCATAAATCTTCATCCCTTAAATCAAATTTTTAAATTCTCCGTAAAAATTCTTAATCTCTTCATAGCCTCTTTAATATCTTCTATTGAAGAGGCATATGACATTCTAAAATGACCTTCGCCACCTTCACCAAAGGCAGTACCAGGTGTTACACCAACTTTTCCTTCCTCAGCCAATTTATTAGCAAATTCAATTGCAGTTAAATTGAATTCAGTAGGAATCTTCGAAAATGTATAGAATGCACCTTCAGGTAATTTCGTTTCATAACCAATATCATTTAACTGATCCACAATATAGTCTCGACGTTCTTGATAAATATCTCGCATTGGAATGCAATCATCAATTCCATTCGTCAAAGCTTCTTTAGCAGCATATTGGGCTGGATTAGAAGGAGCCGTTACAACGAAGGCATGCATTTTAGCAGCGTTCGTAACGAAGCCTTTAGGAGCTGCAATATAACCGATTCGATAACCAGTCATAGCATGTGATTTCGACAACCCATTAATCAAAATAGTTTTTCCGGGCATCAATTTAGCTAAAGAAATATGTTTTTCTCCATAAGTCAATTCAGCGTAAATTTCGTCCGAAATGACATACATTTCTTTACTTTTAACTACGTCAACAATTTCTTGTAATTCATCCTTTGAATAAACAAAACCAGTTGGATTACCGGGAAAATTCAGGATTAAAGCTTTTACTTTATCAGCACCTTCTCTGGCAATAACATCACGTAATTTTTTTCCAGTTAAACGAAAACCATCATCGGTAGTATTCACCTGAACTGGAATTCCACCCAAGATTTTCACAATTGGTATATAAAGCGCAAAAGTTGGTGTAGGTATTAGTACCTTGTCACCGGGATTAATAATAGCGGCCAAAGAATCAAAGATGGCCTCAGTAGCTCCAATCGTTACGATAATTTCCGTTTCAGGATCATAATCGATTTCAAACCGTTTACTCAAGTAATTAGAAATAGCCTTTCTTAAACCAATAATTCCCTTCTGCGCTGAATAGTGGGAATCGTTAGCATTAATACTCTCGATAGCAGCCTTCTTGACATGTTCAGGAACATTGAAATCAGGTTCACCCAGCGTTAATTTAATCAATCCGGGGATTTTCGCAAATTTTTCAGCGAAAACTCTAATCTGGGAAATTCCCATTGGTTCAATAGTTTCATTGACAACATTTTTTACTGTTGAATCTAATTCTGGCATTCTATGACACTCCTTAAATTATAATAATTTAATTCTATAACAAAACGCATTCATTTAATTAACTATTTTGTAATAATTCTAAATAATTTTTTCCAATCCAATAACTAAATGATTACTCTTCATTACTTCATGAATTGCCAGTTTAACCCCAGTCATAAATGATTCTCGATCGGTGGTACTTTGAGATATAGTCAAGGTCTCTCCAATTCCGCCAAAAATGACCTCTTCATCTGCTACAAAACCTGGTAATCTGAGTGCGTGAATCTTAGTACCGTGATAATCTCCGCCACGAGTATTAAGTGGATCCTTACTACTATGCTGTTTTTGATCATGACCTCTAGCTTCATAAATTAATCTAGCAGTATTCAAAGCAGTTCCTGAAGGAGCGTCAATTTTATCCTCATGATGCTTTTCAACAATTTCTGATTCCGCAAAATATTTAGCAGCCACTTTCGCAAATTTCATCATTAAAACAGCTGATAGACCAAAGTTTGAAGCAATAATTCCACCTAATTTCTCATCATCAGCCAACTTTTTTAATTCATTCATTTGATCTTCACTCATGCCACTTGTTCCAATAACTGGACGAATACCTCGCTGAATTGCAAATTTAGTGTTCTCAAACACAGCACTAGGTATTGAAAAATCAATCCAGATATCGGCTTTAACCTTAATATCAGCAAAATCATTATAAATTTTGACATTTTCTTTTAACCCATAAGTTTGCGGATTTAAATCAGTTATGTTTGGATTAAATCCAGCAACTAACTGCATATCCTGACTTTGATTGACCATTTTAACTGCTTTTTGACCCATAGATCCATTAAAGCCTGAAACAATAACTCTTATCATAAAAAAACTCCTAAAGATTCAATTTTTCAAACAGAGTAGCCTTTTCTGCTTCATTTAACGATACAATTGGCAAACGACAACCACCAACTTCATAGCCTATTTTGTTGAGGGCTGCTTTGACAGGTGAAGGTGAAGGATACATGAATAATGCAGCCATCTTCGGTGTTAACTGACGCTGTATTTTACCAGCCGCTTTATAATCACCATTATCTAAAGTTCGATACATTTTAGACATTTCCTCACCATATAGATGTGAAGCTACTGAAATAACTCCATTGGCTCCAATAACTTTTGCAAACAAAGCTTGAGCATCTTCACCGCTATAAACATTAAACCCGGCAGCTGAATGCTCAACAATATATTCTAAATCTTCCATTGAATTACACTGCTTAACACCATTAATATTATTATTCTGAGATAATTTGACGACTGTTTCCTTCTCCATCAATACACCTGTTCGTCCAGGAATGTTATAAATCATAATTGGTAAAGGTGAATCTTTAGCAATAGCTTCAAAATGAGCTATCATCCCACGCTGATTAGGTTTGTTATAGTAAGGAACCACAACTAAAGCCATATCGATCCCCTGAATTTGTGCAAGCTTGTTAATAAAATCAATTGTTTGAGCAGTATTATTACTACCAGCTCCGGCAATAATCGGTACACGACCATCAACTATCTTTGTGAAATGACGATACAAATCTAATTTCTCATCTTCTGTTAAAGTGGGAGTTTCACCAGTTGTACCACCAATAACAAAACCTTTAGAACCAGTCGTCAACAAATGTTCTGTTAATTTTTTTAAAGCTTTATAATCAACTTTTAATTCTTCATCAAACGGCGTAATAATTGCTGTCATTAAATCAATATTTGTAAACATTTATTTCTCCCCCATATTCATTCGATAATTCAAAAAACCTACTATAGCATCGGCACCTTTTTTAATAGCATTTTCTTTAGGAAGAAAATCATGCGAATGTAATGCTCCCGAACTCTCCACTCCTAACCAAAACATCGTTCCCGGAATCTTATTCAATAAATAACCAAAATCTTCTCCAGTCATCTTAGGTTTAGTCTCAACAAAATCAACTGACGACTGTCTTTGCATATATTCAATAAAATTCTTCGTTAGTGTCGGATCATTCTCTACCGGAAAATAACCACCTTGATTATATTCAACCGTAATTTGACAATTAAACGACTTTTGTAAACCACTAGCTATTTCAGTTATTCTTTGACGAATAAACTCAATCATCTCTTGAGTTAATCCTCGAATCGTCCCTTCTAAGCGAGCCTGACCAGCAATTACATTACGGATCACCCCAGCTTGTAACTTGCCAAAAGTTATTACGCCGCATTTTGTAGGATCAATGCTACGAGAAATAACTGTCTGAACTTGATTAATAAAATTAGCAGCAATCACTATAGCATCATTAGCCAAATGTGGATAAGCGGCATGCCCACTCTTACCGGTAATAATAATATTTACTTCTGTCGTTCCAGCAAACAATGTACCGTTACAACATCCTATAACGCCTGACTTTAATTGCGGATTATCGTGTAAACCGTAAAACTCATCAACTTTAAATTGACCACTAAACGCTCCTAAATCATAGGCAACTTTTCCACCACTCTTACTCTCTTCAGCAGGTTGGAAAAAGAAAACTAAATTATCTTTAGGCTGATTGATACTAAAATAATTCAAAATTCCTAAAGCTACAGTCATGTGGATATCATGACCACAAGCATGCATTACATGTGGGTGTTTCGAGGCATAACTCAGTCCATTCATTTCATCAACAGGCAAAGCATCCATATCACATCGATAGCCGATATTTCTTTGAGGATTGACTCCCTTGACCAACACCAACAGAGCAGTTGGTAATTCTGGTAGCTCTTTAATTTCCAAATTAGTCTGAGGAAAACTTGCAATCACTTGTTTCAAATAATCATGTGTTTGATGCTCATCCATGGCTAATTCTGGAATCATATGTAAATGTCGTCTGATTTCAATTAATTCATCGCTAGTCAAAGTCATCTTTATAACTTCCTTAAATTACTTTCAATTTGAGTCTTATCTGTTGTCTTTTGATCTTTAATTTTCAAAACTTTAGCTGGTACTCCGGCCATTACGCTATTAGGTGCTACATCTTTAGTAACAACTGCTCCTGCACCAATGACAGCACCATCACCAACTTGTACACCTTCTAAAACAACAGCATTAGCTCCAACAATGACATTATTGCCAATCCGAACTGGCTGAGCAGAAGCTGGTTCAATTACTCCAGCTAAAACCGCATTAGCGCCAATATGTGAATTCTTACCGACAATCGCACGACCACCAAGAACGGCTCCCATATCAATCATTGACTTTTCACCAATCTCAGCACCAATATTAATCACCGCTCCCATCATGATCACCGCATTAGCGCCAATTTCAACTTGATCACGAATAATAGCTCCCGGTTCAATTCTGGCATTAATGTGTTTAACATCTAACATCGGTACGGCTGAATTTTGTGCTGTTGTTTCAGCATAATAATTACTTAAATGATTAGACTTTAAAATTGGCTCAATTACTTGATAATCACCAATGATAATTGCTAAATCGTTAGTTTTAAAAACTTTAACTTCATCAGGGAATTCAACTTGAGAAATATCACCTTGTAAATAAATTTTTGTTGGCGTAACTTTCTTAGCATTTCCTATATAATTGATAATTTCTGTTGCATCCATCTTTGTCATATTTTTCTCCTAATAATTATCATCTAATCTAATTAAATCCTCATAAGTTTCTCTTTTAACCACTAATTTAGTTTTACCTTTTTCAACAAAAACAACTGCCGGTCTAGGATTACGATTGTAATTCATGGCCATTGAATAACCATATGCTCCAGTATCAAGAACTGCTAAAACGTCTCCAACCTCCGTCTGTGGAAGTTTTTGATGCTCGATTAAAATATCACCTGATTCACAATATTTCCCTGAAATATGAACCGTCTCAATATTTTCTTGATTCATTTTATTGGCCACAACAGCTTCATAGCTGGCCTGATATAAAGCTGGACGAATATTATCTCCCATACCACCATCAACCGATACATAGGATTCAAATCCCGGAATATTTTTTCTTGAACCAATTGTATAAAGCGTATATCCAGCTGGACCAACAATTGAACGTCCTGGTTCGATCCAGATTTCTGGAATCTTTTCACAATCCTGTTTTAACTCTCGACTAATAACTGAAATAAAATCATTGGCCGTAATAGGATCATCACCTTCGTTATAACTAATCCCAAAGCCACCACCTAAATTGATTACTTGTGGCCAATAGTTAAATTCATTCTGAAATTCTTTAGATATTTCAATCATTTTTTGAGCTAACATGCGAAAACCTTCGGTACCAAAAATTTGTGAACCAATATGAGCATGATATCCTAACAAATTCATCTGTGGATCATTCAAAACTAATTTCAAGGCTCTTTCAGCTTGACCAGATTTAACGTCAAATCCAAACTTGCTATCAGTTTGACCAGTCTGATCATACTTATGTGTATGAGCCGAGATTCCTGGAGTTAGACGTAACATTACTTTAATTGTTTCCTGCGATTTCTTCAAAACTTGCTGCAACAATTTAATCTCGTGGAAATTATCTAACATAATGACTCCAACATGATTCTCAACTGCCATTTGTAACTCTTCCAAAGATTTGTTGTTCCCATGAAAACTTATTTTATCACTTGGAAAATCTGCAGCTAAAGCCGTATATAATTCTCCACCTGAAACAACATCCACATGCACATTTTCTTGCTTCATAACTTGATAGATTGCTTTAACTGCAAAAGCTTTGCTTGCATAACTAATTTGATAATTTAAATGTTCCTTCTCAAAAGCAGATCTAAATTTTTTTATTTGATTACGAACTTTAGAAATATCAAAAACATAAAGTGGCGTTCCATATTTTTTAACTAAATCCATGCTATCAACGCCATCTATCATTAAATGTCCATTCTTACTTGCTAACTCATCTATAATCATTTTCAAAACTCCTTTATCAAATAAAAAAAGATCTCTTTGCTTAATAACAAAGAGACCTTTTCGATCCACCATAAATTTGTCATAAGCTCAACGTGATATTAAATCACGACAGTTCGTATTCTCTTATTAATACGCCCCAGTTCATCGAATCCTGCAAGATCCGACACTTCGGCAACTTCCCCTTTCAATGAGTTCAAAATCATTACAGTGACTCCCTCATTTACTCATGTCGGTTGCGACCTCTTTTATTGGTATTAAGATTATAACAATACTTATTATTCGTCAAGTAATATTAAAAAATAACTAGTTTTTCTAACTTTATCATGTTTTTTCTTGTCATAACGGCTAATAATGATACACTCATCATTAAAAACTATTTAATTTTAGGGGTGTGTTTTATGAAAGTTATCAAGTTTGGCGGTAGTTCCTTGGCTACTGGAGAACAATTTGAGAAAGTAATTAAGATTATTAAAGACGATATTGAGCGTAAAGTTATTGTAACTTCTGCACCCGGAAAAAGATTTTCTGATGACACTAAAGTTACTGATCTACTGATTCAATATGCAAATATCGTTATTAACCAAGGCAATTATCAACAAGTTGAAAGTAATATCATTTCCAGATACCAAGAAATCTGTGATTATTTCAAACTTGATGATTCAGTTATTAAACTTCTAAAATCCAAATTAGATAAATTAGCTCAAACCAGTTTTAGTGATAATGATCATTTAATGGCTGCCTTTAAAGCTCACGGTGAATTTTTAAATGCAATTTTACTGACACAGGTCCTCAATGCTCAAAATATTAAGGCGGTCTTCATTGATCCTAAAGATGCTGGCATTAGAGTTCAAGGTCAACCTAATGACGCTGATATTTCAGCTGAAACTTATAGCAATCTGGACCAATTTAAGTTACCAAAGGACTCCCGAGTTGTCTTTCCAGGTTTCTTCGGTTATAGCGCTGACGGCTCAATCTATACCTTTTCTCGTGGAGGATCAGATATCACTGGAGCTATTCTTAGCCGTGGTTTAAATGCTGATCTTTATGAAAATTTTACTGATGTTGATGCAATTTATGTCGCTAACAATCATATTGTTGATCATCCACAAGCAATAAAAAAAATGTCCTATCGGGAAATGAGAGAACTATCTTATGCTGGCTTTTCCGTTTTCCAAGATGAAGCCATTATTCCCGCAGTTAAAGGACAAGTTCCCGTAAATATTAAGAATACTAATAACCCCCAAGCAGATGGAACTATGATTGTCCCTGAACAATTTATCTTTGATCCTTCTAATCAAATCACTGGTATTGCATGTTCAAAAAGATTCTCAGCACTTTATCTACACCGTTATCTTCTCAATAAAGAAGTCGGTTTTACTTTTAAGTTATTAAAAATTTTTTATAAATATAATATTTCTTATGAGCATATGCCTTCTGGTATTGACGATTTAACTGTTATCTTTGATCGTAGCAAGTTAGATAAGGATACCATCCAAAAGCTTTGTCACGACGTTAAAGAGACCCTCCAACCAGATTATTTAGAATGGATTGATGACTATGCCATTATCATGGTAGTTGGTGAAGGAATAGCTCATAACATTGGAACTATCGGTAAAGTCATTGATTCGTTAACCCAAAATAATATTGCTATTCATATGATTAACCAAGGTGCTTCCCGAATATCCATCATGATTGGAACTCGTGCTTCTGATGCTGATAATGCAGTACAACAAATTTATAAAACTTTTTTCGATTAAGCGAGGTTTAAAAATATGGTTAAATTATTAAAAGTCCATGGTTCAGAAAATCAATTCTTCATTTTGGATCAAACTATTCTGGACAATAAATTAAGTGATAGTGAATTAAAGAATTTAGCAATTAATTTTTGTAAAAATATTTTAAACGGTGCCGATGGACTTTTAGTTATTGATACTAGTGATGACTGTCTTGGAAAAATGCGTGTTATCAACGCCGATGGCAGTGAAGCCAAAATGTGTGGTAACGGATTGAGAACTGTTAGTCGTTACTTATCGGAAAAATACCAATTAAACGAATTCCATGTAGAAACTTTAGAGTCTAATTTATCTGTCAAGAAAGCTCCTGATTTTTATCCCGGAGTTCCTGCCTTTAGTGTTGAAATATCACCTATTTCCTTTAAAAAAACGGACTTGCCATTTTCATATAAAGATTTAAATGAAATGATAAATGAGGAAATTCCAGAATTTGTTCCCGGAGAAAGGTTCTCAGCTATTGCCGTTCCTAATCCCCATCTCATTAGTTTTGTCTCCAATATTCAACACGATATATTAAACCATTTGGGACAAAAATTGAATTCTGCAAATAATTATTTTCCTGAAGGCGTCAATATCAGCTTTGCCAAAATACTAGATAAAAACAAACTATTTGTTCAAACATTTGAACGTGGCGTTGGTTTCACCAATGCTTGCGGAACCGGCATGTCAGCAACAAGTTTAGTTTTTGCGTTATTATACCCAGATCAATTTGATTCAAATAAAGATATTACTGTTTATAATCCTGGCGGCATGGTTAAAACTAATATTGAACTCAATCCAATAAAAGAACTAAGTAAGATCCATTTGATTGGAAATGCTACCTTTACACACAATATTGAAGTTTCTGAAGAAGCTTTACATCAAAATCAATTAGATGATTTAAGAATTGAGGAGACCGGTGAAGAAAAAGATTACCAAGCTTTTGTAAAAAGCATAAATAGATAAAAAAAGAGACCTACGATGAAAATCATCATAAGTCTCTTTTTTGTTATGCG
>NZ_AZES01000124.1:0-563 GCF_001434985.1 Companilactobacillus paralimentarius DSM 13238 = JCM 10415 | reverse complement strand
TCGAACCTACAACCTTCTGATTCGTAGTCAGACACTCTATCCAATTGCGCTATAGGCGCATGTCATTAACTCAACGAAAATAATTATATCATACATATTATCAATTTGTATATGTTTTATGAAATAAAAATCATTAATAATAAACAAAAAATTCTGGCTTAATGTACTCTTCAAGTAGTCTTTATTCCGTGACTACAGCATGACAACATTGATTCACGGATTAGAATAAAAAAATAAAATAAAAAAGACTATCACATTATTGATATGATAGTCTTTTTACACTGTTTTATACAGTGACACTTGTTTGTACAAATAACCTAACGGAGAGTAAGGGATTTGAACCCTTGATACAGGTCAATACCCGTATACATGATTTCCAATCATGCTCCTTCAGCCACTCGGACAACTCTCCAAGGTAAAAAAAAACTCCGGATGTCAGACTCGAACTGACGACACCCTGATTAACAGTCAGATGCTCTACCAACTGAGCTAATCCGGAATAATAACAGCGTGGCAGCTACCTATCCTCGCGGGTAGTTTCCCACCAACTACTTTCGGCGTGG
>NZ_AZES01000123.1 GCF_001434985.1 Companilactobacillus paralimentarius DSM 13238 = JCM 10415 | reverse complement strand
TCAAATGAAGCATTTCCCAATAAATAACTGGATAATCCAACACGATTACTTACATTAAAGGTCTTATGAATGGTTGGACGACGAAGATCGGCATCAACTAAAACAACTGTTTCACCTTGTTTAGCCCAAGCTACCGCAACATTATTACTTACCGTAGACTTACCTTCAGATGGAGCAGATGAGGTGAATAAAATTGAATTCAACTTTTTATCTACAGATGAGAATTGAATATTAGTTCTGATAGTATTAAATTGCTCTGAAATCGTACTGGTAGGGTCATCATAAGTAACCAAACCAACACCATTTTTCAAACTATAATTATCTAGCTTTGTAGTTTTCTTTTTAAATAATGCCATTTTATTTCCTAGACCCTTCTATGATTTCTTGATGATTTATTAATACTCAACTTAGATTGAACTTTCT
>NZ_AZES01000122.1 GCF_001434985.1 Companilactobacillus paralimentarius DSM 13238 = JCM 10415 | reverse complement strand
AATGTAAGTAATCGTGTTGGATTATCCAGTTATTTATTGGGAAATGCTTCATTTGAAGATGTTATCCAACCAACTATGGTTAAAAATCTATTCGTTATCACTAGTGGACCATTTCCACCTAATCCTTCAGAATTATTAGGTAGTATGAGGACAAAGGATTTAATCAATCGTCTTGAAGATAAGTTTGGATTGTTAATTATGGATGCGCCACCAGTTAATACAGTTACTGATGCACAAGTCTTAGCGGTACAAATTGATGGTGTAATTATGGTTGTACCCCAGGGAATTGCTGAAAAAGCTGGGGTTGCACATGCTAAACAATTATTAGATACAGTTCATGCTAATATTTTGGGGGTAATTATGAATCGTGTCACAAAAGAAAAGTCACAAGGCTATTATGGTGGATACTATGGTGGATACTATGGAGCTGAGAAAGAGAAATGAAATTAATTGATTTGCATTGCCACATATTGCCAGGCGTTGAT
>NZ_AZES01000121.1 GCF_001434985.1 Companilactobacillus paralimentarius DSM 13238 = JCM 10415 | reverse complement strand
TATGAGTTCTTTTTTATTTTCTTCTTACTCGTTGCACTTCAATTGTAAATTCGTCGACCAAATAGTCAGTTTTGATTATCGTCAAGGCAATATGGATGATATATTTTTAAATCTGACAGGGAGAGAGGTCGAATAGGATGAAAAGTTTAATTGAGCGTAATTTAAGATTGTTCTTCTCTAGTAAAAGTAAAGTTTTCTTCTCATTATTGGGAGCGTTGATTTCATTTGTACTCTATTTAGTTTTTTTAAGACAGAGTATGCAAGAAAGTTGGTCAGCACTTAAAGATTCACAAAAAATATTAGATTACTGGTTGATAGGTGGAACGTTGACAGTCACGACAATAACCACTACCGGAGGTGCGATGACCAATTTAGTTAGTGATCGTGAAAGCAATCGATTAGCTGATTTAGTTTTAACTGATACCTCCTACACTAAAATTACGTTATCCTATCTATTGAGTGCTTGGATAATTGGTTTTATTATGCAAGGTTTTATGTACGCCAACATGCAAGTTTACTTCATGATTCAGGACAAGATAAGTTTTGATGGAGTAGTTTTTCTAAAGTTATTAGGATTGATGATTTTAAGTAGTTTATTGTGGTCAGCGATCAATCTCTTGATTTTTACTTTTGTAAAGACATCTGACACCTTTGGAAAAATCAATACGATTATTGGAACTGCAGCTGGATTCTTTGCGGGAGTTTATTTTCCTATAGGAGCTATGCCTACTTTTGCTAAATCATTAATTAAATTAACACCAGTCCCATATAATGCTGCAATTTATCGACAGGTAATGATGAATAAAGAACTGAATCATGCATTAAAAGGATTACCTGTGGATAAAGTTTTGGATTTCAAAAAATCAATGGGAATCGTTATTGGTAAAGGATTTTCCACAGAGACATATAACATGGGAATAACTTTTATAATTGTGATTGTCCTAATTCTGGGACTTTATCGATATAATAAAAATGTAGTTCTAAATAAAGTTTAATTAGGAAAACTCATGAAAATAGAAATTAATTATCAACAAAAAGATGACATGCCGGTGGACAAAGCTAAAGTAACCGTTGAGGCACAAAGTTTTTCTGACGACGTCCAAAATTTGATGAAGACAATTGATAATTTGGATAATCATACTGATGTTGTACCGTTAGCGGTAGATGATCGTGTTGTTATGATTCAATTGGATGAGATTATTGCGATTGAAGTATACAAAAATGAATTAACGGTTTATACACAAGTCAAGGCGTATAAATTAAGGGGAAAATTGAAAGAAATGTATCAACGTCTGAATAATGGTGACTTTATCCAGATTTCTAAAAGTGCTGTGATAAATCTGAATCATTTGAGTTCATTGGAAGCGTCGTTTTCGGGTAATATGCTAGCTTTTATGGATAATGATGAAAAATTAACCGTTAGTCGTAAATATTTAACACAATTAAAAGAAAGCTTGGGGATGTAAGATGATAAGAAAACTTTTCCGTTATGGCTTGATTGGAATTCTGATTGGATCGTTGACCTATTTAGCAATTCTTATTATGCAGGGCACAACCACAGTTACACCTCAAAATATTTTTAGCATTTGGTTGATGAGTCTTTTTATTGGTTGGTTATCGATGATATTTGAATATGATTTGAATATTTTATTAGAAATAGTGATTCATTTTGTAGTGACTCTAGCTTTGGTAATAGCAATGACTTCTTATAACGGTTGGTTTGGTATTTTATCCAAACACAGTTGGAACAATCTGTTTATGTTTGTTATTATTTATATCTTTATTTGGTTAGGAATATATCTCAATCAAATGATTGATGCTAAGAAATTAACTAAATTAGTAAAAATGCGTAATAAAAAATCCTAAATGATCTTAAATCAGAAAAAGTGTGAATGTGCTTAAATTCTTACTACAGACTAAATAGCATTTCGCTTATTTTTCTTGAGATAAGTATGTTTAATACGTAATCATTGTAAAGTGATTTGATCTAGTAAACCAAAAACAACCTCTATTAAGAGATTCAAGTAAAGGAACATATCTTGAATACTTAATAGAGGTTGTTTTCTATTCTTTAAATTTTAGATAGTCAGTGATGACTTGTTGCCTTAAATTTGCGGTACCAACTGCATTTAATTTGTAGTCGGAATTAGTCAGATAGTCCGAATCTAACCACCAAGAATGAAGGTCGGACTCAGAAAAAGGTGTTTTCTTGAGAACATTAAACTTCAATGTGGTTTCAAAAGAAACATCTAAGTAATAGACCAAGACTCTAGGAGCAAAAGTTTTACACAGTTTTATCAACATTTCACCATAGACATCTTTTCTGAGAATTCCCTCGAGAATAACCACAGGATAATGTTGGTAACCAAATTTTACGATGGTTTCGATGAAATCAATAGCTGGTGTATTTGGATGATCGCTAGCATGTAGAATTTCTCTACGTAAAACGTCTTGTTGAACTAGCAAACATTTATCAGTGCCAAAATACTGTTGAAGGTTCTTGGCTAATGCAGTTTTGCCGCTACCAGAATTGCCACGAAGAATAATTAAAGTCGGTTGCATAATTTAAGCCTTTCAAACTACTTATTTACTTTATTCAGTTTACCATCTTCAATTTGCCAAATTGAGTCAACTAAATCGAGAATACGTTCATCGTGTGTGACCATCACAGCAGCTTTGTTTTGTTGGTGGACGGTTTCTTGGATAATCTGTACAACTTCACGACCACGTTTGGAATCCAGACTGGCTGTAGGTTCATCAGCTAAGATTAAATCAGGTTGATTGATAAAGGCTCTAGCAATAGCAACACGTTGCTTTTCACCACCAGAAAGGGCATTGGGATAACTGCTTAAACGATGTCCTAATCCTAATTGTTTGAGAATAGCAATGGCATCAGTTGATTTCTTATTAGAAATCTTTTGGATGAATTGTAGTTGCTCGGAAATTTTTAAATAAGGAATCAAATCAGAATTTTGGAAAATAAAACCAATCTCGTTTAAGCGAAGTTGAGTCTGCTGTTTTTTCGAAAAATGACTGATATCTTGATTGTTCAACAAAACAGTTCCAGAACTAGGTGAAAGCAAGGCACCCATGATTGTAAGCAGGGTACTTTTACCGGCTCCACTAGGTCCCATAATAGCTGCAAATTCACCCTTTTTCACTTGAAAGGAGATATCCTTCAAAACTTCATTGATATTTTCCCCATCGGGATAATTTTTGACAATATTTTTCAATTCTAAAACTGGCATTAATTGTTACCTCCGATAGCGTTGATAGGATCGACTTTGACAACTTTGATTAACGAGAGAAGGGCACTTAAGAGGGCGATACCGAGAAATAGTAGTCCAGTTCCTAATAGAGTCGTTAAACTGAGACTAAATGGCATTGAAGCCGGCATTTTGAGTTTGATCAAATAGGTTACCAAGAATGAGACGAGAATCCCACTTACAGACAATAGTCCCATTTCGGTTAAAACATGTCCAACTAAGTAACCAGTCTTGGTACCCAAAGCTTTGAGCGTTCCGAAATCACTGATTTTTTGTAGATTAATAATATAGAAGAAAACGGCGAGAACGAATAATGAAATGAGATATAGGAAACCAATCATCAAGTAAAGTGAACTCTGCTCAGCTGAATAACCAGGAATATTGTTAATTAAAGTCTGTTTACTGATAACTTGATAACCAGATCTCTTGGTTAAATTTTTCTTTAACGCAATAGCGTTGAAACTCTTGGAATCAGGTAGGATGTTTTGGGCCTGTTGATTGTTCAAATAAATAACCGGTGAATGTGAGTAGGACTCAGTATTTGTGAAGCCAGCAATTTTGAAAGTTTTGCCACTGTTTGAGTCCTTGAAACTGTCACCGACTTTGTAACCGTCAGATTCTAATTTACGACTGACATAGACTTGGTTACCATCGGTTTTCTTAACAGATTTAGGAGCAAGAAAACTGTCCTTATTTATAACAAAATAGGCAATATCTGTTTTCTTACTAGCATTGTTTTGTTTTTGAATTGTCATTTGAGCAACACTTAATTTTGTAACGTCGTTATGATATTTGTTTTGGAACTTTTGCCAATCTGGATCAGTTAATTTAGAGCGGTTTAATCGAGCCTGTGATCCCTTTTGTAAAATAAAAGTTTCAGCAGGAGTCTCTTTAATGGCTGAACCGCTATCGTTAGCCAAACCATTAGCTAATCCGGTAATGAAGAGAACGAGGAAAACAATCAAAAAGATGATTAATCCTAATGCACTAAATTTCCATTTATTGTGTCTGAGTTCCCTTAAAGTTAAATACATGATGTGTACCTCCTTGACTAATGGCTATATAATATTAAGAAGATGCTTTGTGAACAATAAACAAAGTTATTATTTTCGTGTCTTAATACACGAAAATGGCGAAGTTGTGTAGTAAAGGAGGGGACAAATTGAACGAGAATGATCGTCGAACTAGACGAACACAAAAATCGATCCGTGATAATTTCATTGATTTGATGTCAGTTATGCCAATTGAAGAAATAACGATTCAAAAGCTTACTGATAAAGCTGACATTAATCGTCGTACTTTTTATCTTCACTATGAAGATATTTACGATTTGCTTCATAAGACCGAAGATTTTGTCATGAATCGTTTTGGTGAAATACTGAAGGATTTCGAACCTCCCAATGAGGAAAGTGATATAGGGCCGCAATTCTTTAAGGTCGTCATGTCTTACATTGAAGATAATCAAAAAATGATTGGTGTCTTGTGCCGTAATCCCGATTCAGAATTGATGCAAAAATTGATCCAGTTGACTGTTACCAATGGTCAGCAAGTGATTCCTTTTTCAAATCAAGAAGAAGCTGAATATATTTTGAATTACTGTTGTTGGGGAATGGTAGGAGTTTTGCACACGGCGATGCGTAAAAAAGATTTTGATATCACTAAATTGTCGAATTTAGCAGATAAATTGTTAATATCAACAATTGAAATTGATAAATAATAAATAATTTAATTAAAGAAAACGTTTTTAGGCTCTATGTATATAAATTCAAAAGTGTAGAATATAAAATTGTGCTTAATATGTATATAAATTTATAGGAGCTTATTATGGAAGATTTAGAACCAAAAAAGAACTATATAAGCTGGCCTATTCTTGCCTTAATGGATTTCGTTACCGTAATTGGTTTTGATGATTTAACTTATAACTTCCAAAACCAAGGTATGGGTGTCATCACTTCATGGGTTATCATGTTATTTCTATATGTTATTCCATATTCATTAATGGTTGGTCAATTGGGATCAGTTTTCAATCATGAAGGTGGGGGACTTACTTCATGGGTTCGCGGTACTAGTGGTGAATTTCTAGGTTACTTTACTGCGTGGACTTACTGGGCAGCTTCAATTCCTTATGTTGTTGATACTGCTAATTCAATCGTTGTTGGACTCGGATGGGCCTACAACGGTAATGCCAAGATGCAAAGCCAAATGTCAAACGGTTGGTTTGCTTTTTGGACATTAGTAACTTTTATTGTCTTTATTTTTGTACAATCTCGTTTCAAACGCTCACTTGAAGTTTTGAGTACTATTGGTGGTATTGCCATGTTTGGAATGACTGTATTGTTTGTATTGATGACTTTTGCCGGACTTGCTGCTGGTGGTCATATTGCAACACAACCAATGAATCTTCATACCATCGTACCTAAGTTTGATCTTCACTATCTAACAACGATTGGTTTGTTGATTTATGCGGTTAACGGTGCTGAACTTATTGCACCTTTCGTTACAAAGATGCGTCATCCTAAGCGTGAATTCCCTAAAGCCATGATCATGTTAGCCGTTATGACGGCCTTCTTGACTATCTTTGGTTCATTCTCATTGGGTGTGTTCTTTGATGGATTCAACTTACCAAATGACTTGAAGATGAATGGTTCTTACTACGCATTCCAAGCCTTAGGTAAGCAATATCATATGGGTAATACTTTGATGTATATCTTTGCTTGGACTGAAGTATTTTACCTAGCAGCCTTGTTGGCAGTTCTATTGGACGCTATGACAAGAATGTTGATTTCTGATACAGGTGCTAAGTACATGCCTAAGGTCTTACGTAAAACTAATTCCAATGGCCTACCAGTTAATGGTTACTTATTAACTTGTGGTTTGAGTGCTTTCATCATGTTACTAGGTATTTTCTTACCAAGTATGAATGATATTTTCAATTGGCTATTAAACTTGAACGGAATTATTTCGCCAGGTGTTACTTGCTGGATCTTCTTTGCTTTCATTAAGATCAGACAAGACAGTCAAAAATTCCCTTCAGATTATGTCTATATTAAAAATGATAAATTAGCCCTAGCTGTTGGTTGGTGGTGCTTGATCATCACTGCCGTAGCTACAATCTTTGGTATCGGACCTCAAGATGTTAAGTTTGCTTCATCAACATGGTGGTACGAATTAGTAATTAACTTCGTTGCCATTATCGTCTTGATTGGTTTGGGTGTTGTCTTGCCATATGTAACACGTCGTGAGGGTAGAAGTACTACCGGTTCAGCCTTTACTCGTTTACAATGGACAGGAATCCTAGCTGCTTTGTTCCTAACAATTGTTGGTGACTTGGCTCTAGGTGGTTCTAATTATGAACATAACATTGTTTCAATTGTGCTTATTAGTGTAATTGGAATAGCTTTGGTTATTGCCTTTGGTTGGAAAGAATATAATCTAAAAGAGGCATAATAGAATTTATTAATTTCTTTCTTAGATTATCAAAATTAAAATAAACGGCATCTATTTAGGATAAACGTGTCTACACGTTTCTAAATAGATGTCGTTTTTTATTTCTGAATAAATAATATTAGATTAATTCGGCGAATTTTATAATCAAGTTAGCCACTTTCAATAAAAGCTCAAAATAAAAAC
>NZ_AZES01000015.1 GCF_001434985.1 Companilactobacillus paralimentarius DSM 13238 = JCM 10415 | reverse complement strand
TGAAATAAGAATCTCATTCATCAGCTTTTATTTTTTGAGACTTATGTCACAGCCTCATTTTTAAATTGTAGATTTGAGGATTTGTTGAGTGATCCCTGCTCTACTTTATTAAGGGTGTTAGACATGTCTAACAATTGAAATTATTTATTGGGGGGAAGTGCTTTCCGTTTCCGGAAAGCTGCGATCGAAAGGTTAATACCCGTCGATCGCAGTTCCCCGGAAGGAACTGAAACTGTTATTTAAGAACGATCTTCTTATAAAGATATCTTGTTAAGAAGTAATATCCTAAATATAAAACTAGGAAAATTGCAAATGGTATCTCAATATTTGTATAAGGTTTATACAAAAGTTTAACGAATAGTTGTAAACCAATTAACACATGAATAATACCTAAGATGGCTGGAACCGAGAATAACACACCAATTTCCTTATTGATTGTACTGCGTAAGACTTTTTGTCTCGTACCAATTTTGTAAAGCATATTGTAACGTTTAACGTCACCGTTAGCTCCAGAAAGAATCTTGAACATCAGGCAACTAGCTAACATAGCCAAGAAAGCAATTCCTAAGAAGAATCCCATGAATTCTAGTCCAGAAAAGAAACCATTAACTAATGTATAGGCAGAATACTTGTCACCACCAGCATTTTTAAGTTCTGGGAAACGTTTAATTTCATCTTTTGAAATCTGTTTGATCATAGCAAGATTATTCTTGAACGAGGTGGTTTTAATCAATACAGTTGTTGATTCTTGTCCTTTGATACTATCGTATTGAGCATCACTAACAAATTTAGCTTCCATAGTTCTATATTTGGGAAGACGTGTATTCATTAACTCATAAGCCGCATTTGAATTTTTAGCTGGATCTGAAGATTTCTTTAATCGGAATACCATTGTATCAACATTCATATTGGCATAACCAATTGGTTGACTCTTAAATTGACTGCTACGATAGTAAACAGCTTTACCGTCAGATTTAAAATTATAAGTATCTTTTTTCTGAATGCTTAATTGTTTAATATTCTTCTCTTGAGTAGCATTAGGATTCGTCACTTGAACATCATAATAGTTTTGACCATTTACGACGTTATCAATTTGGTTGTTAAAACCTAAACCAACAGTAATAGCACCTAAAGCTAAAGCAAACATGATTGAAACCATTGAAAGAATCTTAGTGTAATCATTAATACGGAAACTTAACTGTGAAAGAGTAAAATTATTCAATCCTTTTTGTGAGTACTTGATATTTCTCTTCAACATAATAATAATTGCCGTAACAAAAGCATTGATTGTAAAGTAAGTACCAGCAACAATTGTTACCAAGGCAATTGGAATGCCCAGATAGATAAACCCAGGATTATGACCAGAAAAGTACATAGTCAAGTAACCAATTGCCAGCAAGATCAAACCAAGTAAAGCTTGAATTGCTTTCATAACGCCGTTACGTTTAATTTTAACTGGCTGACTGTCACGATTTAATAAAGTAAGAACTTTGGTACGACGTAGAGATACTGAATTTCTAATAGCTGAAAACATGAAAATCACGATAAAGAATAACAAAGTCCAAAGTAAAGCTGGTAAATAGAAACTGCTGAAGTGTTTAACTCTCATATCTAGTAAACCAATTAACCATCTACCTACAAATCCCGTGGCAAAAATACCAATGGCCGAACCGATCAATGTTGAAATGGCACCAATAGCAAATGTTTCGACAAAAATCATCCGTGAAATCTTACTACTTTTGGCACCGAGCATCATAAACATCCCATACTCTTTTTGACGCATACTCAGTAAGAAAGTATTAGCGTAATTAACATAAACAATTGTGATAATTGCTAGTAAAACAATTCCGAAACCGAAGATGAAACTAGTAGCAGCGGCCGGAGAATTGGAGCTTAGAAAAGCCTGATTAGTTGCTAGAGACATAAACATATAGAAGATAGCCGATGCAATCATCAAACCTGAAAATAAAACGGTGTAGTCACGGAGACGGTGCTTAATTCCACTTAAAGCTAATTTGTTTAACATATTTTCCTCCCCTATTCTGCAAATGTTCCTAATGAATCTAGGATTTCTTGATAAAATTCAGCACGCGAATTTTCTTCTTTCTTTAATTCTTGACCAATCTCACCATCTTTAATGAATAAAATACGATCACAGAAACTAGCTGAAAATGGATCATGTGTTACTAAAAGAATCGATACATTGTCTTCACGATTGATCTTAGTCAAAGTATCTAACAAAGCACGAGCACTCTTAGAATCCAAAGCACCTGTAGGTTCGTCACCAAAAACGATTGATGGTTCATGAACCAGAGCACGAGCGGCGGCAACTCTTTGTTTTTGACCACCGGATAATTCAGTTGGATAGTGATTCAAAATATCAGTTAAACCTAATTTTTCAGCAATACTTTGAACAGCTGGCTTAATTTTTTTAGCAGCTGTATTCTGTAATGCTAATGGCAAAGCAATATTTTCATAGGCTGTTAAATTTTCTAACAAGTTAAAATCTTGGAAAATGAAACCAATCTTATTGGCACGAAAGTCAGCCATTTGATTATTATTCAACTTAGTAATATCTTCACCAGCAATCTCAACTTGACCACTTGTTGGTGTATCTAATGTAGATAGAATATTTAAAAGTGTTGTTTTACCTGAACCTGAAGCACCCATAATTCCAACGAATTCGCCAGGCTTAACTTCAAAATTAACATCGGACAAAGCTTTGAATTGTTTTTCCCCAGCTTTTCCATAAATCTTTTCAACATTTTGTACATCGACAATTTTTTGCATTTGTTCTTCCCTCCATTTGATATATCTATCATAACTGCTCGGGTAATTTGGGTCGTGCGATTCTTCTTACATTTCCTTACATTTTTGTAAGTCGTTGTTAGACTAAGTGCTATAGTATCTTTTAGGATATTCTTTTATTTAAAGTTTTTTTATTGACTTACCTAACGATTAAAGGTTAATTTTAGGTAAGTTTGATTCATAATTAATTTAATAATCGTTGGGGTGTAGTCTTATGATTAATGACATTTTAAAAAAGGTTGAACAGTATAGTACAATTATTATTCTCAGACATCGCAATCCAGATCCAGATGCGATTGGCTCACAAACTGGCTTAGCCGCCATTCTTCATGAAGTCTTCCCTCAAAAAAATATTTACGTCACGGGAATCGATTTGCCAGTCCTGAATTGGATTGGTCAAATGCAAAATATTCCTGATTCTACTTTCAAAGATGCCTTAGTTATTACAGTGGATACTGCTAACGCGCGAAGAATTGACAATAATGGTGCCTATAAACAAGCTGCTGAAATCATTAAAATTGATCATCATCCCAATGTTGACCCTTTCGGTGATATGAATTGGGTCGATGATACTTTCTCTAGTTGTGCCGAAATGATTTTCTCTTTTACTGAAAAAATTTCTAATTTTGAACTCACTAAAAAGATTGCTGCCAAACTATATTCAGGAATTATCGGTGATACTGTCCGTTTCTTAAATGGTGAAACCAGCTACCGTACACTGATCACTTCTGCTAAATTAGCTAAAACTGGTATCAATATTTCTAAAATTAGTTTGCAAGAAGACCAAATGTCACTTCAAGTGGCTCGATTAGAAGCCTACATTTTGGATAACTTACAAATAACTGATTCTGGTTTCGGCTATATTGTGATTCGCAAGGATACTTTGGATCAATTTCATTTAGACGATGGCGAATTAGATCATGCAGTCCCTCTAATCGGTCGAATCGACAAAGTTAAAACTTGGATTGTTGTCAGTGAAAAAGATTTGAATCGTTTCCGCGTCAATTTACGTTCTAAGTCAATTTCAATTAATGGCATGGCTGAAAAATACGGCGGTGGCGGACACCCACTAGCTAGTGGTGTTTACATTGGCAGTATTGAAAAAGTTAATCAGTTAATTACCGATATGGATAACTTTAATAAGAAAGAACTAAAAGTATAAACAAACAGCACCTATTTGAGAACACAAGCACTTGGTTTTAAAGGCCAGAATGCATGTCTATCCTAATAGATGCTGTTTTTTTATTTTTAAATTTTTTATTTGTCTAAACGACTATATTCGTAGTAAAAACTCCACTCTTGTACTATCAATATTGTGGTTCCTAAGATACCAAAGGCGTTAATATTGAAGATATTTTCATCAATCACTTTATAGCTTGCCAGAATCAATGAGATCCCAATTACCAAAATAATGAAGCCAGCCGTGAATCTTTGACTAAAGAAACTTGCTGTCAAAGCATTCTTAGCTTCACGCTCATCATCATGTTTTAATCCCTGAGGAAAGCCATCCCGAGCTATTTTAAAAATATTAGTACTTCCACCCTTATCTAAACGTTTCTGTTGATAAATAAAGAACACTGTTATCAGTACAAAGAAAACCGGTGACAGATCCTGATTCAAAGTCACTCTAGACAATAACCATAGTAAAAAGAATGCAGCTAAAAGAGTTACCAAAATAGCTCTCTTGAAGAAGTATTTTCTAGTATTGGTCATCACGTTCATCTCCAAATCTGAATAATTCATCAACTCGAATATGTAAAATAGCAGCTAACTGAAAAGCTAGGCTCAAAGAGGGATCATACTTATCATTTTCAATAGCATTAACAGTTTGCCTAGTCACACCTGCTAATTTACTTAACTCATCTTGTGATAGTTTCAATTCTTTTCGCTTTTGTTTAATTATATTTTTCATTGTATTCTCCGTAAAAATGTCAAATACTTTTTACATTTTTAGTATAACATGTTTTACATTTTAAACAATATACAAAACAGATTCACTTTTTAGACGGTATAGTTTGCTTAAAAAGATTTCTAGATACTTAATAGCGGTGAAAATAAAGAATTATCTCAAGAGGGCGATCCTCATGCGTAAAATTATCGAAGTTAGTCCGACTTTCATTCTGTTTATCATATTAATCTCTAGCCTTATTCAAAGATCTGCTGGAAAACCTTGGATCAATCCATTTGCCTTTAGTTTATTGGGACTATGCATTTATCCACCCGTGGCCTTAGTAATAGAGAGTATCCGAGTGAAAAAGCATAAATTATCTTCACGTTCCGAATCACGTCTCATTTGGTATTTAGCAATAATCTCTATCTCATTTCTGTCCTTAACTACCTATTTGATGGTCGTATAAAGTTATGTACACAATGAATTCATTTTTCGTTCAAAATTAGTTGCTAAAAATATCCGAAAATTTCAATAACAAGTTAGCCACTTGGACAAAATAAATTGAATCCAAGT
>NZ_AZES01000120.1 GCF_001434985.1 Companilactobacillus paralimentarius DSM 13238 = JCM 10415 | reverse complement strand
TTATGGTCTAACTGTTAACTTGAACCGCCATCAACTTGATTTGACGAACAGCCAAAAAAAAAGCGATCAACCGAAAGGTTAATACGCATTCTTAACAATACGTTGAATTTCTCTTTCTTGATCACGTTTTTTAATTGTTTCACGTTTGTCGTACTTTCTTTTACCTTCAGCCACGCCAATCAATACTTTAGCAAAACCATGCTTTAAGTAAACTTTCAAAGGAATTACAGTAATTCCCTTTTCTTGAACTGTTGAGCTTATTTTACGGATTTCCTTTTTATGTAAAAGCAATTTACGATTTCTCAATGGATCATGATTAAATTGATTTCCTTGATCATATACACTGATATTAACGTTTTCTAACCAAAGTTCACCATTATGGGGTTGAACGAAACCATCTTTAATATTGATTTTACTAGCACGAACTGATTTAATCTCAGTCCCTGTCAAAGAAATACCCGCCTCATATGTATCTAAAATATTGTAGTCATGACGAGCCTTACGATTATTAGCTACCTCATTAGCAGCCTTTGTGTGATGTTTCTTCATCATTCATCACCGACTTTCGTATTTACCACGTCTCTTATGGTTATTATTGTTGTGATTATTACTATTATTACCGTTACCACGTTTATCATTATGACGTCCATGTCCACCACGGCCACGACCATGTTGCATTGAACGTTTCTTCTTAAATTCAGCTTCACGCTTATCGGCTTGTTCTTGCTCTTCAGGTGTTAGGACACGTTCAAAATCGATTTGACGATGCTCAACATCAGCTCTAATCAATTTAACTTTGATTGGTTGTCCAACCTTAAAGATTTTACCAGTACCACGACCATGCATGGACATGCTCTTTTCATCATATTCATAGAAGTCATCCTTCATATTTGAAATATGAATCAATCCTTCAACTGTATTATCCAATTGGATAAACATTCCGAAGCTAGTTACAGAACTAACAACAGCGTCAAATTCACTACCAACTTGATCAGCCATATATTCAGTCTTCTTCAAATCATCGACTGCACGTTCGGCATTGATAGAAATTCTTTCACGACCAGAAGTATGTTCAGCGACATCTGGTAATTTTTCCTTCCACTTAGCTTGTTCATCATCAGTAAAGCCATTAACAGCATAACTATGAATCATACGATGAACCATCAAATCAGGGTAACGTCTGATTGGTGAAGTAAAGTGAGTGTAATACTTTGCGGCTAATCCAAAGTGTCCCAGTGGATTGTCAGAATATCTAGCTTGTTGCATACTGCGCAATAACATGATTGTGACAACTGGTTCTTCAGGCGTACCAACAACCTTTGACAAAACATTTTGGAACATCTTCGGTGTAATTTCTTTCAAATTACCTTGAACTTGTACACCCATTGCGGCAACAAATTCAAAGAAGTTCTTAACCTTTTCATCATCTGGTTTTTCATGGACACGATACAAGAATGGTACGTGTTTCAAATTATAATTCATGGCTACAGTTTCATTGGCAGCTAACATGAATGATTCGATCATCTTTTCAGATGTTCCACGTTCTCTTAACTTAATATCAATTGGCTTACCATTTTCGTCAACAATGATTTGTGCTTCAGTTTCTTCAAAGTCGATAGCACCACGTTCATGACGCTTGTTGAATAAAATTTCATGAAGGTCCGCCATGTTTTTCAGCATTGGAACTAATGGTGCGTATTCTTTAGTAAGAAGTTCGTCACCCTTCAAAATTTCATTAACATTGTTATATGTCATACGATACTTAGATCTGATCACACTAGGATAAATATCATATTTTACAATATCACCCTTGTGATTGATTTCCATATCACATGTCAAAGCCAAACGATCTTCATCAGGATTCAAAGAACAAATTCCATTAGACAATCTGAATGGCAACATTGGAATTACCCGATCAACCAAGTAAGTACTTGTTCCACGAGCATAAGCTTCTTGATCAATTGGTGAACCCTCCGTGACATAATGTGTAACATCAGCAATATGAACTTCCAAGTGGAAATTACCATTTGGTAACATGTCAACGCCGACAGCATCATCAAAGTCTTTGGAGTCATCTCCATCAATAGTGATAACCATATTGTCAGTTAAGTCTTTACGACCTTCTTTTTCACTGTCCAAAACATGGTCAGGAATTTCTTCAGCAGCTTTAAGAACCTCACTTGGAAATTCAGGATTGATATCATTATCAACCACGATCGACATAATATCGACACCGGGATCATTCTTGTTACCAATCACTTCTAGTGCTGTTCCTTCCATACTTTGAGGATGCTTATCATCAGGATATTCATCAATTGAAACTTGAACCATATCCCCCATTTGTGGATGGAGACCCTTATCAGAAATGAAAATCATATATGAAGCAATTTTCTTTTCATGACTTTGAATATAACCGTAGAAACCAGTCTTTTCAACTTGAGAATCACTATATGGATGAAATTCACCAACAACTTTTGTCAATGATCTTTCTACAATTTTAGTGACCTCACCTTCAGGCCCTTTGTCGATCCAAGGATTAGATGGCTTAGTAATCTTTACATCCACAACGTCTCCGTTAACAGCATGTAAAGTATTACTTCTAGCAATAAAAGCATCTGGTTCTACTTCATCATAACGAACGAAACCAAATCCCTTATCATTACCCTTAAATTCACCTTCAACAGTTGTTTCGGGTGCAGCCATCTTGAATTCATCTTTATTAGTTAGACTAATTTTACTTTCGCCCTCCAAAACAGCCAAAGCTTTAACAACACGTTTAAAGGCTGAAGCTCCGTGCATTCGTAATATATCTTCTATTTGTTCAGACTTATAGCGGCGATCAGGATTACTTCTGAAAACCTCTAATATATCTGCAATTAATTTATTTTCTTTATCTGGCATTTCTATCCTCAATTATTTTCTAAAAAGTTTAACACGGCACTCTCCAATTCATGGTGAGCACTGTTGATGGTTAGGACATGTTCTGCATCATACCAATGCAGCTGTGCTGTTCCAACCTTTTGAGCCACAATTTTTGCGGCATCCGGATTTACTAATTTATCACTCGTACCTTGACCAATAAAATATGGTCGATTTATTTCAGCCAAATTTTCAGTTACACCAGCGGTAGCTTTACTTATCTCCGTCAACATCGAATCTATCTTAGAATCAACGACTCTAATTTTAGAATCAATCTCAACTTCTGTTAAGCCCTGTTGAACAGAATACACCTTTTTTGCGTAGGTCATAAAGGCATTTCTAATTTCCTGAAAGTTAGTTGTATACAGTGGCGATCCGAAGACACCACCTGACACTACTTCCGGAATTTCCTCTAAAGCCTTAGTAGCAAAAATTGCTCCTAAAGATAAACCAAAAACTGAAATTTGTTTTTTTCCATGAGCTTTTAAGAAATCCACTGCTTCAAGTGTTTGTTCCCACCAACGATCAGGTCCGCCAAGATTTAAAATATCCAATGGCTCAGGAGTTCCGTGACCGGCAAACATTGGAGCATAAGCAGAATAACCGCTACGTTCCAAAGATCTGCCTAATAATCGCATATCATTAGCCGTGCCTGAGAAAGAATGCAAAAGAAGAACTGCACTTGAACCCTTATCAAAATAAAACGGTTGGGGCGTTAAAATTTTCATATCACAAATGCTCCTTATAACAAAAAACCTCCTGAGTAACTTTCAGGAGGAATAAATTGCTTAGTGAGATGATAAGTATACTAGTATCAATGAACAAACGAAAAATAATACTAGTAAAACGTAGGTAACCTTAACCATAAAGGCCTCGAAACCACGTTTCTTTTGGTTGCTGAATAGGTCGCCACCACCACCAGATAATGCATTCAAAGCATCTTGTTGCTTTGTAGGCTGCATTAAGACGGCAATTATTATCAAAATGGAAACGATTATCAACACTGTTTCAATAACGTTATACACCTGTAAAACCTCCGTTCATGGTGTTGAAAGCTGAAATCACTTCTAAAACAATAACATAAAATGGGTCAAATTTCTAGTTAATTCCATTAATCATGTTCTTTAACTTTCGTGATATTTTAGCTCTCTGACCAGCATTTACCATGACTACAATCCTATCTCCCGCTTTGATAAGCGTATCGCCATTAGGTATCAATTGACGTTCTCCTCGATAAACCCCAACAACCAAAATATCTTTGGGAAATGGAATGTCACGTATATATTTACCATCGATTGAACTACCCTCATAAATTGGTACTTCCAAGCGATCAGTAAACTTACTAACACGATTTAAATAGTCAGAATTTAAGTTCAATCTTTCTTTCAATGATTCATAAATTGGTGCTCCATTTAATAGATCCACCACAATATATGCCACCAGTGACAACACAGCCAAAGGCATCAAGTGCTTCAAGGAACCAACCATTTCGGTTACTAGAATAATTGCTGTAAATGGTGCTTTACCGATACAAGCAAAATAGCCGGCCATCGCAAAAATAATCAAATTACTTTCAAAGGCAATTGGTAACAAACCTAATTGATTCATCACTACTGCATAGATGGCACCAATAATAGCTCCCAAGTTTAAAATAGGCAGAAAAATACCACCGGGTAGTCCCGATCCATATGAAATCATTGAATAAACAAATCTCAAAATTAATAATCCTAATAAAAGTAAGAGACTTGTTCCGTATTTATCTAAATTGATGATAATTCCATTACCACCACCGATAAATTGTGGAACAGCCATTCCAATGGGAATAATTAGGATCAAAGGAATAATACCATGGATAAACCGAGGTAATCTGGTCTTTTCGTAAATTGATGGCATTGCTAACAAAACAATTTGATAGAGTCGTCCCATTAGTCCTAAAATAATTCCCAAAATAACTAAATGCCAATAATATTTTATCGGCAAACTATATTGATATGGTACTTGTAAAACAGGTTGTAAGCCAAAGACGTAGAGTGAAATAACATTGGCACTAACTGCACTAGCTAAAGAGGTTACCCAAACTAATGGTGAAAAATTGTGATAAACCTCTTCCAAAACAAACATTGCACCTGCAATTGGTGCGCTAAATGCTGCTGCTAAACCAGCTGCTGCTCCACTAGCTATCAAGACTCGTTGATTTACACCACGATTATCATGTGTTAATTCACCAACACCTTGTCCAATAGCTGAACCTAATTGAATTGAAGGTCCTTCACGTCCTAGAAAAAGGCCAGGACCGATACTCAAAATACCTCCGACAAACTTACGCCACAAAATTGACCACCACTTTAGATGCATTTCGCCACCTAATTGAGCTTCAACTTGAGGAATACCTGAACCAGAAATATTGGGTTCTTTCTTAAGCAAATAGCCAACAAAGATTGCCACAACAATCATGGCAATCAATAAACCAATTAATAAACTTAAATTGCTTCTAGCTGTTACATAAAGTCCTTGAAAAACTTTTAATGATTGACCTATTGACCATCTAAACATACTTACAACAATTCCTGAAATTACTCCGACCAGAACACCTTCCAAAGTCAGTTTTAACTTCTCATTATCAGTAATTGCTATCTTCATTTTTATCCCCTACATTAAAAGTTTAGTTTTGGAACATCATAAACTGATGGTGATGGTTGATAGAAACCAGCTTCAAGCAATTCCATATCAGTTAAAATTTCTTCATCAGTTACCAATCTTGGCTTCTTATTAACTAATGTTTGATAAACCGAATCATAATACAAACCATAATCTCCTAATGGTGTCTTAATCTGTTTTTCAATCCAATCCCCATTAGCGTTACGATACTTAGCCAGGCCATAATACATCGGACTATCTTCTCCAAATCCAGGTGTACCTGGCATAATACCAGCCTTAAGATCATTTTCCTGTTGGTCAGCACCATACTTGATAAATGAACCATTCATACCATGAACAATAAAACGAGGATACTCTTTGGCAACATCAGTACTTACTTTGACCTTAACCTTCATTTTTGTGCCATAATGCAAATCAACATCGAAATAATTATCCACAGCATCACTAACTTCGGTGTTACGGATATCGTAAACAACCTTATCCGGGCGGCCAAAGATAGCAACCATACGATCCATCAAATGAATCCCTAAGCCATAGAATTCGCCTTGCTCTTTTGTTTCCTTACCGTTAACTGTATTAGGACGATAATAATCAATATGTGATTCAACCTCGACAATATCACCCAAGAATCCTTGATCAATAACTTGTTTGGCGGCCAAATAGTCACCATCAAAACGACGATTTTGATATGGCATAACCAAAACATTATTATCTTTACCTAATTGAATCAATTCCCGTGCATGATCCAAAGTATCAACAAATGGTTTTTCAACGATGACTGACTTCTTAGCTTCAATTACATTCTTAGCTAATTGATAATGTGTTTGAGCTGGAGTACAAATTGTTACTAAATCAATTTCAGGATCATTCAAAATATCATTTAAATCATTAGTAAAGTTAACCCCTTTATCACGATAGGGTTTAGCTAAAACTTTATTAACTGCCTTACGTGTATAAACCGTCTTCACTTGAAAGTCATTTCGAATATTCAAATATGGCAAATGGTAGCGATTGGCTGATTTACCAAATCCAATAAATGCAATTTTTAACGTCATTTAATTCTCCTCCAACTATTTATGATCTACTTATATATTGTACAAAAAAAAGACACAAAAAAAACAGCCCTAAGGCTGTTTTAATCAATTACTTAAAAGTAATTATTTGTTTAAGTTATAGAAACTCTTGATACCCTTGTATTCTGATTGGTCACCAAGTTGATCTTCAATTCTCATCAATTGGTTGTACTTAGCAATACGGTCTGTACGGCTCATTGAACCAGTCTTGATTTGACCTGCGTTTGTAGCAACAACAAGGTCAGCAATTGTAGTATCTTCTGTTTCACCTGAACGGTGAGAAACAACGGCTGTAAAGCCAGCTTCTTTAGCCATTTCAATAGCTTCGAATGTTTCTGTAAGTGTACCGATTTGGTTAAGCTTGATAAGGATTGAGTTTGAAACTCCCATCTCAATACCCTTCCTCAAGTAGTCTGTGTTTGTAACGAACAAGTCATCACCAACAAGTTGTACTTTCTTACCAAGTTTAGCAGTAACTTTTTGCCAGTCTTCCCATTCGTTTTCATCGATAGGATCTTCGATTGTAACAACTGGGTACTTGTCAACGATACCATCAAGCAAGTCGATAAATTCGTCTGTTGAAAGAACAGCACCGTTTTCGCCTTCACCCTTTAGTTCGTACTTGTGAGTGTCTTTGTTGTAGAATTCTGATGAAGCACAGTCAAAACCAATAGCAACGTCGTCGCCAGGTTTGTAACCAGCTTTTTCAATAGCTTCAACCAAGATCTTGAATGGAGCTTCGTTGTTTTCAAGGTCAGGAGCGAAACCACCTTCATCACCAACAGCTGTGTTCAAGCCACGGCTTTCAAGAACCTTCTTCAATGATTGGAAAGTTTCTGAACCCATACGTACGGCTTCACGCATTGATTTTGCACCAACAGGTACAATCATGAATTCTTGGAAGTCAACGTTGTTATCAGCATGCTTACCACCATTGATAACGTTCATCATAGGTGTTGGCAATACATGAGCATTAGGACCACCAAGGTATTCGTACAATGGAAGACCTAATTCATCAGCAGCAGCACGAGCAGCAGCAAGTGAAACACCAAGAATAGCGTTAGCACCTAAAGTACCCTTGTTTGGTGTACCGTCAAGGTCGATCATAGCTTGGTCAATGGCACGTTGGTCAGTAACGTCCATGCCGATAACCTTTTTAGCAATCTTGTCGTTTACGTTAGCAACGGCTTTAAGAACACCTTTACCACCAAAACGTGATTTGTCGCCATCACGTAATTCAACAGCTTCGTGTTCACCAGTTGAAGCACCTGATGGAACAAGTGCGCGGCCAAAGCCACCTAGTTCAGTATATAGTTCAACTTCAACAGTTGGGTTACCACGTGAATCAAGAACTTCACGGCCTAAAATATCAGTAATTACAGACATATTTTAAAAATCTCCTTTATGATTTTAATACAACACAATTTTAACCTTTTTGGCACTTAAAATAAATAACTTATATAAAACTAATTATTTATTGAAGTTAGCCAAAGCAATATATGATTCTGGATCCATTGATGCACCACCAACAAGTCCACCATCAATATCTTCTTTAGCCATTAATTCTTTAACGTTAGCAGGTTTTACAGAACCACCGTAAAGGATACGTACTTTATCAGCAGTGTCAGCATCGTACAAGCTAGCAATCTTTTCACGGATTACGTGAACCATTTCTTGTGCTTGATCAGCAGTAGCAGTCTTACCAGTACCGATAGCCCAGATTGGTTCGTAAGCGATAACTGATTTAGCTAAGTCAGCAGCAGAAATGCCTTTAACAGCATTTTCGATTTGACCTGTTACCCAGTCTTCAGCTTTTCCAGCTTCACGTTGTTCTAGAGTTTCACCACAACAAATGATAGGTAGCATGTTGTTCTTCAAGATAGCAAGAGCTTTCTTGTTGATGTCTTCATCAGTTTCACCGAAGTATTGTCTTCTTTCTGAGTGACCAATGATTACATAGTCGATACCCATTTCGTCAAGTGCCTTAGGTGAAGTTTCACCAGTAAATGCACCGGCATCTTCAAAGTATGAGTTCTCAGCAGCTGTCTTCAATGGTGTGCCTTCTGCACCTGCAACAAGTGTTGTAAGATCGATGGCTGGAGCACCAATGATAGTTTCAACGCCAGATTCTGGCAACTTACCTTTGATACCGTCTAAAAATTCTTGGGTTTCTTTAGGATTTTTGTTCATCTTCCAGTTACCCGCAATAATAGGTGTACGCATAAATTAATTCTCCTCTGAAAAATAATAATTATTTATCTGAAATTGAGTCGATACCAGGTAATACTTTACCTTCAAGATATTCTAGTGAAGCACCACCACCAGTTGAGATGTGTGTTAGCTTATCAGCAATGCCAAGACTCTTAGCAGCAGCAGTTGAGTCACCACCACCAACGATAGTAATAGCATCTGTCAAGCTACCCATAGCACGTCCAACTTCTAGTGTACCTTCAGCAAACTTGCTCATTTCGAATGCACCCATTGGTCCATTCCATACAACAGTCTTTGCACCCTTTAACTTGTCTTGGAACAATTTAACTGTCTTAGGTCCGATATCAAGAGCCATTTCATCATCAGGAATGTCAACACCATCTGTTGTTGTAGCTTCAGCGTCGTTTGAGAATTCCTTAGCAACGATATGATCTACAGGAAGAACAATCTTGTCGCCAGCTTTTTGAAGGAGGTCTTTAGCTAGTTCAACTTTATCTTCTTCGAATAGAGACTTACCAATCTTGTGGCCTTGAGCAGCTAAGAATGTATAAGCCATACCACCACCGATTAAGATGTGGTCTGATTTTGGAATTAAGTTTTCAATAACACCAATCTTATCTGAAACCTTTGCACCACCAAGGATTGTTACGAATGGGTGTACAGGATTGTCAACGGCGTTACCTAAGAACTTGATTTCCTTTTCCATTAAGAAACCAGCAGCAACTGGTTTACCAGCAGCCTTCATAGCTGTTGAAATACCAACGTTTGAAGCATGGCTTCTGTGGGCTGTACCGAAAGCATCGTTGATAAATACGTCACCAAGTGATGCCCAGTATTCGCCAAGTTTAGGATCGTTCTTGCTTTCACGTTTGCCGAAGTCGTTATCGATATCTTGGAAACGAGTATTTTCCATCAATAGGATTTGACCGTCTTTAAGATTGTTGATAGCATCTTCAAGTTCTTTACCTTCGTTAGTTGGTACGAACTCTACAGGCATGCCGCTTAATTCTTGAAGTTTAGCAGCAACTGGCTTCAATGATAAAGCTTTCTTGTCTTCGTCACTCTTAATACGACCCAAGTGAGATAGCAAGATAACCTTTCCACCATGTTCTGAAACATATTTGATTGTTGGGATAGCACCAACGATACGGTTTGTATCGCCGACAACACCATCTTTAATAGGAACGTTGAAATCAACACGCATTAAGACTTTTTTGCCTTTTACGTCAACGTCAGAAACAATAAGTTTAGCCATTGTAAATAAATCCTCCAATATTTTCCTTAAAAAAAAGCGGAAGGAGTTTTCCTCCCTCCGCCAATTTAAATCACACTAAATTAGGTTTTCGTGATTACTAGTTTAGATTAATGAATTAGTCTAATGTAGCAAACTTTTCAAGTGTACGAACCATTTGTGCTGTAAATCCTGATTCATTGTCATACCAAGCAACAGTCTTTACAACTTGTGAGTCGCCCTTACCAACAATTTGTGTTTGTGTTGGGTCAAAGATTGAACCGAATGATGTACCGATAACATCTGAAGATACGATTTCATCATCGTTGTAACCGAATGAAGGGTTGTTTTCTGTATACTTCTTGATTGCAGCATTAACTTCGTCAACTGTAACTTCTTTATCAAGAGTTGCAACTAATTCTGTAACTGAACCTGTGATAACTGGAACACGTTGTGCATGTCCATCAAGCTTACCCTTCAATGCAGGAACAACAAGACCTAAGGCCTTAGCAGCACCAGTTGAATGAGGGATGATGTTAGCAGCAGCAGCACGTGCAGCACGAACATTACCTTTACGTTCTGGACCATCTTGAAGTTTTTGTGTAGCTGTGTAAGCATGGATTGTTGTCATTGTACCAGCTTTAATACCGAATTCTTCGTTTACGGCATTTGCTAGAGGTGCAAGACAGTTTGTTGTACATGAACCAGCTGAAGCAATCTTAACGTCGTTTGTTAGGATGTCATCATTAACACCGTAAACAACTGTAGGCATAGCACCTGATGGAGCTGAGATCAATACACGTTTTGCACCAGCATCCAAGTGAGCTTGTGCTTTTTCTTCTGATGTGTAGAAACCAGTACATTCAAGAACGATATCAACACCGTCGTTAGCAACCCATTTAAGGTCTGCAGCGTTCATTTCAGCATATACAGGGATCTTCTTACCGTCAACAACGATAGCGTTGTCAGCAGCTTCAATCTTATCGATTTCGAAGTTACCATGAGCTGTATCATACTTCAATAGGTGAGCAAGCATAGCAGGTGAAGTTAAATCGTTAATTGCAACAACTTCCAAATCTGTCTTGCCAGCTGCTTGAAGTGCAGCGATACGGCGGAATGCCAAACGACCGATACGGCCAAATCCATTAATACCAACTTTTGTAGTCATACAAAAATTCCTCCTTCAGGAAATAAAAAAATATTATTTTAAAGGGTTATCCCTTAAAATCAGTTTTGAGGCACCTTCATCAGTAATTAAGATTGTATGATGAGGTGCGTTTTTCATATATGATTGAATTGCATTAGCTTTACTCTCGCCACCAGCAATTGCAATCACATATTCTATTCTATCAAGGTCCCGGACATGAAGTCCAATCCTAGGTACCTTATAAACAAGCTTACCATTTTGATCAAAGAAATCACCAAATGCTTCTGAAACAGCTCTTCCACTGTCTACCACATTCTGTTCTTTAGAAGAAAGATTTCTTCTCTCAGCCATGACGCTTGCGGTGCCAATGCTGTGAATAACAACATTACTTCTATATATTAAATCAAGAACCGACTTAATTGAAGTCTCTTTTTGCAAAGATTCAAAACTTTTTTCAGAAATATCTTCTGGAAGATACAATGCCCGGTACTGACCCTGTGTTCTAGAAGCCATTTCCGCACAAACACTGTTAGCTTGAATTGCAACTGACTCACCAACACCACCGCGAGCTGGTAAAAATACCAGTTGACGGTTCTTCGACAAATCAGATGAAAGATTTCTTGCAACTTGAGCTAAGGTGCTACCACCCGTGACAGAAATCATCGATTGTCCTGTCGGCAACAGTGTTCCTAAAAGTTGATTAAGTCTTCTACCGAATGAATCAACTACACGATGCTGTTTATCAGCATTACCTGGTAAAACAATACATCTACTAATTCCAAGTTTACTACTCAATTGTTTTTCCAATAAGGCAGTTCCCTGGTAGTCAGCCAACACATCCGTCAATCTAATTACAACGTCGCTACCTGTCTTTGTCAAAGACATTCCAGATTTCGAAGAAATAATCAAACCTTGCTTTCTCAACAAGTCAGTCTCTGTTCTTAACCCACGTTCAGTAATGTTAAGATCATCAGCCAACACTCTGCGCCCGATAGGCTCCATTAATGAGATACTCTGAAGTATTTTAAATCGCTTTTCCAGAGTCTTAATGAAGTCTGGGGCAACTAAATCCAGCAATTCTAAATCTTCATTATTAGTCATTTGATATACTCCATGGGGCAAGTACTGTCCCTGTATGTCTGTTTACGACCCATGTACTCAAAAAATAAAAGCCCAGATGATTAAATCTCATCTCCTAAGCACAACTAATAGTATAAACTCTCTTGTGAATATTTCAAGTGATATGCGATAAAAAGTGAAAGTTATATTAATTTTTTTAGAGATTTACTTTTTACCCTATGATGAGCTAAAATTATATTGTGCTTGCGCTGCTAGTGTAATGGATAGCACACAGGATTCCGGTTCCTGGGATGTGGGTTCGACTCCCACGTGGCGCATAATTGTTTCACAAAGTCCTAACTATAAGTGTTGATAATTCAACATTTAAATTGTTTTATACCTATAACAAGAATTATTCTATATAAAAGCAAGATAATCTTTCGGGTTTTACTCCTAGGATTATCTTGCTTTTATTTTCTACAGCTACTAAGGACAAAATGACGTAAAACTTGATTAAATTCATCAGGAACTTCAGCCATAATATCGTGACCACTATTATTCATAGTAAATGTCTTAACTTTAGGATTGGCTTTTGCCATTACTTCACCAAAGCGGTAGTCAAAATATGGACTCTGCTTAGCAACAATCAAGGTTACTGGTACCTGCGTATTAGTGAGTACACTTCGCCAATCCTTTTGCACATGATCAAACAATAACGGCAAAGTTCGTTCCCTATCAAATGGATGCATGGCCTTGGCCTGATTTAAATCCTCGAAAACTCGATTATCTAATCCATGCAAGGTTTCATGAACATTATTTTTTTGAACCAATTTAGATTGAAAGTTATCAGCTGTTATATCTTCAAAACCATATGTCCAATTTTTATCATTCAACATTTTGGGAGACTGATCAATCGCCATGACTGCTTTTACTTTATTATTTCTCTGTAAATAACTATAGCAGACACTAGCTCCCATTGAATGACCTATTAATATTGGAGCATCCAATTTTAAGTAGTCAATTAAGGTTTCCAAATCATCTGTTAATTGTTTTAGTGTTAGATTTTTATCAGTTCGTTCCGATTGTCCGTGATTACGATGATCGTACGTAATTATTTGATAACGCATCCCCAAAAAATATTCTACTTGTAAATTCCAAATTTCTTGATATCCACCAAATCCTTCAACAAAGATAATTGGTTGTCCTTGACCATGAACTTGATAATTAAGTCGTACTCCATCATTTGTAACTAGTTCCATGTATCTCTCTCCCCTAGATTTCAATACTATTTTCGTCAAAAAACATTCTTTATTCACTATATTGCACAAAAACACATTTATCCACTAGAAATAAAAATTCCACCAACCTATCTAGATTGATGGAATTTTTTATTTTAGCCAGGGATCTTTCACTAAAATGGGATCTTCTAAAGTTTTCATCATAATGGTTGAAGTACTATTTGCGTACTCCTCCAAAGAAAAACCATTGTTCCCTTGAATAACCTGTAAATCTGCGTGAATACCAAATTGATTCAATTCTTTCAATAACGAACTAGCCTCATTCTTATTAATTGAATGTTCTGGTAACCAAACTAAATCTAAATCACTTGTCATTTTAGCTGCACGAGTACCAGTTGCCAATTCAAAACCAACACTGCCACTGATTCCCCAATGATAATTATGTAAAACTTCATTAATTTTTGGTAATGCCTTAATAGCCGGTAGTATTTGGCGCTCTGGAATAGTTTTTTTCCAAGCTTTCCTTTCGACCAATTCATAGGGTGTCGTAACTTTAAGTACATCCTTAGGATCAACATATGTTGCAAAACGATGTTCCCGTTTCATCCCTCTAACGCCAACGGGAATTCTCCCTGCTCTCATAGGACTACGTCTCACCACAACTGTTAAGGAATTGGGAAAAATAGAATTAGCCCAGCTTGGCAATTCCTCTGACAAAGCTGAAATAGAGTCGATTTTTAACAAGTCATGCGGATTAATTTCTACCATTGTTCATCAACTAGTTTACGAACTTTTAAGGTTGCCTTACGTCCACTTTCTTTAGCAATTGGTGTTTCATAACGGAAATGTAACGTTCTATCACCGTTTAAACCATCGATAGCACCATCAATGATTTGATTGATCTTTGCAACATTTTCACCAGTAGCTTCCCATGAACCGATACCCTTAACTAACTTGTACAAAGCACCAAGTTTTTCATAGTTATCAATATCATAAGCCATAGCTGGAACATGCTTTGTAGCTTCTTCTAGTTCGGCAATAGTTCTTTGAGTAATACGAGCTACACTAGCCTTTGACATAGCTTGAATAGTGATAGAATCATCATCCAAAGCAATCATGCGATTAGATTGTAAGCCGTGAGCTAAGAAACCACCGGATACAGCATCACCAGGAATAAAGTCAATTACAGGATGACCTGCTTGTCTAGCTTTAGCATAAGCTGCTGCACTAGAACCTAAGGCAACATGGATACCGATCAATTCTTCTTGATAGCCGTAGGCTTGACTAGGTACATCAGCAATTAAAATAATTGGACGTTTAACATCTTTATCCTTATCTTCAGCAACTACTTTATTAATAACACTAGCAACTGCAAAGCCTTCCTGTAAACCAACTTCACCATTTCTAACACGTGGAAAATCATTATCAGCATCAGGTACGATAGCAACATACTCTTTGCCGCCTTTTTGTGCGTGCAAAACGGTTGAAACGGAACTAGTAGCATTCTTGATACCAGTCATCTTTTCAAACCAAACTCGACCGCGACTCTTAGTACCTTCCTCAGAACCAGCTACAGCTTCCGGAATATCATGTTTTGTTACTTCAACATTCTTATAAAGTTTATTGTAACTTTCAATATCCAATTTCTTACTCAAATCTAATTGATCTAACAAGCTGAGATAGAAATCGACATTTTCAGTACGATGAGCATCTTTTTTAGTCTTAATTTCATTAATGATTGAATTTTTAATATTATCAACCGTATCATCAACAACTTCATCAACTAAACCGGTTGCCAATCTTTGTTTAGTACCCAAAGTGTTCCAAATCAAATCTTTATCACTAGAGTCAAATTCACGAACACCAGCTTCTTGTTCAATAACTTCTGGTCCATTTAAAGCAATTCTAGCTTTATTAGTAGCAATCAAATATGACAAGATTGAAGCTGTGATTGACATACCACCGAAAGATCCAACACGTCCTGGTACTAATCCAATTACTGGAACATACTTCTTCAACGCAATAACGGCATTTTGAATTTCTGAAATAGATAACAATCCGTAGTTGGCTTCTTGTAGACGAACACCACCAGTATCTAAAATGATGATTGGATAAATGGTTTTACCATTCTTGTTATCTTCTAGGGCTTTTTCCAATGCTGCGACAATTTTGGCACCACTGACTTCACCGATACCACCACCTTGGAATTTACCTTCAATAGAAACAACTAAAACGTTATTACCAGCGATTTTACCTTTCATCAAAACAATTCCATCATCACTCTCTGGAACAATATTTTGAGGTTCCAAATGAGGTGAGATCATATCATCAAGTGGGCCAACCATTTCCTTGGAAGTACCAGCATCTAACAATGAAAGTGCACGTTCACGCGCATGTAATTCAACAAAACTATTTTTCATCTTTTAGTTCCTCCAATGCTTGAGTTAAACGAAGATTAACAACTCCTGGAGTTGAACCAAAGTCATTAATTTCAATATTGGCTTGAATTGGATATCTGTCAAAGAAACGTTTCAAGACATTTGCCCAAACTTCTTTGAAACCATCACTACCAGTTACGATATTAACTTCTGTTTTTTTATCTGTTGGTCTAAAAATAACTTCGAGATCACCAGATGCAACAACTCCAACATGGACTGGTTTAGCAATTGCATCAGTTGTATCGAAATTAAAATGTAATTTTTCCATTTTTTTCTCCGTTTCTAATTTAAATGTTTTAAGAAGTAACTTGCAGCGAATAGATCTGCACAGCCACCGGGTGAAATATTGTATTCTTTTGTAAATTCTTGAAGGATGCGAAATTTTGGATTGTCTAATACAGACTGTTTAGAAACAACAATTTCTGCTGACAAGGTTTGAAATTGTTGTAAAACTTGTAAATTACTACGATATACAACATTTGTGTCATTAACATTGCTGTACAAAAGCAATAATCGTTTAAGCCAAATATCATAATCGTCTGCTTCTGGATGAAAACTCAATATTTTAGATACATTAGCAAATCCACTTTGAGCTTCACCTTTAGCGCCATTCAAAGCGTACTTTTGTTTAGTGATCATCCCATGAGTTTTCTGGGTTACGGGGACATATTTATCAGGCATTCTCGATAATTTTTTGACCCCAGCGAAAATAGTTTCCAAATCATTTGTTTGTAGACTACTAATTACACTGATCAAAAGCCCCATACTCCAAATAGCTCCCTTATGAGTATTAATTCCGTTGGTTGCTTTAAACATATCCTTTTCAGACATACGACCTATGCGACCTACTTCTTCACGTAAGTTTAGGTCTAAGGGATGTCGATATGAAACACGAATCATTTCTTCAAAACCAGCTAACAAGCTATCGGCAGATCTATAAAACAAATCGATATCCATATCCGTATGGGACCCATTCGACTTTGCATCAACCAATCCCGGTTTAGGCGAAAAAGATACTTCCCATTTCAATGCTGTTACTGCTTGTTGAGCCGATTTTAAATATTCAGTTTCAATCATTAACTATGACCAACTTCTGAATTTAGCAGGTGGATTATAGAGTCCATCAGACCACTTAACTAGATCATCCATATTTTGTGCGGCAAGAAGAGATCTCTTAGCTTCACTACGGTGAACACCTAAGTCTTCAGGGAGGGCCACAATACCTTTAGCACGTAATTCTTTTAATTGTTTAGGATTGCTTCTCAAACCAACCGGTGTGACGCCAGCAATAGCTTCAATAGCGGCTTGTCTTTCAGCCATACTGTCAGTCTTATACAAGTAAGCAATACCTTCTTCAGTAACAATATGTGTAGTATCTTCGCTATAGATCATAATCGGTACGTTGGCCAACTTAGCCTCTTTCTGAACCTCTTCAGCATCCAAATGATCAACGAAGACTGGCTTCTTATTTGAACCAAAAGTCTCAACCATTTGTACAACTAATTTTTGACCTTTACCTAATGGATCATCATCAGGACGCAAGCTTTGCCAAGCTGGTGTTGAATGACGACGACCATGTGGATTACTACCCATGTTAGGAGCACCACCGAAACCAGATAGACGACCATTAGTTACGGTTGAAGAGTTACCATACTTATCAATTTGCAATGTTGAACCGACAAACATATCCAAAGCATATTGACCAGCCATTTGACCAAAGGCACGGTTAGAACGCATACTACCATCTTTCCCAACAAAGAAAATGTCAGGGCGATGAGCAATATAGTTTTCCATACCAACTTCACCACCGAAACTGTGAATTGTTTTGACCCAACCACTTTCAATTGCTGGAATCAAAGTTGGCGTAGGGTTAACCTCCCAGTTAGGTACGATCTTACCCTTCAAACCTAATTGTTCACCATAAGTTGGTAATAAGAGTTCAATAGCAGCAGTATTAAAGCCAACACCGTGGTTAACCGTTTGTACATTGTGTTTTTCATAAATTCCACGAATTGCCATCATTCCCATAAGAATTTGTAATTCTGTGACATTTTGTGGATCTCTTGTAAATAGAGGTTCCAATTGATAAGGCTCGTCAGCAGGTATAACAATATCAACCCAATCACCAGGAATATCAACACGTGGAACTTTATCAACAATTTCATTTGCTTGAACAATAACAATTCCATCTTTAAATGCGGCTGATTCAACAATTACTGGTGTCTCTTCCGTATTAGCCCCCGTATAGAGATTACCTTCACGGTCAACCTTATCTGCAGCTACCAAAACTACGTTAGGAATCAGGTCAACATATAGACGAGCATATAATTCCAAATAAGTATGAATATCACCAACTTCCATTGTTCCGTCAGCAATCATTTGTGAAATTCTAGTGCTTTGTGGTCCTGCAAATGAGAAATCCAACTTCTTAGCAATACCTGTTTCAAAAATATCCAAATGCTCTGGACGTGACACACTTGACATAATCATGTGTAAATCATGTACTTTTTCGGGATCAACTGAAGCCAAAGTCTCAGATAAGAAACTGGCTTGCTTTTGATTATCTCCTTCCAAAACGACCTTGTCGCCTGGTTTAATGATGCTTTCTAATAATTCTTTAGCGTTTTCTGTTTTAACTAATTTTCCATCCAAAAGTGATGAAATACTTGCCATCTTAGCGGCTTTATTATCACGGTTTTGGGTCCAACTTCTATTAGCCATTGATTATCCTCTTTTCCATTTTTTTAACAAAAATTCAATATCATCAAGACTCATATTTTTCATGGTGATAGTTCTAAAATCAGGGAACTTGCTCTTAACCAATTTGGTAAAGGTTTGTCCAGGTTGAACTTCTAGTGTTGTGTCAACACCTAACTCTGATGCTACGTCCATCATTGTGTCCCAATAGACGGGATGAACAAGATTGTTGATCATATCATATTTAACTTCCGTCACCTTTTTACTTGCGTGACCATTGTAGTTAGCTAAATATGTACATTGCAGATCATGCAATTCTACTTTAGTCAATTCTTGCTCCAAGACATTTGCAACCTTTTGCATCAGCGGAGAATGTGATGGTACAGGAACTTTCAATAAAACAGTCTTTTGTGCCCCAGTTTCTTTAGCTAGAGTTAGGACTTTATCTATTCCAATTAATGAACCCGAAATAACAGTTTGCAATTCCGAATTTTGATTAGAAGTAAAGACCGGCTGCTGATCACTATTAATCTTCTTCACCAAAGTAGAAACTTCTTTTCTCGTTAAACCAACGATTGCGCCCATGCCGTATCCAGTTGGATACGATTTTTGCATCTCGGTTGAACGAACATAAACAATCTTAATTGCATCGTCTTCACTAATAACTCCTGCTGCCACAGCAGCTGCAAAAATTCCTAGTGAGTGTCCGGCAACGGCATCAGGCTTTTGCTGGATTGCTTTCAATTGTCGAATATCAAATAATTGTAATAATAAAATTCCTAATTGGATCTGAATTGAATCTTGGTAAGCTTCCGCTGTATCTTTCAATTCAACACCAGTTAGTTTTTTTACTCGTTGAATCATTTCCGGTGGAACTTCACTTAACATCCCACTTCTTTGGCCGCCTTGGCCTGGAAATATCCACAAGGTTTTGATAATTAATCACCTCCAACAATCCTTCTTATTGATCTCACAGATTCAGTATAATTGCCAATACATAACATGTATAATATATAAAAAGCAAGATACTTAACCATTTGGTTATGAATGGAGTATATCTATGAATCTAAATCAATTGACTTATTTTGTTGTTGTCGCAAATCAAGAAAGCATCACTAAAGCAGCTAAGATTCTTTATGTCTCTCAACCAGCTGTCAGCAAAACTATTAAACAGTTAGAAGATGAATTAAGGACGAAACTCTTTGATCGTACAGGTAGAACTTTGAAACTAAACCGAGCTGGTAAATTATTTTACAGTTACGTGAATGACAGTTTAGAGGAATTGAACCGTGGTATTTCAGCTGTCAAAGGTGGTCTAGATCAGACCCAATATCCAATTTCATTATTAATGGAAGTGGCTTCCCCCTTCATCCCTTCGATTGTTACCAGCATTCAAGAAAAATTCCCCAACGTTAGATTAAATATTGCTCAACATAACGTCAGGGAAACAGATTTCAAACAATTTGATTTTATTATTACCAGTACCCCACTGCAGGGCTTAACTAACGTACCTGTTTTAAAGGAAGAAATTTTTGTCGGTTGGAATATCAACTACGGTTATAGCCAACATTTCGTTAAACCGGAAGAACTCATTTCCGAAAAGATGATTGGTCTTTCAGCTAATAATCCCTTGCGTGTAACAATCGATAAATATTTTTTAAAACGTGATATCACTTTAAATTACAAGTACGAAGCCGATGATCCAGCCACAGTTAGGGGAATTATTGAAGCTGGCGTCGGTTTGAGTTTCATTCCTTCAGTCACTTGGCAGACAATCAGTGCAAAAGTCCAATTAGCTCGGCTAACACCTGATCCCCTCCAACGAACGATTTATCTCTGTTCACCTCACAAAAATCTAACTAATATTCAACGTGAAATCAGTAATGAATTAATCTTAATCTTCCTATCTTTCCAAAGATCTGAATTAAAAATTTAGTTGCATTTATTTTAGTATGAGAATATATTAAGTCTAATGATTTCCTTTTGTTGGTCTCACAATTTTACAAGGGGAGATTTATCACATGAAAATAAAAAAAGACATTACACCCAAGGCTGATATAGGCGACTATATGAAGGTCTTTGCTTGTACTGCCGTTATGATGCAGACTGTGCTCAGTTTAGTTTTATCAACCAATCCCAGTTTTAGTTACCAAACTCCAATCGGAATTATTTACAATTTGGTGAAGTTTACGGCTCCAGCCTTTATTTTTGGTATTTTATATACCACGACTAGAACTACTAACGAAAACACTTGGGGAGATTATGGTAGCTATTTGAAAAAACAATGGTCTGCTCTTTTTGTACCTACAATTTGGTCGACCCTCGCTTACTTATTGATTTTTCCAAATGTTCAACAAGTTAACAAGTTCAACAAGTTTGGATCATTTTGCTGGCACTTCATTAACGGGAATGCCGCTCCACACTTGTGGTATAACACCATGATGTTACAATTCATCATTCTAATGCCGTTCTTTTGGGCACTAGCTCACTGGATCAAGAACAACAATACTCGTGGTATTATTACAATTACTTTGACCGTCATATTCTTTGCTGCCTGGATCTACTTCTATGATGTTCAGGTCTTTCATGGTCCTCATGAACAAAGTTGGTACTTATTAGATAGAATCTTTATCAGTTTCGTAATTTACGGTATTTTCGGTGTTGTTGCTTGGATGTTCCGTGACAAATTTGAAAAATTTCTCAAAAAAGCTTTTCCTATTTTAATAATTTTAATTATTGCCGTCTTCTATTGGACTAACCATGAATTATTTGCTTTCGGTTATCCAGTTAAATTGAGCAATGCTCCCTATTACAAACCTTCGATGACTCTTTATGCTTTATTGGTTATTGGTCTAGTAGCCACATTAGCTATTCGTCATATCAACACTGACTCTAAAGCTTTACCAATTTTCCACTTCTTAGCTACTTATGCCTACCGAGCTTACTTGTCTAACGTCTTCTGGCTTCAAATCATCTGGCGTTTAGGTAGCAATTTCTTACCTCAAATCAATCCTATTGCAACTATTATTATTTGCTATTTGTTAACTTGGATACTATCATTTGCTTCAGCTTATACTTTCCATATTCTTTGGTTTAAGGTCAAATCTGCGGTTACTAAACCTACCGTTCAAACTGAGACTAAATAATTATTTTTATTTCTTGAGCTTTGTTTGTTGACCCAATATTAATTGTATGCTAAATTAGCACTGTGCTATTAAGAGTGCTAATTAAAAACAGGAGGCATTTTAATGTTAGTTCCTACAGTTGTTGAACAAAGTTCTCGTGGCGAACGTGCCTACGATATTTACTCAAGATTATTAAAAGATAGAATCATTATGTTATCTGGTGAAGTTAACAGCCAAATGGCTAATACAGTTATCGCCGAATTACTATTCCTCGATGCTCAAGATTCAGATAAGGATATTTCCATGTATATCAACTCACCCGGTGGTTCAGTTACCGACGGTTTAGCTATCATGGATACAATGAATTTCGTTAAATCCGATATACAAACAATTGCTACAGGGATGGCTGCATCAATGGCCAGTGTCCTATTGTCAGCAGGTACTAAGGGTAAGAGATTTGCTCTTCCAAATTCAACCGTTCTTATTCACCAACCATTAGGTGGAGCTCAAGGTCAACAAACAGAAATTGAAATTGCTGCTCAAGAGATCTTGAAGACAAGAAAGAGATTGAATCATATTTTGGCTGATAACTCAGGTCAAACATTTGAAAAACTTCAAAAAGATACTGACCGTGACAATTACATGACAGCCCAAGAAGCTAAAGATTATGGTTTGATCGACGAAATCATGACAAACAAAGCTGATAAATAGTTATAGAATGAGCAAGTACGGTTCTCAATCGGAGGAAGTTTCCCTTGAGTAACTTTTTTCCACTACTTACCATATAACAACAGTTATTTAGATCAGGACATTTTGTCCTGATCTTTTTTTATCTCCTTTTGAAAGCGCTATACAACAGGCATTCGATTGGACACCTTTTTTATTTTAGTCTATCCTTAAATTGTTCTTAGATTAAACAAAAGGGGTCTTTTTTATGAATAAGGGCGAAATCAAAAATAGCCTGGCTCGGAAGTTATTCATCATAACTTTGTTATCCGGGACCTTTACAATGTCGATCAGCCAATCTTCACTTTCAACGGCTTATCCGACATTAATGAAATTCTTTGGCGTAACAGCACCAACGATTCAGTGGTTAACAACGGGATTCATGTTGATCATGTGTATCATGATGCCGATTAGTCCATGGTTATTAAACAATTTTTCGTTTAAAAAAATCTTTCTCAGTGTCGTTGGTATCTTCTCAATTGGTACCTTAATTATTATTGTTGCACCAAACTTTCCAATGGCCATGCTAGGGCGGGCTCTGGAAGCGATTAGTGTAGGTGTTTTGTTCCCATCATTTCAATCAGTCCTACTAACCATCACACCTGAAAGTAAACGTGGTGCCACAATGGGCTACGCTGGTTTGGTTATGGGTTCCGCTTTAGCTTCAGGTCCTATTATTTCCGGTATTGTTTTAAACTTTTTACAATGGCAAGGACTTTTCGTCATCTTCTTATTGATCATGATTATTATTTTTATCAGTGCTCTCTTCAATATCAAAGACGTTATGCCTCGTCATAAAGCTAGTCTTGATCTTATTTCAACAATTTATCTACTTGGTATTATCGGATTACTCTATGTTGTCAATCAAGCCGGCAGCACTAGAAGTTTCTCAACTAACTTGGTTATTCTCTTAGTTATCAGTATTATTTTGACCGTTCTTTTCATACACCGTCAATTAACTAAAGATAAACCTCTACTAGATTTAAAAGTTATGAAGAATTTTAATTTTGATTTGGCTGTTTTATTAACTGGCTTTTCATACATTTCTTTAATTGTTGTAACAATTATCTATCCGCTTTATTATCAGAGCATTTTACATGTTTCAGTTTTAATGTCTGGTTTGGCACTGGTCCCACCAGCTATTGTCCTAAGTATCTTAAATCCTCTTACTGGTAGATTAGCTGATAAGATTGGATTCAAAGCCACTTTAATTTCCGGAATGTCAATGATCGTTATTGGTTGGTTCTTGCTTTTCATTCTCCATACTAAATTGGGTATTCTACCAATGATTCTAATTGCCATTTTAATTGAAGGTGGTAATGCTTTCGTTATGATGCCGGCTACAACTTTAGGTGGTAATTCCTTATCAGAAGCGTTAATTCCTCATGGAACGGCAATTATAACGACTGTTAGACAATTACTCGGTTCATTGGGTGTTAGTCTTGCTACTTTGATTTTAGTTACAACTAATCAAAAATATCATTTGCCAGCCAATAATGGATTAATTGGTTTTCAACATGTCTTTGCCTTCTTCTTCGGAATGGCAGTTATTGGTTTTATCTTTGCTTTATTGATTAAAAATCATAAAAAGAGCAATGTGTAAAATTGGCTTCTTAATATAACAAAAGAGTCTTCATACCAACTATTTTGTATTAGTTGGTATGAAGACTCTTTTTATTTATACTCTGGCCGTTTCAGCCAATTCATTTAACTTACGCAAACGATGATTGATTCCTGACTTAGAGATAGGACCACTTGGTACCATCTCTCCTAATTCCTTCAAAGAAACTTCTGGATTTTCTAAACGTAAAACCGCAATTTCACGTAATTTATCTGGTAAGGAATCTAAACCTACTGTCGCCTGTAAATGTTTAATATTATCAATTTGACGTTCAGCTGCTGCTACCGTCTTATTGATATTAGCATTTTCGCAATTAACCAAACGATTAACCGAATTTCTCATATCACGTACAATCCGAATATCTTCAAACTTCAACATTGAGTTAGTTGCCCCAATTAGTTGAAGAAAATCAGCAATTTTCTCGGCTTCTTTTAGATAAACGATATAACCATTACGGCGCTTAGTTGTCCGTGCATTTAAATGAAAATAATTCATCATTTGAGCAATTCCTTCATTATGCGTTTCATATAATGAATAAATTTCCAAATGGTATCTAGAAGTCTCAGGATTATTTACACTCCCGGTAGCCAAAAAGGCTCCTCTAAGATATGAACGCATCCGTTGATCTTCATTTAAAACTTCTTCAGGTACATCAGTATTAATCGACAAACCTGATTCATCTAAAATATCTAAATCTGTAAGTACACGATTAGTATCATATTTCAAACGTACAAGATATTGATTATTTTTCTTCAATTTCATCTTTTTACGCACAAGTAGTTCTGATTCGATTCCATACTTTTGCTTAATCAAAGAAAAAATTCTTCTTGCAATAGCGGCGTTCTCAGTTTGTGCGGTTAAGACGAAATGATGATTTTGTAAACTTAATGAGCCATTCATTCTCAACAATGCTGACAATTCTACTCGAGCATGTTCAGGATGGACGACTAATTTTGTGAGTTCTTGCTTGACCTCACTTGCATATGAAACCACTAACGTCTCACCTCATTTTTTCTATTACCAGATTGTAAGGACAAGTTAATAATTTCCTCAGCAACCTTTTCACCATCATGAAACGCACCTTGATCATGCAATGATAAGAAATCATCCTGTATGACTTTGCATCCCATTTTTCTTAAACTTTGAAAATCTGTTTCTACCTGATTGACATATTCATCATATTTTTTATGATCCATATAACCGTCAGGAATTTCTCTTGTATTGACCAGTACTGTGTCAATAAAATTACCACCTAAATGACGATTTAAAACTCGTACATGATCAGCATCCGTGAAGCCTTCGGTTTCACCAATCTGTGTCATGATGTTACAAATATAAACAACTTCAGCTGAAGTTTGTTTAACAGCTTCACCGATATCTTTAATCATCAAGTTAGGTAGAATACTTGTAAATAAACTACCAGGACCCAAGACAACTACATCAGCTTGCATAATCGAAGCAATAACCGAAATAACTGACTTTGGTTCCTCCTCTGGATTATCGGAATCTGTGACCCAAACACGTTTAACATGTTTACCTGAATGAGTGATTTCATGTTCACCGGCTAATTTAGTTCCATCCGTAAATTCTGCATGTAACGTCAATTTAGTATTGCTAGCTGGGAAAACATGACCGTCCACTTTCATCATTTTAGATAGTTCTTGAACAGCGTCAAAAATATTAGGTGACATCTCAGTCAAAGCAGCGATAATCAAATTACCGATCGCATGACCTGAGAAGAAATCATCATTACTCTTAAAGCGATATTGGAAAACATCCATATCAACTTTAGGTAGATCAGATAGTGATGCTAAAACGTTTCTAATATCCCCAGGAGGGACAACGTTAATGTAGTCACGAATGATACCAGATGATCCCCCATCATCGGCCACAGTAACAATTGCAGTAATATTAGCATCCATTTTTCTTAAACTATTTAGTACAACTGGTAAACCAGTTCCCCCACCTATAACTACAACTTTTGGACGACGTCCTTTAACAACTCGAACTATCCTATTTTCGGCCATCTTCGATTACCTTCTTTTGAGATTTTTCCATGTCACGATGAGTTATATCAACATAGTACTTTTTCTTCAAATCTGTACCTAAACGTTGGGCAATCGCAACTGATCGATGTTGACCACCAGTACAGCCAATTGCAATCGTTAAACTAGTTTTACCTTCTTTTTCATATCCAGGAATAATATCCTTTAACAAATCTGAAAATTTATCATAAAAATTCTTTGTTTCCGGATCATCCATAACATAATCATAAACGGGTTTATCCACACCCGTTTGTGTTTTTAATTCTTTGATGTAAAATGGATTCTTTAAAAACCTGACATCCATTACTATATCAGCATCAATTGGTAAACCATATTTAAAGCCAAATGACATTACTTCAATATGAAATGTTGGTACTCCGGTTGACTCTTGAAAGTTATCAAAAATTTCCTCTCGTAATTGACGAGGAGTTAAGTCCGTCGTATCAATTTCAACTGATGCACGGCCTTTAATTTCTGACAAAAGTTCTCGTTCTTTTTCAATACCATCAAGTAGACGTCCTTCCATTGCGAGCGGATGACTACGACGAGTTTCTTTATAACGAGAAACCAACTCTTCATCTGATGCATTCAAGAAGAGAATTTTCATATCAACCTTTTGGTGCTTTTCCTGTTCATCTTCATCAACTTGTGACAACATTGAGAAGATCTCATCATAAAAAGCACGTGATCTAATGTCGACAACTAAAGCTACTTTCTTAATAGTTCCTGATTCATGAACCAATTCCCAAAACTTAGGAAGTAGATTAGGTGGCATGTTATCAATACAAAAATAACCTAAATCTTCAAAAGATTGCATGGCAACAGTCTTACCTGCACCACTCATTCCGGTTACTATAACTAAATTAAGCGTATCTTTTGCCATTTTGCACCTCACATTCCATATAAGCATAACATAACAAGCCAGGCGTGTCAGTTTTAGAGAAGAAAAGATAAAAATATTTTTTATCGTTAAATTGCGATAAAATTAAACCAATTAGGGGGATATTTTATGGATACAGTTTTTTTAGTGCTTCTTTTAGTTGCAGCCGTTGTGCTGGCTAACATTGTTCAGTGGAAATTAAATAATATTCCGATTGCATTCATTCAAATTGCGGCTGGGCTATTATTGTCCTTTCTACCTTTTTATAAACATTTTGAATTAGAGCCAGAAATTTTCCTACTCGTCATCATTTCAGCTCTTATGTTCAATGACGGGCAACATACCAGTTTGTCACGATTAACTCATCAAGTCGGTACTACTTTTTCCTTAGCCGTAGAACTAGCAATTATTTCCATTTTAATCGTCGGATTCGTAACACACTTGATTATTCCTAGCATGCCATTGGCACTTGCTTTTGCTCTAGGAGCTATTATTACACCAACTGATGCTGTCGCTGTAGGTTCTATTACTAGTAACATGTTAGTACCAACCGAAGTCATGGGTACTTTAGAAAATGAGTCACTTTTTAATGATGCTTCGGGTATTGTTGCCTTAAACCTAGCTATCAGTGCTGCCGTCACGGGACAATTTTCTTTGCTCAATGGAATTGGTAACTTTTTCTACGTCTTCTTTGGAGGAATTATTTTAGGAGGAATCTTGGGTATAGTTATCGTTTCGATTCGTCTTAAATTAATCAATATGCACGTTGATGCTCCTTCAGTCATGGTTCCTTTCACTTTACTAACTCCTTTTGTTGTTTACCTAATTGCTGAAGCTATTGGTGTTTCAGGAATTCTAGCCGTAGTTGTTACAGGTTTGATGCATGGTATCCAACAGAATCGCTTGCGTTTGACTAGTTCACGACTACAAATCGTTATGACTAGCACTTGGAATGTTTTCTCTAGTATTCTTAATGGTATTGTCTTTGTCTTATTAGGTATGTCATTGCCAAGCGTTATTCAAAATCTGCATCAACATGATGCCAGTTCAGTCGGAATTCTGTTTGGTGTCGGTATTTTACTTTATGTTACTATGACTGCTTTAAGATACCTCTGGACCAATTGGGGGTTCGCATCCATTCGAGCTTGGGATAAGAAAGAAAAGCATGCTAATAGTGTCGTTATGGCCTATAGCGGTGTTCACGGAACAATTACTTTAGCCATGGCTTTCTCGCTACCATTAACATTGAATGGTCAATCCTTCCCATATCGTAATGATATTATCTTCGTAGCTGCTGTTGTTATTTTAACCAGCCTACTAGTTCCAACTCTAATCCTACCAAGATTATTGCCTCCTCAAGTTTCCAAATATACCGAAGAAGAATTAGCTAAAATTAAAGGTCAAATGGTTGATAATGCTATTGTCAATCTTCAAACACGTCATGATAGTTCTACCAGCATTGGCCGAGTGGTAAATATTCTTGATGGGCAACGTACAATTGATGGACACATCGATAAAAACAAATTAACAATTATCTTTGACAACTGCTTTGAACTAGAACAACAAACTATCGATGAGATGTTAAGTAACGGTGAGATATCTGAACAAAGTGCTGATTTATACATGCGAGTGGCACGTAGAACTGTCCTGCAATACCAAAATAGTTTTCGTCAAAGAGTACAACTCTTCTTACGTTTCCATGTCGTAGAAAAACTATCGTTAACCAAGACAGCACGTAAACGTCGCAAAATGTATCATAAGATGCAATCACAGCGTAAAAATATCAGCCGTGAACAAATGTTGAATCGTAATCGAAAGCTTTGGGATAAAATAGCCGAAGTTGAAGAAAAACCTTATCTTAAAATTACTAGCTATCTTAATCAAAGTTTGGTGAACGATAGTGGCAACAATCGTGAGATCAGTATTGTTCGTCGATCTTATGATGAAAGACACCGTCGTTTGGTTGGTCATGATCATTATGAAAATGATCAAAATGAACTTTTAATTGAAGCCTTTCAACAGGAAAATACTTACATTCAAAATCTAATCTCAACTAAAGAAATAAGTCGTGAATTAGGTAGTGCACTTTACGAACAAATTTCAACCGATCAATTGGTTTACTTACAATCTCGGCTGTACGATAAATAGAGTTGATAGGCATTTTGCCATCAACTCTATTTTTGTA
>NZ_AZES01000119.1 GCF_001434985.1 Companilactobacillus paralimentarius DSM 13238 = JCM 10415 | reverse complement strand
AGCAAAATATAGTTCCCTCTTTAAAACCAATCCTTCACTCTGATCAAGGATGGCATTATCAGCTCAAATATTATCGAGATACCCTAAAAACAATGGGTATTGAACAAAGTATGTCTCGAAAAGGCAATTGTCACGACAACGCCCCAATTGAGAGTTTTTTTAATCTGCTCAAAAGAGAATGTCTTTATAGGTATAATATCGATGACCTAACCGAATTAAAGAACATAGTCGCTAAATATATCAATTGGTACAACAATAAACGTATTTCTTT
>NZ_AZES01000118.1 GCF_001434985.1 Companilactobacillus paralimentarius DSM 13238 = JCM 10415 | reverse complement strand
TATCCAAATTTTTCGTCTGGGTAGAATTCTATTTAATCTTACAATCTACCATATATTTAAATAAGATGAAATTTAAAAGGGATGTAAATTGAAGTGCAATAAAAAAGTTAGACATTTTTATAAGTTTTAAAAAATCATGGATTGTTCCCTGTATTCTACAGGGGACAATCCATTTTTGTTTAAAGAAATACGTTTATTGTTGTACCAATTGATATATTTAGCGACTATGTTCTTTAATTCGGTTAGGTCATCGATATTATACCTATAAAGACATTCTCTTTTGAGCAGATTAAAAAAACTCTCAATTGGGGCGTTGTCGTGACAATTGCCTTTTCGAGACATACTTTGTTCAATACCCATTGTTTTTAGGGTATCTCGATAATATTTGAGCTGATAATGGATTGAAGTCAATATTTGAGACAGGTTTTAAGAGACATTCAGAACCGCGTTTA
>NZ_AZES01000117.1 GCF_001434985.1 Companilactobacillus paralimentarius DSM 13238 = JCM 10415 | reverse complement strand
GAGTTCTTTTTTATTTTCTTCTTACTCGTTGCACTTCAATTGTAAATTCGTCCTATCAACGATTTCTTTAACAGCTAATAATAATTTTGTAATGTCCTCATCGTAAACTTCTCCAATATTACCAATTCTAAATGTCGGTACTTGAGAAATTTTTCCAGGATAAATAACAAAACCATCTTCCTTTAATTCTTGATAAAACTTATGAAAATCAAAATCATCACTTGGATAAATAAATGATGTGATAATTGGTGATTGGAATTTTCTATCTATTAAAACCTTAAAACCAAGTTCTTCCATACCAGCAGCTAAATGCTTTTGATTATTCACATAACGTTGATGACGGGCCACTACGCCGCCTTCTTCATTCAACTCTTTTAGAGCTTCTGCAAAAGCATGAACAACATGAGTAGGTGAAGTAAATCTCCACTTACCATTATTGCGTTCCATTTCAGCATATTGATCATATAGATCAAGTGACAGTGTTCTAGCAATTCCTTTAGCGGCTTCTAAAATACTTCTTCTAGCAATAACAAATGAAAATCCAGGTACACCTTGAATACATTTATTAGAGCTACTAATCAAGAAATCAATTTTATTAGCTTTCATGTCAATTGGAACTCCACCAAAACTACTCATTGCATCGACAATTGTAATTACTCCACGATCACTAACTTTGGGAATAATTTCTTCAATTGGATTTAGAATTCCAGTTGTTGTTTCACAATGAATCATTGCAAAATGAGTTACATCTGGATTTTCATCCAAAACTTTTGTGACCTGTTCCAAAGTAATTGGTTGTCTTTCATCAACAACTAAATCAACATGCTTAATACCATAAACGTCAGCCATTTCACTGATACGTTTACCATAAGCGCCATTAATAGCAATAAACAATTTATCGTTGTCAGAAATAGTCGAACTAATTACCGATTCAACCCCATATGTCCCACTACCTTGAATCGGTACAGCTGAATATTCTTTTTCACTGACTTGTGCTAAATCTAATAACGAATGACGAAATGACTGTGTTATTCGTTTATAATCATCATCCCAAGTACAGTAGTCAAAATCCATTGCACCTTTTACTTTTTCACTGGTGGTTAATGGTCCGGGTGTTAGAAGCAAATATTTTTTTACCATTTTTTATCCATCGATTCATTTAAATATTCAATAATTTGAACCAAGTCATAAATACTGTCAATTATAAAATCAGCATTAACAGATTCAAATTTGCGTTTCACTTCATTACGTTTAGCAATTTGTTGCTCGTTATCCAATTCATCAAATTCAACCTGTGATAATCCCATTAAACTACTGCCTTCGACTATCCCAACTGTTTTGACACCAGCATTACGACCTTCTTCAATATCTACTAAAGTATCCCCTACTTTAAGTACCTTCTTGGAATCATCAATATTAAATTTTCTCATAATCAATTGGATCATTGCTGGAGAAGGACGCCCTTGATTATTAACATCTTCTGATGTCACAACCAGATCAGGGGTATAACCATATTCTGCAGCTTTATATTCAACAATTTTCATCATTTCCGCAGTATAACCAGTAGTAGTTGCAACTTTAATGCCGTAATCCTTCAAATAATTAAAAGTCTTCAATACGCCTGATTTCAACTCTGTATATTCTTTCAAATAATGAATCAATGATTGTTGAAAACCGGCGTAGATTTTCTTACGGTCATCATTGTTGGGTAATGCTGAATATTTTTCTTGCCACTGCTGCTTAACATCATCAAGATTAAGAATTTTGCCAATGTGATCCCACTTAGCCATTCCCATATCTCGACGAATTTCTTCATCACTTAATTCTATTCCGGCATCCTTAAATGCTTTTTTGAATGCGGTGACTGGTGCTAAACTTCCATAGTCAACGGTTGTTCCCGCCCAGTCGAAAATAACTGCTTCAATCATAAAAATTCTCTCCCTAACTTAACGATCTAAATAGAAATGTCTTATTTTGACCGCAATAAACTCAAGCAAAAATGTTACTAAAATAATTAAGTAAACGATAAATCCTACTTCGTGGAAATCAAAACTCATACCACTAGCAACGAATAATTGATATCCAATTCCTCCGGCACCAGCGGCTGCACCAACGGCAATTGCATTAGCAAAGTTAATCTCTAAACGAATAAATGTCCATGAGACAAACGAGGCCATGATGGTTGGCCAAATAGCTTGAAATACAATCACCCAAAATTTACTTCCTGTAACTTCCAGCGATTCAATAGTAGATTTATCAATTCCTTCAATACTCTCTGAATAAGCTTTTGTTAAGTAGGCCACACTGTGGAAACTTAAACCTAAAATAGCTGCAGTTGATCCTAATCCGCAGACAATGGAAAAGATCAAAGCCCAGATAATTGTTGGAATAGCTCTTACAACGGCCATAACAACTCTAATTATTGTTCCTAGATAAACATTGGTTAGATTCTTGGAAGCCAGAACAGCAAAGAAGAATCCAAATACAGCTCCAATAATGGTTGTCATAATTGAAATGAGTAAACTCATCCCTAAACCTTGTAATAATTCTCCTAATCCATCACTACCAGTACTAGGTTGTAAAAACATTTGGTGGAGTGTTGATGTTAACTCTTTAACTGCCGCATTTAACTGCACGTTAGCAGTATCCAAATGCGTCAGTGTAAAACCTGTGATCAACAATAATGAGACAAATACTAGTAAAATCATTACTCGGGATAAACTAGTCTCATGTAGTTTAATGTTGGGTGAACTTGGTAACTGAGGTTTTTTAATAACCCTATCTTCGCTATCTATCATAAGATCACCTTTCTAATTTGATTTGAAATTAATTCCAGTCCAATTACCACAATAATAATGGACAAGACAGTCATTCCAGCAGCATCAAATCTAAAGCTCTTGTAATACAAATCGAAAATGAATCCAATTCCTGTACCTGTCAAAATCCCAACCAACGTAGCATCACGAACATTATTTTCTATCATATAAAGAATCCAACTTAGAACACTTGGCAAGATTTGTGGCAAAACAGCTTGAAAGATAACTTGGAAGTAGCTTGCTCCTGTAGCCTTCAAAGCCAACATTGTCTCACTCGCCTCATCTTCAATAATCTCCATAAAAGCACGAATTAAAAACCCAATGGACATTAATAGCAAAGCTAAGAATCCAGTAAAATCACTTTGTTTAAATGAAAATAATAAAATCATTGACCAAGCAACTAATGGAATATTTCTAAAGAAAGAAGCTATTCCACGTACAATCAATTGAACAAAGCCATTTATACCAGTGACTTTAGAACCAATTAGAGCTACAAAGATGGAAATAATGGCAGCCACTACTGTTGAAGAAATGGCCAACAACACCGTTTGCATCAATTTTTGCCAAATTTTGGGTAGATACTCTACTGACTTAGCTGTAGGTTGAAAGTTTATGCCTAACCACCCAAAGGCTCTGGGAACTGCCATTAGTCCGCTTAAATTATCAAAGTTTAGAATCCAACTACCTAATATATAGGTACCGCCAATAATTGCGATTATCGCGGTTTGATACCAACCTTTGCGTGTTAAATATTTTGCAGAAGATTGCATTATTCAAGCTCCTTTGTAATGTCTTGATCATAGAGCGTCCTCAAAATATCTTCTGATAACAAATCAGCGGCCTCATCAAAGACCAGTTGTCCTTTACGAATGCCAATAATTTGATCAGCATATTTTTTTGCCATATTTATTTGATGTAAATTAGCAACACAAATCAAATTGTATTCTTCAGTTAAATCTTTAAGTAATTGCATTACAGTTTGTGCAGATGCTGGATCAAGTGAGGCAATCGGTTCATCACACAAAATGACTTTTGGATGTTGAATCAAAGAACGGGCAATCCCAACTCGTTGTTTTTGACCACCGCTTAATTCAGAACATCTTTGTAATGCAAAGTCTTCCAAACCAACCTTTTTCAATAAAGACATGGCCTCTTCTTTTTCAGCTTGAGTATATCGGCCGAAAACACCTGCCAAAGTTGATTTATAGCCTAAACGTCCATGTAAAACATTTTCAATAACAGTCAATCGCTCAATCAAATTGTAATTTTGGAAAACCATTCCAATCTGACGACGATATTTTCTTAATTGAGCTTTATTAGCTGAACGAATATTACTACCATCAAGAAGAATTTCTCCATTGTCATCTTTAATCAATTGATTCAAGCTTCTCAAAATTGTAGTTTTACCTGCACCAGATGGTCCAATAATAGCCACAAATGTCCCTGGCTTAACACTGAAGGATATGTTTGTTAGAGCTGGATGATCTTTTTGGTAACTTTTGTCTAAATTCTTAACTTCTAACATAGGCCGCCTCTTTATTTACCAACTAGTTCATGAGTAGGTTTGTACCATTCATCATCAACTTTTAGAAGAACAGTTTTGTCTGTTTTCTTTTGCCATAGAGTTGGTGTTTTACCTTTTCCGTCAGAAAATAGGTCTTTATTATTTGTAATATCTTTTGATGTAAAGTGTTTTGCGATTGCGTCAATATCATCTTTACTTAGAGCTTTTGAATTTACAACGAAAGGTCCATTTTGTACTGGCAATACTGAAAGGTTAACTAATTCCTTACCTTTGAATTCTGCGAATGGTGCATCAGCATCACTTCTTACAGTAAATGTTGAACCAACCTTGTCATAACTACCGGATGTAACTTTTAGGAATGGTGTAAGATCACCATCGTCAAATGCAGCAACGTCGGCATCACCTTTTAGTAAGTTAATAGCTGAACCTGGGTGAGTACTACCGTAAAGAACTTTATCGAAGAATTTGCCACCTTCTGATAATTGGTCTTTGTTTTTTAATTTAAAATGCTTTTGAATTTCATCTGTTGGTACGGCGAAACCTGAAGTTGAACTTGTTGAAACAAATGATGCTTTCTTACCTTTAATGTTATCAATACTGTACTTGCCGTCTTTTTTGTATTGGTCTGCTTTATCTTTTTGAACCATCAAATATGAACGGTAACTGGCACCCTTAGTTGTACCATCAGGACCTGATTGGAGAAGCAATGGAACAACTTTTTCATTCTTAGCATGTGCTTGAATATAACCATCCGCACCCATAAATGCTAATTGAGCCTTACCTGAAGCAATAGCTTCAATGGCAATATTGTAATCTGTAGTTGTTTGAATATTAATTTTCTTACCAGTTGCCTTGTGTAATTCTTCCTTCAATGCTTTTCTTGAAGCACTGAAGTTTTTAGCTGATTCATTTGGATAGAAAACCATTGTGATTTCCTTGCTGCTGTTACTACCAGCTTTTGGTGAAGCTGAACTCTTTGAAGAACAACCAGCTAAGACACCGGTTAATAATAAAAATACCCCTAGAAAAGCGGTTAATAATCGCCCTTTTTTCATAACTAACTCCCAACTTTCTATTTCATTTTTTCGAACAATCTTAGATTAACAAAGCAATGTAAATTAACGATTAACTTTCTGTAAAATATACTTTTATAAAATTTACATGTTTTAAACAATTTATATACAAATGAAGAACTTCCGCTGTTACCAAGTCAGCACTATAATGAATTTGAAAAATGGGAGGTAAATTTATGACAACAAATATTCCTTATATTGAATTAACAAATGGTGTTACAATCCCTCAAGTCGGCCTAGGTGTATTCCAAATGAGCGACGATGAAGTTCTTAATAGTGTTAAGTGGGCTATTGAGAGTGGCTACAGACATATTGATACCGCAAGTTTTTATGACAACGAAGAAGCTGTTGGCAAGGCAATTAAGACAACAGGAATTGATCGTAAATATCTTTTTATAACTACTAAAGTTTGGAATGATGTCCGCGGATATGATGAAACTATTGCTCAATTCAATAAGTCATTGAAAAAGTTAGATATGGACTATCTAGATTTATACTTAATTCATTGGCCAGCACCTGGTTTTGAAGAAAACTGGCGGGCTATGGAAGACTTATATAAACAAGGCAAGATTAAGGCTATTGGTGTTTCAAACTTCAAGGCTCATCATATTGAACAGTTAATGAAGACGGCCACGATTGCTCCAATGGTTGATCAGATTGAAACTCATCCTTATTTCCAAGAAAATGAACTTCATAAATACTTAAAGGATCATCACATTGCCCATGAATCATGGAGTCCACTTGGTGGTGGCGTCAACAAGGTTATTGCCGATCCAGTTATTAAACAAATTGCTGAGAATCATCAAAAATCACCAGCACAAGTAGTCTTACGTTGGCATATTCAACGTGGTGAGATCATCATCCCTAAATCAATTCATGAGAATCGTATTAAAGAAAATATTCAATTATTTGACTATCATTTCAATTTAACCCCTGAAGAAATGGAACAAATTTCTCAATTGGACAGTAATAAACGTGTTGGATCCGATCCTGATGATACTGAATTCTTAAAAAAATCATCAACCTATTCAACTCAAAATCACTAATAAGCATAAAAAAAAAGACCATCCTTCCGGATGATCTTTTTTATATCCTAACGAACCGTCTCAATCCAACGTTTCATCAAATAAATATTAATAACACTAAAGAGTACTATCCAAACACAGGCAATGCCTGAACCAATCCACAAAGTTGAATTCAATTGTCTAACGGTATCAATTTGGAAACCATTTTGATAGAACGCTGTAAAAATATTGAACATAACATAATTAAAAGCCCATAGTGATAAGCCAATGACAACTAAATAAACTAAGAACAAAACAAATTTTTGTCGACCAAATGGTAAAAAGCCACTGACCAAATTAACAATAAAATGAATCAAAGTAATACCAGACCAAATTACGATAGTAGCTAAAGCCATAAATAATAGAAATTGAATTGCTGCCATAATATCTTGGGAACTTACGTTGCCATTTAACTGTTTATATTTAGAGTATTTAATTGTTATAGCGATTAAATCTACTAAACCGTTTATAACAGTTTCCACAATCCATAGATAAACAGTTGCCAAAAATGTTGTCAATATATTGCTTAAATATAATTTCGTATCAGAAATAGGGATCAAACGATAATTACTACTTGTCAGGACACGTTCATTAACACGTGCCAACATAACAACACTAACAAGATTAACGATCATTATGCTTGAAACAAATAATACTGGAATAAGTTCAAAGCTACTATATCCCATTTTAAAAAGATTGATGAAAAAAATAACTACAATGGCTATTGCGTCAATTACTAAAATCCAATTCATCAATTTGAATTTATTCCACATTAGGTTTTTGCTTACTCCCCAAAAATTACTCATCGGGCTAATCCCCCTTCATAAACCTTTTCGTAATATTCTTCGATTCCTAAATGATATTTCATTTGAATATTTTCTACAGAATCGACTTCATAAACCGTCTGATCCTTGATGATCACAATATCATCCAACAAACTAGCGATTTCGGTCACATAGTGATCACTGATAATAATTGTTGAATCTTCAGTCTTCCAACGAATAATACTACTGATGATCTTCTTACGTGACATACTATCGATACCATTTAAAGGTTCGTCCAAAAGATACAACTTAGTTTCTCTTGATAAAGCTAAGGCTATTACTAACTTCCCTCGAGTACCTGTTGACAATGATGACAAACGCTTAGAAGCGTCTAAATTCAAATACTCAGAAATTTCTTTATATTTTTCATCGGAGAAGTCGCTATAAGCATTACGATAAAATCTAACGATATCATCAATTCTTGAACTTCTAGCGAAACCATCTAAATAATCACTCAAACTAACTTGAGATTTAATTTTAGATTTCTGTGTCATGCCATTAACCGCAATATTCTTTTCACTACTAGCATTAACTCCCGCAATCAAACGCATTAAAGTAGTTTTACCAGATCCATTCTCACCTAATAAACCAATAATCTTTCCACTATCTAGGCTCAAATTAATATGATTGAGAATTGTCTTACTATTTTTTCGATAACTAAGATTATCAATCTCCAGAATTTTACTCATGGTCATCATCCCTCTGTTTAACATAGTTGATAAAACTATCGATTATTTCGTCATTACTCATTTTTAAAGCGTGTAATTTATCATATGTTTCATCCAATGTACTCTTCACAATACGATCCCTCAATTCCCCAATAATTGTCTCGTCGCTCGTTATGAAATTACCTTTACCTCGTTGAGCTGCAATAATATGCTCTTCAGTCATTTCCTTTAAAGCTTTTTGAACGGTATTAGAATTAGCTGTAAACTGAACTGCCAATTGTCGTACCGACGGTAATTGCGAACCTGGTTCATACTCATGTGCAATAATCTTATGATATAAAGTTTCTTTGATCTGCAAATATATCGGAATGTTATCAATATATTCCATTGTTCCTCCTCCATACTGTCCTGCTACACTAATACGGTACATCCTAAATAAATAAAAATCAACTATTTTATTTACATAAAAAAATAGATACCTGTTTAAAATAACTGATATCTAAAATTCTAATCTTGAGCCAATGATTTTTTCAAAGTTTGCTTCAATAACAACGGTGAAATCAAAGTCACTAAAATAATAACTAAGATAATGGCTGAATAATCGGTATTATTCAATAAACCGGCTTGGTGCCCAATTTGTGCGGTAATCAAGCCCATCTCACCACGAGCTATCATCCCCGTTCCAATGACTGAGCTACTCAAGTTATCAAAACCACTGAACTTAGCGCCTAATCCACAACCAAGCCACTTGGTTAAAGCAGCTAAAATAACTAATACGATGACCAACATCAAATTTCTCAAAAAATGATTTAAAGTCATATTCAAACCAACACTTACAAAGAAAACAGGTATAAAAATCGAATTTCCTAGGGGCTCAACATGATCGGCCAAAATACTCTTATATGGTGTATTAGCCACGGCGATTCCGGCAAAGAAAGCACCAATAGCACCACTCAAACCGACTATATTAGCTAACCAAGCCATACTCAAACAGATAATCATCGACATGATTGTAACGCTTGATGGCACAATTAGACGTTCACCCAAATGCATCAAATATGGCGCAATCCATTTTACCAGTAAAAAGGTTCCACAGAAGAAAGCTAACTGTTCCAAAAGAATAATCAAAATTCCCGGCTGATGTCCACCCGCATGAATCCCTTGACTAGCCAACAAACTGATCATCAATGACAATAATAAAACACCAATAATATCATCTGCTACCGCAGCACCTAAAATAGTAGCTCCCTCACGAGTCGACAAAGCCTTATATTGTTTTAGTACAGCTACTGAAATGGAGACAGAAGTAGCCGAGAAGACAACTCCGATAAATAGAGATTCGAGGAAGGAAAAACCGAACAAATAAGTCACGCCACCCATGATTAAAGCTGGCAAGATGACCCCAGAAATGGCCACAATAATGGCAGGACGCAAATATTTCCGTAATAATTTCAAATCACTTTCTAATCCACCTAAAAACATCAGAATAACAACCCCAATGTCGGAGAAAGCATTAACTAGCCCATCTAATTTTATCCAGTCAAGTATCGCTGGTCCTAATACGATTCCTACCAACAGTTCACCAATAACAGCAGGTATCCCAATACGATTGGCAAAATGGCCGGCTATTGTAGTTGTAATTAAAATTAAACATAACGGCCCTATAAAATCCATTTAATCCCCCCTTGTTAAACACTAAATATAATTTTATTAAATTTGTTAATATCCATTCTACTACATCATTAAATCAAAAAAAATGTAACAAAAATTGTTTACTTAGATTTTGATTCTTCTCCACACTTTTTGTTATCACAACATATCAATAGAAAAAGAACACACATATCAACCAAAGTATTCCATACGGTTGATATGTGTGTTCTTCTTTAATTTAAGTATTTAAAAACTTGTTGTCCTGCTTGCCGACCAAAGACTACTGTTTCTGCAATCGAATTACCACCAATTCGATTATTTCCATGTAAACCACCGACTACTTCTCCTGCTGCAAACAAGCCTTCAATGACCTGATTATCAGTATTCAAAACTTGCGTATTATGGTTAATTGCTACACCACCCATTGTGTAATGAACAGCCGGTGCAATATGGATTGCAAAGAACGGTCCTTGAGAAATGGTTCTTTCCATTCCTGTACTACGATTGAATTCACTATCTTTATTAGCTTCAACGGCTTTATTCCATTTTTCTACTGTTGCCTGCAAATTCTCTGGATTCAAATTCGTCTTCTCTGCCAATTCAGTTAAATCTTTTCCACTTTCTACTAAACCGACATGATCATAAAACTCAATGGCTTTAACTCGTTGACGGATACTTGTATCTAAAATTAAATAGGCTCCGGTCCCACCTAAGTCATCAATAGCTTGGGTGACATTTTTACGTGTGTCCAGTTCATTAACAAAACGTCTGCCCTCATTGTTAACTAGAATTGCTCCTTCACCACGAACAGCCTCACCGATTAAAAAGGCATGCGGTGTATCTTGTTGAACAGTCGGATGAACTTGAACTTGATCCATATCAACTAATTTAGCACCAATATTTTGAGCTAATTTAATTCCATCACCAGTAGCACCCGGTTGATTAGTTGTCTTTAAACTGGTCAAATCTTTACGATACTTAGCCAAAAGATCCTTACCTGCACCGAATCCACCAGTAGCCAAAATAACAGCCTTCGTATGAATTTCAATTTTCTTATCTGCTGATGCCTTCACACCAACAATTCGATCATTCTTCATCAATAATTGATCAACTTTAATATTATCAAACAAAGGAATTTGATATTTATCCACTAACTTCAACAATTCTGTTACTAAGTAACCACCAATTGGTGCCAAGGAACTAGGACGGTGTGTACGCATCGTTTTCATCCCACCAGTAATTGTTAAATCATCCAGCTCAATTCCATGTTGTGCCAACCAATCAATTGCTAAAGCTCCATGCTCAGTGAAAATTTTTAACAGTTCAGGATTATTTTGTTTTCCCCCACCGATAAAGGTCTCGTCGTAGAAATCTTGAAAACTATCCACAATTTTATGATTCAACTGAACAAAGGTTTCGGCAGCGTTCATACCTGAAGAAGCACGAGTCGTGTTACCACCAAGCTTATCCATCTTTTCTAAGATAACCGGAGAAAGTCCCAACTCATAAGCTTGAATAGCACTTGTCAGACCAGCGCCACCAGAACCAATAATTATCACATCATAACTATCTTTCAATTGGTCGATTTTAGTTGGTGTAAAAATAAATTTTTCTGCCATTTTATTTCTCCTCGATATTAGTCATGTCAATCGGTACAACCCATTTATCAAATTGTTCTTCTGTCACTAGACCTGACTTAATAGCGGCCTCTTTCAAAGTTGTACCATCAGTTTGAGCTTTTTGAGCAATTTCTGCACTTTGGTGATAACCAATATGTGGAGATAAAGCCGTAACTGTCATAAGCGAGCGGTCAACCAATTCTGTCATACGCTCTTTATTAACAGTCAAACCAGCAATCATTTTATCAGCAAAACCATACATTGTTCCTGTCAATAATTCAGCGGACTCTAAGAAGGTACTGATCAAAACTGGTTTATAGACATTCATTTCAAAGTTACCTTGACTAGAAGCCATTGTAACAACAACATCATTTCCCATCACACGTACGGCAGCCATCGTGATAGCTTCAGCCTGGGTAGGATTAACTTTTCCTGGCATGATTGATGATCCCGGTTCATTAGCAGGAATATTTAATTCACCATAACCCGATCTAGGGCCACTTGCTAAAAATCTAACATCATTAGCTATTTTCATTAAATCACTAGCCAAGGTCTTAATAGCACCGTGCACGACATTCAAGCCAGAATGAGCAGCTAAGCCATAAAATTTATTGGTATCAGCGGTAAACGGATGATTGTAAACTTGACTCATCTGTTCAGCAATTTTATCAGCAAATCCTGGTGCTGCGTTTAATCCTGTTCCAACGGCAGTTCCGCCCATTGCCAATTCACTAAGTGTTTGATTGAGATTCTTTAAATATGAGAGATCATGTTCCAACATACTGACCCAACCACTAACTTCCTGACCAAAAGTTAACGGAGTAGCATCTTGTAAATGTGTACGACCAATCTTAACTACTTTCCAATATTTTTCTTGTTTTTGTTTCAATTCATCAATTAAATGTTCTGTTGATTCTTCTAATTTATCCACAGCCAAAGCTGCCGTGATATTCATTGCTGTAGGAAAAATATCATTTGAACTTTGACCATGGTTAACATCGTCATTTGGTAAAATTTCTAATTTGGCATCAATTTTTTGAGCAACATGTGAAACTACTTCATTCACATTCATATTAGTTTGTGTACCAGAGCCTGTTTGGTATACCACCAATGGAAAATCTTTTTGAAGATCTTCATCATTTAAACTCAATAGTTGATCAATACTCTTCACAATCAAATTAGCTTTTTCCGTACTGATTGCATGAGCTTCTTTATTGGCAATTGCGGCAGCCTTCTTAATCTGTAAAAGGGCCTTAATGATTTCCAAAGGCATCTTTGCACCTGTGGAAAAGTTATTACGGCTACGCTCTGTTTGTGGTCCCCAGAGAGCTTTTTGAGGTATCTTTACTGCACCTAAAGTGTCTTCTTCAATTCTATAGTCTGCCATCAAATTCCTCCAAATAATTTAATACACCAATTATAACGAAGTTATCTTTAGATAAAAATAAATCCGATTAAAAATACCTTTTATTATTTAACTTAAAAAACTAAAACAGCGACTATTCAGGATGTTTATTCTGAATAGTCGCTGTTCATTTTTATCTCTTTTTACTATCTTTAATCACACGCAAAGCACGCTTACGTGTCTTGATATTAGGACTCTTTAATTGTCTATACGCTGTAGCAGTTTTTACTTGTTCCATAATTTCTCCTTACCAGCTAGCTTTTTGAACACCAGGGATTTTACCCTCATGTGCTAACTTACGAAAATTCAAACGTGACATTCCAAATTTACGCATATAAGCGTGTGGACGTCCGTCTAGTGAATCACGGTTCTTAATTCTGACAGGACTTGAATCTCTAGGTAACTTAGACAAGGCAATATAGTCACCTTGAGCCTTTAATTGCTTACGAATTTCAGCATATCTTGCTACCAATTCTGCTTGTCTCTTATTCTTTTCAATCTTTGATTTTTTAGCCATTATTTTACCTCTTTAAAAATTTCTCTTTGTTTTTATTTTGGTGAATATTTTTTAATTCTAAACGTTCTGGGTTATTTTGTTTATTCTTGCTTGTTAGATAGAGTCGTTCGTTAGTCCTACTACACTCTAATATAATATTCTGACGCATATTTCCCTCACATATATAAATGATAATTTTTACTGTTTGTATTCTAGAGATTTTAATTATTAAAGTCAACTATTTTGTTTCAATATAATTTTTAGAAATAAATCGTTGGCAATGATTCGGTACCGAACTATAATTCATTCTCGTAATAAAGTTCGGTACCGAATCAATTGAAAAAGAAATGAGGAATATAAATTATGAGCAAACTTACAGATGATTTAATGAAACAATTACGTTTTATTGGAGAAGCAGGAAACTACTTCATGAGCCAAAAGAAACAAAAATTAACTGGTCAACAACGCGTTTTGGCCATTTTGAAGCTAGAGGATGGCTTAACTCAAAATTATTTGGCCAATGTTCTAGATCTTAGACCTAGTTCTCTAGCTGAATTGATGAAGAAAATGGAAACTAAAGGTCTCATCAATCGTCAAGAAGATCCTGAAGATAAGCGTAGCAAACATGTCTACTTAACTGATGAAGGACGTCAAAAAGCCGAAGAAAACGCGGCTTTGAAGAACGAAAGTTATAGTGAGACTTTCTTAGCCGGTCTAACTGATGATGAGAAACAACAATTTAGTACTTACCTTCAAAAGATTTCTGATGGTTGGGACGATGATTTCAAAAAGAACTCCGAAAAGTTTGTCGATCCAACTGATCGTTTTAAGGCTATGTTGAACATGCGTGATCAAATGATGGAGATGCATCAGAACATGGATCCTGAAGAAATTGATCGTATGCGTGATGAAATGAGAAAAAATATGCACAACATGCCATTTGACAGACGTCATATGTCGGGATTTGATTTTAGACGTGATCACAACAATCATGATAACCACGGTCACAGACCAGACTTTCATAATAACTTTTGGCGTGGCAACGAATTTTAATTTAGTGAGGATATAAAGATATACGTGATGGAACAATGATGAGACGCGATTTACCTAAAAGAACTGGTACCTTCAAATTCAAAGATTTTCTACAGTTGATTAACAGCGTCAATCCGAAAAAGGCTCTTTTCCTGTTAGGAATGCTTTTAAGTTTAGTAACTAGTGGTGCCAGTTTGGTTGTACCCCAATTAACCAAAAAGTTGGTTGATACCAGTGGCCTATCAAAGATAGATAGTAAAATGTTAGTCGTTTTAATCCTAGCATTTGTGATTCAATTAGGTTTTGGAACAATTGGCGGTTACATTCTGAGATATGTCGGCGAAAGTTCAGTCAAAACTTTACTTGAGAAACTCTGGGCTCATCTTTTAAGATTACCCGTTGACTACTTCGATGATCACAAGTCAGGTGAAAGCAGTTCCCGTCTAGTTAACGATACTAGCGTTATCAAAGATTTAATTACTGCTCAATTCCCTAACTTCATAACCGGAGCCATTCAATTAATTGGTTCAATGGTCATTCTTTTCTTTATGGATTGGAAAATGGCTTCATTAATGTTTGGCGTTGTTCCAATTATTGTTTTGATCTTACTTCCTATTGGAAAGATAATGTCTCGTTTAGGCCGCAAACTTCAAGCCGCAAACTTCAAGCCGCAACAGCTGATTTCAATGCCGATGCCAGCGAAAAACTTTCCGAAGTTCGTTTGATCAAGTCAAGTAACGGTGAAATATTTGAAAAAGAGACCGGCGGAACTTTGATTGATCGTATCTTCAAAGTCGGTATTAAAGATGCAAAAGTTGAAGCTGTTTTGCAGCCAATCATGACAACCGTTATGTTAGGAATCTTTGTCGGCATTCTTGGCTATGGTGCTGTTAGAATTCAACAAGGTACACTAACAAGTGGTTCATTAGTTGCTTTTCTACTATATTTATTTAACATCATTACTCCTGTAGCCAGCTTTGCTACTTTCTTCTCCCAAGTTCAAAAAGCCATGGGTTCAACTGAAAGAATTCAAGAAATCCTAAGTACCAAGCCTGAAACAACTACTGGTCAAGATATTGATGTTGAAGGAAAAACAATTACAGCTGATCACTTGAATTTCAGCTATGACAAAGATCATCCCATTTTGCATGATGTTTCCTTCGAAGCAAAACCCAATACAGTCATTGCTTTTGCTGGACCTTCTGGTGGTGGTAAATCAACTATCTTCGCTCTATTAGAAAGATTCTACCAACCTGATTCTGGTACGATCAAAGTAGATCAGCAAGAAATCAGCGATATCAGTCTAGCTAATTGGCGTTCTCAAATTGGTTACGTATCTCAAGATAGTGCCGTTTTTGCTGGCAGTATTCGTGACAATCTTCAATACGGTTTAAATCATCAATTGACTGACAAAGAACTTTGGCACGGACTTCAATTGGCTTATGCAGATGAATTCGTAAAGAATTTTCCAGAACAATTAGAAACCCAAATTGGCGAACGTGGTGTCAAACTATCTGGTGGTCAAAAACAAAGAATTGCCATTGCTAGAGCTTTCCTACGTGATCCAAAAATTCTAATGTTAGATGAAGCTACTGCCAGCCTCGATTCTGAGTCCGAAGAAAAGGTTCAACGAGCTTTAGATCAATTAATGATTGGCCGTACTACTTTAGTAATAGCACATCGACTTTCAACCATCGTTGATGCAGATCAAATTTACTTTATCGAAAAAGGTACAGTAACTGGTCACGGGAGTCACCAAGAATTAATGAAAGATCATAAACTTTATGCCCAATATGTTAACGAACAGATGGTTAACTAAAAAAGCGACCCGAAGGTCGTTTTTTTTATGCAAATGGATACCAACCTGCCAAAGCAAATCCCAAGAGAGCTACTACAATGCAGAAAACTAATACTGCCCAAATTAATGGACGATTTAAACTCTTTTGAGCCTTTCGGGCAAAGGCTATTTCAACTAAAGCGATAAAAATCAAAGCCACAATAATTTTAACAATCAATAAGGTTGGTTCTACTGACCAAGCCCTAATTGCTAACTTTATTCCCGTCGCAATGATGACTATATAACCAACTCTTGTAACCATTTCATAAATTTTAGTATGTGTATTAGTAAATAACGCCAACAGGATCATAATTGCCATAACAATCCATGTTATCAAATGAGTCCATAACCAAATCATAATCTTTCCTCCTAATGCTTTCCATCATAGCATTAAGTTTAGAAAATGGTTGGAACTAGACCACCATCAACACGTAATGCTTCACCTGAAAATGACGAAGCATCTGGACTAGCGACAAAGGCTGTAAAACGACCAATCTCTTCAGGTCTGATTAGACGTTGAATTTGTGAACGAGAACGATGATTCTTCATGAAATCCTTTTCCCACTTATCTTTAGGTAAATCACTATCCTTGTACATGTCGTCTAACATCTTTTGTACGCCTTCAGTCAAAGTAGAACCAGGCATAATTGTATTAACCGTAACATGTGTATCAACTGTCAACATTGATAAACTCTTTGCTAAAGATAAATTCATTGATTTAGTCATACTGTATTGAGGCATTTCACCTGATGGCATAACTGCTTCTTCACTAGCAATGAAGATAATTCTGCCAAAATCTTGCTCCAACATTTTAGGTAAATAAAATTTAGCCAAAGCATTTCCAGCCAAAACATTTACTCTATAAAATTTTTCCCAAGTGGCATCATCAATATCAAAATAATCCATTGGTTGAAAAATTCCCATATTGTTAACTAGAATATCAATCACAGGAATTTCTTGAAATAACTTCTCACGATCAGTTTCATTAGCTAGATCTGCTGCTATTCCTTGTGGTTGTGTTTTAGGAAAATTATCCTTAATTTCCGCTACAACTTTATCAACTTCTGGTTGTTTTCTACCATTAATAATGACATTGGTTCCTTCTTTTGCCATTTCCATTGCAATTGCTTTACCGATTCCCTTAGTAGAACCTGTAATTAAAGCTTTTTTATTTGTTAAATGAAGATCCATAATGTTCCTCCGTTAATTATCGTTTAATTTGTATTCTTAATATAGAATGAAATGATCTTTTTGCCTAGTACGCACTTTAAAGTCTGGTAGGCACTTTTTAGTACCTGCCACAAAAAAAGTCTGAATAGAATTTTGAATATATTTAAATTTTCATCTTCGATAGTGTTATAACTTTTTGTTGAATTACATTCTTAACTAACCCAAGAAGATACTAATCCTCTTCTAAAATACTCTTTGCTATTTTCTCAGTTCGATCATCAAAGGCTACCAAAAAAGCCTCTGTATCGACTTGAGATTCCTGAATTGTTTTGATAGCAATCCAAATTGCTTCATACAAAGGATATCCATATACACCGGTACTTAAGAAGGGGACAGCAATCGTCCATAAATGTAACTTTTGAGTCAATAACATTACTGATTTATAGGCACTAGTTAGCAACGCTTCCTCTCCTGAGTGTCCGTCAACATATCTCGGACCAACTGCATGAATGACGTAATCAGCATTCAAATTATAAGCTCTTGTATAAACCGCTGTTCCGGTAGGAGTGCCTTTAAAAGCCAACATATCTTTTTTTAAACTAGATCCCGCTTTGGCATTTAATGCACCATCAACTCCACCACCAGGAATTAGAGCACTATTAGCCGCATTGACTATCCCACCAACACGAAATGGTAAATTGGCAATATCCGCTTTAATAACTGTAACCTTAGACATTTTTTTACCTCTTTAATACGTACTTTTCAATTGCATATGAGACTCCATTCTCATTATTACTTTTAGTCACAAAATTGGCATGAGTTTTAACATCGACTGGTGCATTATCCATAGCTACTCCGACTTCAGCCAAATTTAGCATAGGTACATCATTGAAGTTGTCACCCAAAGTCATAGTGTTATTCAACTTTATATGATAATAATCAGCTAATTCTCGTAAAACATGTTCTTTAGATACCCTACTAGCAGTTATTTCTAAATAATTATCCTTCGATAGGTAAAAAGAACTATTTTCAAGGTTTACATTCTGTAAATACTTCATTGCTTTACTTATTTCTGATGATTCACCAATCAGAAGTAACTTATGAATTGGAATCTCAAGTTTATCCACCAATTGATTCAAGTCAGTAGCAATTGGTGTCATATTAGTAATATCTGCTTCAATCTTAACCCATTTATCAAGATTTTCCACATACCAATCTGCTCCTGAATACAAATTAATTGAAATTTCAGGAAATTTTTTTTGCAAAATTTGAAATATTTGTTTTACCTCTAGTAAATTCAATCCATGACTCAAAATAGTCGTATAATCACTGTCTTGTAGGTCCTTTACTACCAAGGCACCATTATAACAAGCAATCGGATTATCCATTACACCTAATTCTTTAGCCAAAGTTATCATCCCTCTAGGAGACCGAGCCGAAGCCAAAATGAACGGTATCTTGCGATGATTCAATTTGACAATATTCTCTTTCAAGTCACTATCAACAACGTTCTTATCATTCAAAATCGTTCCATCAATATCACTCAAGATCAGTTTTATATCAGCCATACTCCACCTCTAATTTCAGAATAACATCTCTCTACATTTTATTCGACTCAAAATTTTTATAATTGTGAATGCTTATCCACAAAACAAATTTCCGGCTATGATAAAATTAATTTGATTGTATGGGAATATATATCATTCATAAATCTAAGAGAGGTGATTTTATGAATAGCTTAGAACCGTACGTCAACGTTTTGCAAAAAATTTCAGTTTACTGGGGATTAGCTACTTTAATTATGTTAGGAATCTTTTTATTCCTTTGGTTAAGAGAACCACGGCGCTTAATCAACGGAATTACTTTTTCTATCTTTTTCTTTAGCTTTTTAGCCGAATTGGCGGTTTTAATATTCAGTACTGGTAATTTACCATTCGTTGTCGTTATGGGAACGCTCTTCTTACTTATTATCGGTTTAATCTTTATTACCATGATTTCAATGTGGCTTCTACTACTGTGGAACGCTTTTATCGTTTGGAAACGAGAGAGTCATACATTATCTAATATGCTGACTTTGTTGTTGGGGATCTTCCTCGTTGTACTCTGGTTTGCCAATATTTTCTTATCAGCCCACGCCAAATTCCTACCGGACTGGCTAGATGTCTTGATTTCCGGTCTACCAATTGTTGGTGCTTACTTGATCTTGTGTTCATACAATTTTTTGGTCAACGTTTTGCTCTATCAATTCTTCCCTAAACAATATAAAGCCAATTATTTAATCGTTTTGGGAGCTGGATTAATCAATGGCGATACTGTTTCTCGCTTACTTGGCAACCGAATCGATGCCGCTATCAAATTTGCTAACAAGCAGATTAAAAAGGGTCGTCCTACTCCAAAAATTGTTTTTTCTGGTGGTCAAGGTAATGATGAGAAATTATCTGAGGCTCAAGCAATGGCTAATTATGCTATTGAGCATGGTTGGGATAAGGACCAAATCATTTTAGAAGATCAATCGAAGAATACTTTGCAGAATATGCAGTTTTCGAAGAAGATTATTCAAGATGATTATGGCAGTAATAAAGCATATATCAAATTTTTCAGTAATAATTATCACATTTTTAGAGCTGGCCTCTATGCAAGAATGGCCGGCTTAGCAGCCAATGGTGTTGGTGCTCCAACAAGATTCTATTTTCTACCCAACGCTTTGATCCGTGAATTTGTCGCTATTCTGATCATGAACAAGAAACGTCATATTATTATGATTTCCATTATTGGATTCTTCGTTTTATTATCAATGCTAGTGACGCTTTACGTCGATTTTAAAACCAAATAAATAAAAGGTGTTCATATTTTGCAGAATATGAACACCTTTTTATTATTGATTACTTTTTAGTATAAACATTCAGATTTCGATCAAGATATTTTTCAATCCAATCGTGACGCTTCTTTTCTCGTTCAGCCACAACATCAACAACTGTTTTTATAGTGGCCTCTTTTGTATCATCCTGTGCCATAGTAAATTCTCTCTTTTTATTTTATTCTAACAATTATATTTTTAAATCAAAAATTTATATGCACACATAATACACAACGTCTATTACAATAATCGTCCCATCACAATAGCTGTATATCCGGGTTCTTGGGCCTCATTACCAGTTTCAAAGAAGCCATTCTTTACCCAGAAATGTTTACTCTGTTTATTACCTTTAGCATAAGCTAATTCAATCTGTTTCAAGCCTGATTTCTTTAAAGCTGACATAATATCATTAAAGATTTCTGTTCCAATACCCTTCCCCTGATATTGGCTATCAACCATAAATAATCCGACCCATGCTGTTATTTCATCTGGATATTTTACAATCAAATCTAACATGGCAATCAATTTATCACCGTCAAAGAAACCAACATAATACTTATCATCCGTCGTTTTATGTGGTGGTACGACAGTCATATCGTGACGAATAACTGGACGTGTAATCACAGGTGGACAATATTTATAAAATATAGGATTGCTTAAACTTAATTTGAGAATCTCCTCAGTGTCACTAGTCACTAACCGTCTAACTTTATATTTACTAGAAAGATCCGCTAAATCCATAATTCTTCCTCCACTTAAATCTTTCGAATCAAATAATCCCGTAATTTTTGATTATTTCCATTCTCTATTACGTAATTTAATACATCTTGTTTCTGCCAAATCGGCTTCAAAACTTCTTCATCTAACTTTTCCATTATATCAATCATATTTATAGATTCGGACCTTTTGATCTCAAGCAGTAACTTTGCATCCCGTTGTTTTCGAAGTGCTTCCCCCTGTGGATAACCAGTATTCATTGGACCATCGAATAACTTTGCCAGTGTATAACTTATATTTAATTCTCCAGCCCAGCCAAAATTCAATCCTAAGGGTAATGAAACACAGTTGCCATAGTTTATTCGTCCAAACAAATAAGCGTCACTAGGCGTTGGTATATAGCCACTGAGGACATTTGGCATTGTATTACATGCTACATTCATCCCATTCCCAGAACTACACCCCGTTATCACAAAATCAATCGCATCAGAATTAATTAACAATCCTACGAGTAAAGCTACCCGAAAATACGACAAAGTTTCTTCTTGTGGATAAACTCCAAAATTAATTACCTCATCATCCTTTTCCACAGCCGACCTAGTTAGCATCATACAAAAGTTGGTTTCTCTTAATCTGACTACTGGCTTGAATGACTGCTACCTTCATAATATTATCTCATCCCATCAATGAACTTTTTTGATCATAAATAATTTTGCCTGTTGATAATTATAATATTGTTTTGAAAAGGCCAATAATTCACCATTAGCCAAATATGATTCATCTCTAATCAACAAGCTCGGTGATCCCGCTGGCATCTCCATAAATTCACTGGCTTCATCTGGTAGAGGTTCGCTCATAATCGTTTGATCAATAAAACCAATCTGGGTCTTACGACTTTGCTCAAAATACTTAAATAGTGATCCATACAAAGCTTCTTCCGGAATACTATCAATCACTGACTGCAAATAATAAGACTGTTCCATCAAATAGGGTTTATCATCCAATAATCGAAAGCGACGAACTTGAATCAATTTGTCGTCATTCTGAAAATGATGAGTCTTTGGTAAAAAGAGTGCCTCTGATACGGGAATAATTTTTTCACTAGCAGTTTTAGTCGTTAACTTACGACCGATTCGCTCCATTTCAGCAGACAATCCACCTTCATGTTCTAAAGCCACTGAATCCACAGTCTGTTGGTGACGAACAAACGTCCCTACTCCATGGACTTGATAAGTATAACCCATAACACTCAACTGTTTTAATGCTTGGCGCAAGGTGTAGCGGGTTACTTCGTAGCGTGACATCAGATTAGGCTCTGCTGGAAGTTTTAAATCTTGATCAACTAATTCACCAGACTGAATTTCAGTAATAATCTTCTTAACCAAAACATTTGTATCCATTTTTTTTGGCATTTCTAGATTCTCCTCCAAAACAAAAACGTATTCCATTATCAAGCGCTAGGAATACGTTTTCTAATCATTTATTATCATACCTCATTAAGAAAGGTCTGTACCATTTGTTTCGATCACTTTATGGAACCATTCAAAAGAATCCTTCTTAGAACGATCCAAAGTACCCTCTCCAGCATCATTCTTATCTACATAAATCATACCGTAACGCTTGTCCATTTGACCAGTTCCAGCTGAAACTAAGTCAATAAAGCCCCATGGAGTGTAACCCATTAAGTCAACACCATCGACATCAACTGCTAAACGCATCTGTTCAATATGTTTTCTCAAATAATCAATACGGTAATCATCATGAATCTTACCATCCTCAGTCACTTTATCAAAAGCTCCTAGTCCATTTTCTACAATAAACAATGGTAAATCATAACGGTCACTGAACCAATTTAAGGCATATCTCAAACCGATTGGATCAATTTCCCATCCCCAATCAGAACGTACTAACGCTGGATTCTTAACCTCATGGTTCTTTGTTGGTGTCATGTAATCATCCGGTTCATTCTTATCTGCTTTAATAACATGAGAAGCGTAATAGGAGAAACCAATATAATCAACAACACCTGCCTTGATAACATCTAAGTCAGCTAATGTGATATCCAAATTAAAGTCTTTACGCTCAAAGTAACGTTTCAACCAATTTGGATACTTACCCTTACATTGAACATCGGCAAACCAATAGTTTGCTTCCATTGCACGTTGAGCTTTCAAAACATCTTTAGGATCTGGTGAAGCTGGATAAGTTGGCCCCATAGCTAACATACAACCAATTTCAAATTTAGGATTGATTGCATGACCAATTTGCACTGCCATTGCACTGGCAACTGACTCATAGTGTCCAGCTTGATACATAACCTTTTCAGCATCTTCGCCTGGCTTTACTAGGATACCCGAATTAGTGAATAATCCCCATTCATTCAACCCAGTTTGATTATTGATTTCATTGAAAGTCATCCAATACTTAACTTTATCTTTATAACGTTTAAAGACCACCTCAGCAAATTTTACGAAGAAGTCGATCAATTTACGATTACGCCAACCACCATATTCTTTAACTAAATGGTAAGGCATTTCAAAATGAGACAAAGTAATTACTGGTTCAATATTATATTTAAGCAATTCATCAAAAAGATCATCATAAAACTTTAATCCTGCCTCATTAGGTTCATCTTCATCGCCATTCGGAAAAATTCTTGTCCAAGCGATACTAGTTCTGAAACACTTTAAACCTAACTCAGAAAACAACTTAACATCCTCTTTATAATGACCATAAAAATCAATTGCTTCATGATTAGGATAGTTTTTACCGGGAATTATTCCATCAGTAATTTCACGAGCTGTCTCGTTATCACCAGCTGTCATCACATCAGCAATACTAACACCTTTATTGCCGGCGTCCCAACCACCTTCTAGTTGATGAGCAGCCACAGCACCGCCCCATAAAAATCCCTTTGGAAATCCAGTCATAAATATATCCTCCTACATTTTAAGTTTTCCACTCATTCGAACGAGTTAATAATATCAAAGAAGTAGAATTTTGTAAACGTTTTCGAATACTTAAATATAAATAAATTTTCCACAACAAAAAAACACCCCTCGAAATGAGAGATGTTTTTTGATCCAAAACTGAAAATATAAATATTAACGTTTTGAGAATTGTGAAGCCTTACGGGCTTTCTTAAGACCTGGTTTCTTACGTTCCTTCATACGAGGGTCACGTGTTAAGAAGCCGGCTGACTTAAGTGTAGGTCTAAAATCAGGATCTACGTCAAGTAAAGCTCTAGCAATACCATGTCTAATTGCTCCAGCTTGTCCTGAGAAGCCTCCACCGTTAACGTTAGCAATAACGTCATAGCTTTCTGCTGTTTCAGTTACATCTAGAGGTTGTTTCATATCAGCAATCAAATTGTCAAAAGGAATGTAATCTTTGACATCACGTTTGTTGATAGTAATCTTTCCGTTTCCAGGAACTAAGCGTACACGAGCAACTGAATCCTTGCGACGACCTGTTCCGGCGTATGATACTTGTGCCAAATTCTTTTCCTCCTTAAATTAGTTTGTTGATATCCAATTTTTCTGGATTTTGTGCTTGGTGGTTGTGTTCTGAACCTGCATAAACATGCAATTTCTTGATTTCTAGACGACCAAGAGTGTTCTTAGGTAGCATACCGCGAACAGAATCTTCAATGAATCTGTCAGGCTTTTCAGCTTGTTTTTGACCGGCACTAATGCTCTTCAACCCACCTGGGTGATCTGAATGAGAATAGTAAATCTTATTCTTTGCTTTTCTACCTGTTAATCTAACTTTATCTGCATTGATGACAATAACATTATCACCTGTATCAACGTTAGGTGTGTAAGTAGGTTTGTTTTTACCTCTAAGAATAGAAGCAACAACAGATGAAAGTCTACCTAAGACAACATCTTCACCATCAATTACATACCATTTACGTTCAACTTCACTTGCTTTTGCTAATGGTGTTGTACGCACTTTAAATTCCTCCAGTTTCTACGTCTGTTTGACAACTCAATAAGTTTCCGGGGCTTATCGTGGGGCAAACAATACCAGCTACAATGATACTTTGATTCTCACATTAAGTCAATATTTATCCACAGATTTTTTAATAAAAAACCTCTTTCAAATATAGACCACTCGCTTGTGCTGTCCCTCTAGCTTCCTGGCGATCCTTTACTTCATATAAGCGTAAAAAGTCATGAACATCTCTGCGACCATTACCGATCTCTAACAGAGTTGCCACAAGAATTCTAACCATATTATATAAGAATCCATTACCTGTAAACTCAAAAACTACTTCATTGTTCTCTTTATTATACTCAACTGTAGCCGAATAGATAGTTCTAACTTTATTTTCAATCACGCCACCAGCTGCTGCAAAGCTAGTAAAATCATGTTCTCCAATTAAATCCTTAATTGCAATTTTTATTTTATCTACATCCAAAGGATAAGGATAGTGACCTGTATAAAAACGCTTGAACGGATCAGTATAATGACCTAAATCTACACGGTACATATATGTTTTCTTTTTAACATTAAAACGTGCATGAAAGTTTTCATCCACGATCTCTGATTTCTTAACTAATACATCCAAAGGCATCAACGTATTAATAGCTCTCATCATACTATCAGCCGGGATAAATCTTGGATAATCAAAATGCACAACTTGTGCTAAAGCGTGAACTCCAGCATCCGTCCTACCCGAAGCAAAGACTTTGATCTCCTCTCCGTTAGCAATTCTTGAAATGGCTTTTTCTAATACACCTTCGACCGTTCTTAATTGTTTTTGTTTTTGAAAGCCATGAAACTTGGTTCCATCATAGGCGATAGTTAATTTGTATCTTATTGTCATAAATTAATAACTCCGAATAAATAATAATATGATAGTTACAGCCAACATAACCAAAACCGTAACATTATCACGCTTGCTCCATTTTAGTACCCGATACTTGCTGCGGCCTTCGCCATCTTTGTAGCCACGTGATTCCATAGCAATTGCCAAATCATACGCAATTGAAAAACTACTGACAAAAAGTGGAATTAGGATTGGCACAAACGACTTGATACGTTTAATCAAACCACCTTCACCAAAATCCACTCCACGTGCCCTTTGCGCGTCCATGATTTTAGTGGTTTCATCAACCAACAACGGCACAAATCTTAAAGCAATCGACAACATTAAAGCTACTTGAGTAACTGGGAAATTCACTTTCTTTAATGGTTTCAGAATGCTCTCGATTGAATCGGAAATTTCGATTGGTGTCGTTGTCAAAGTTAATAGTGTTGAAATAAAAATAATCAATACGAATCTTACAAAGATATAACTAGCAATAACCATACTCTCTTTGGATAAAGTTAAAAAGCCCCAGTGCCAAATTGGATGTGAACTAGGCGTAAAGAACAATTGCAATAAAACTGTGAATAAAATCAGCCAAAATATCGGCCGTAATCCCTTTATAAAGAAGCCAAAGTTGATTTTAGATAAATAGACAGCAAATAAAACAAACGCCATGAGAAATACATATGATGCCACATTATTGGCAAAAAAAACTATACCAACAAAATAGAATGTTAATAAAAATTTACCACGCGGATCTAACTGATAAATCAATGAATCCCCGGGTAAATATCGTCCCATAATTAATTTATTCATTTAATCACCATTTACCTGTTGTTTTATTTCTGCACTCAATTCATCAATTGTAATAGGTAATTTATCAAATTGGAAATATTTTTTCGCCAATGATTGTGCAAACTGCGCACTTTGAGGCAAAGTTAATAAATCATCCTCTAATAATTTCTGACTATTAAACACGTCACTTGGCAAACCACTAGCTACTAATTTTCCTTGACTCATGACAGCCATTTCATCTGCATAATTAGCTACATCGTCCATATTATGTGTAATTAGGATGATTGTTTTTCCCTTTGTCTGCAAGCTCTTAAACAAATCCATAATCTCATGTCGACCAACTGGATCCAATCCAGCCGTCGGCTCATCTAAAATAATAGTCTCTGGATTACTGGCCAAAACTCCAGCAATAGCTACACGACGCATTTGACCACCAGACAAATCAAATGGCGATTTTTGTAAATAGTCTTGATTCAAGCCGACTAATTCAATCATCTTATGTGCCGCATCTTTTGCTTCAGACTCACTGAAACCAAAATTCATTGGTCCAAACATAATATCTTTCTCTACAGTCTCTTCAAATAACTGACTCTCGGGAAATTGAAAAACCATACCAACTTTTTTACGCAATGGTTTTAAATTTTTATTATTGGTTTCAGATGTAATAACACGATCACCAACAATGATTTTTCCCGCAGTTGGCTTTAACAAAGCATTAATATGACGCACCAAAGTCGATTTACCACTACCAGTTTGACCAACAATTGCGGTAAATTTTTTGTCATTTATTTTTAGAGAAACATCATCTAAACCAAGGTTTGCCATGGGACTATTAGCATCATAAGAATGTGTCACATGTTCGAACGTAATTTCCATAATCGCTTCATTAGCTCCTCTTCATTTAGATAACTCTCAGGCAATTCCACCGAATTTCTTAGTGTTGACATTAGTTCGTCAGAAAATGGTTCCTCAAGGCCATATTTACTCAAATCAGTCCCCATATCATAAATATTCCTAGGAATATCATCGCGCACAATCTGTCCGTCATTCAGAACAACAATTCTTTGTGATAACTCTGTTTCTGAAATATCATGAGTAATTGAAATAATTGTTAAATCCTGTTGTTGACGTAGCTCTTGAATTAAATTCAAAACTGTCCTACGTCCTTCAGGGTCCAACATACTTGTCGATTCATCCATAATAATAATCTGTGGTCTAGTTGCTAAAACACCAGCAATCGCTACCCTTTGTTTTTGTCCACCAGATAACGTTTGAGGATCACGTTTCTTAAATTTGTGCATTCCTACCAATTCTAAAGCATGGTCCACTTCCTTGACCATTTGCTCTCTTGGCATACCTTGATTCTCTAAACCAAAAGCAACATCATCTTCAACTGTTGCTCCAACAAATTGATGATCTGGATTTTGAAAGACAATTCCAATTTTAGTTCTAACTTCCCAAATATTCTTCTCATTAATTTCTTGTCCATCGATTTCGATTGTACCAGAGTCGGCGTCAATTAACCCATCGATTAGTTTAGTCAGCGTTGATTTACCACTACCATTTTTACCGACAATTGATAACCACTCGTTTTTATAGATATCCACAGTTAAATTATTAATTGCAGGTTTCTTAGAATCGGGATAAGTATAATTTAAGTTTTTAATTGAAATGATTTTTTCCAAAGTTATCTCCTTGAACCGTATTACATATATAATAACTAACTTCAATAATCAAGAAAACAAAAAAGGGCAAAAAAAAATCATTCGACAAGTTAGTGTCCCCGATTAAAGGGATCTCAGAGATAGACTTGGTTGCTAACAACCATCATCTTAACACTCACTAACTTATCAGAATGACTGATTTTTTAATGATTAATAAACAATTATTATTAAACTAATTCAATAATAACCATTGGAGCTGCGTCTCCACGACGTGGAGTTGTCTTCAAAATACGTGTGTATCCACCATTACGTTCTTTGTAACGAGGTGCAATATCACTGAATAATTTTTGAAGAGCTGATTGAACAACAACTGCATCATCTTCTTCTGAAATGTTAGCAACTTCGTTTCTAACATAAGCAGCAGCTTGACGACGAGCATGTAAATCGCCGCGTTTACCTAAGGTTATCATTTTTTCTGTTGTACGACTGATTTCTTTTGCACGTGTTTCAGTTGTAACAATATGTTCATTAATGATTAAATCAGTAGTTAAATCGCGTAACATTGCTTTTCTTTGAGAACTGTTACGTCCTAATTTACGGTAGCCCATGTCTATACCTCCTGTTTGAATTTGATATGATTAGTCTTCTTGCTTTAATGATAATCCAAGATCAGCAAGCTTTTCTTTAACCTCAACAAGTGATTTACGTCCAAGATTACGGACACACATCATATCTGCTTCGGATTTTTCAGTAAGCTCTTGCACAGTATTAATACCGGCACGCTTCAAACAATTATATGAACGAACTGACAAGTCAAGTTCTTCAATAGTCATTTCAAGTTTCTTCTCTTTTTGAGTTTCCTCTTTTTCGATCATCATGTCAGCGCTCTTAGCTTCTTCAGTAAGATTTACAAAACTTGTTAAATGTTCTGTAAGAATCTTGGCTGACAAACTAATAGCTTCGCGTGGTCCAATTGAACCATTTGTCCAGATATCGATTGTTAATTTGTCGAAGTCGTTTCTCTTACCCACACGAGTGTTTTCAACTTGATAATTGACTTTTTCTACGGGTGTAAAAATTGAGTCAACTGGAAGAACACCGATAGGTGTTTCGTCCGTCTTATTTTGTTCTGCAGGAGTATATCCACGACCATTAATAACTGTCATTTGCATGTGGAAGTGTCCACCCTCAGCAACAGTACAAATAAATTGTTCTGGATCGAGGATTTCCAAGTCATCATCAGCCTTGATATCATTTGCTGTAACAGTGGCTGGACCAACAACGTCGATTTCAGCCTTTAAACTGTCATCAGCATATGATTTAAGCTTTAATTTCTTCACGTTTAACACAATTTGTGTAACGTCTTCAATTACGCCATCAACAGCTGAAAATTCATGCAATACACCATCTATTTGAATATCAGATACCGCTGTACCAGGTAATGATGCTAATAAAACTCTACGTAATGAATTACCTAAAGTTGTACCATAACCTCTTTCAAGCGGTTCGATAATATATTTGCCATAGTCTTTACTTTCTTCAACAGAAGTAATGGTTGGCTTTTCAAATTCGATCATTCGGTTAGTTCCCCTTTCAAAACGAAATGTGTGTAGCTTAGTTCATATGGGTATACAACCATTCTATACACGACGACGCTTTGGAGGACGAGAACCATTGTGAGGAACTGGTGTAACATCACGAATAGCAGTAATTTCCAAACCAGTAGCTTGTAATGAACGGATTGCAGCTTCACGACCAGAGCCTGGACCCTTAACAGCTACTTCAACTGTTTTCATACCATGTTCCATTGATTCCTTAGCAGCAGCCTCACCAGCCATTTGTGCAGCAAATGGTGTTGATTTACGACTACCCTTGAATCCTAATGCACCAGCTGATGACCATGAAACGGCATTACCGTTAACATCAGTGATCATAACTAGTGTATTGTTGAATGTGGAGTGGATATGTGCAACACCAGATTCAATATGCTTCTTAGTACGGCGCTTACGACCTTTAGTTTGTGCCATGATTAACCTCCTATCTTTATCTTATTACTTCTTCTTACCTGCAATGGCAGTCTTCTTGCCCTTACGAGTTCTTGCATTGTTCTTTGTGTTTTGACCACGAACTGGTAAACCACGACGATGTCTCATGCCACGATATGATCCAATTTCTTGTAGTCTCTTGATGTTCATACTTACTTCACGACGTAAGTCACCTTCGACACGAACTTTATCAACTTCTGCACGAATTTTTTCTTCTTGATCAGGAGTTAAGTCTCTTGTACGAATATCCTCTGATACGCCAGCATCTTTCAATACTTTTTGAGCTGTTGTTTCGCCAATACCAAAAATGTATGTTAGGGCGATAACGATTCTCTTATCACGAGGTAAATCTACACCTGCTATACGAGCCATTAATCAATACACCTCCTATTAAATATTATCCTTGTCTTTGTTTGTGCTTTGGATCTGCAGAGCAAATAACCATGACGCGACCGCGTCTCTTAATTACCTTACAGTGTTCGCACATAGGTTTAACGGATGGTCTTACTTTCATGTTGTGGAACCTCCATTCCATTAAAAAACTTATTATCTATATCTATATGTAATTCTTCCCTTGGTTAAATCATAAGGGGATAATTCCACGGTAACCTTGTCACCGGGTAAAATTCTGATATAGTGCATACGGATTTTACCTGACACATGAGCTAAAATTGTAGCTCCGTTTTCAAGCTTTACCTTAAACATTGCATTAGGCAATGTTTCTGAAATTGTACCTTCTACTTCAATGACATCTTCTTTTGCCAAAGATATTAACCTCCATCGGGATGAAATTATTCTGCATATACTGGCGAATTATACAATAATTTTCCGTACATGTAAACATTCAAAGCAAAAAGTTTTACAAACTTTGTAAAACTTTCTTTACTTCGTTATAAACTTCATCTATTTCTTGTTCACCATTGATCTTATGTAGCAAGTTCAACTTGTCATAAAAATCAATTAATGGTGTATTCATTTCAATATTAACTTTCAATCTATTCTTTACAGTTTCTGGTTTATCGTCCTCACGTTGATAGAAATCATGGCCGCCACAGACGTCGCATGTTCCTTCAACCTTTGTAGGATTGTAAATTTTATGATAAGTTGCTCCACAATTAGAACAAATATATCTTCCAGATAAGCGATCAACTAATGTTTCAGGCTTAACATCAATATAGATGACAGCATCTATTGGTTTGTTTACATTCTTTGCAATTGTCTGTAAAGCGTTAGCCTGTTCAAGAGTTCTCGGAAATCCATCTAACATATATCCGTCTTTTTGAACATCATCTTCAGATAAACGTTCTTGAACGATACCTTCGGTAACATCATCTGGAACAAGTTCACCTTTGTCGATGAACCCTTTAGCTTTTAGACCAATTTCTGTCTTATTGGCCATAGCTGCTCTAAACATGTCACCAGTTGAAATATGAACAACTTTAAAATCTTCAACAATCTTTTCAGCTTGAGTACCTTTACCAGCACCAGGTAATCCCATCAATACAATATTCATTGTCTGTAACATCTCCAATTATCTAATAAATCCAACGTATTCACGTTTCATCAAAAGACCACGTAATTGACGATCCATTTCCAAAGCAACACCAACGATAATCAATAAACTTGTACCACCTAATCCGATGGATTGAGGTAAATTGAACAAGTTAGCGGCTAACAATGGAAGTAATGAAACTAAACCAAGGAACATAGCTCCAACGGTTGATAATTTCATCAATACACCTGACATGAACTTGATTGTTTCATTACCAGGCCAAATACCAGGGATATAAGCCCCTTGTTTTTGTAGGTTTTCTGCAAGCTTTTCAGGATTTACTTGAACAAATGCATAGAAGAATGTAAATAATACAATCAACAATGTATAGAGAAGAGAACCTGTTGTAGTCTGCATACTGAATATTTCTGTTAATACTTGATACCATTGATCTCCACTATGACTTTGGAACGCCATCAAAATTGTTTGAGGCGTAACAATAAATGAACTAGCAAAGATAACAGGAATAACACCAGCAACGTTAACCTTTAATGGTAGGAAACTTTCGCTACCACTACCAGCAGCACGTCTTGTATATTGAATAGGAATTCTTCTACTTGCTTGTTGAACATATGTAACAAATTGCACAACAATCAAAATGATGATCACAAGACCAACGAGGAATGCGATATTCTTTGCAAGATCTGCTGAACTGGAATTAGTAATATAATCACGGTAAATTTCCTTAATTCCACTAGGGAATCTAGCAATAATACCAGCGAAGATAATTACTGAAACTCCATTACCTAGACCTTTATCAGTGATTTGCTCACCGATCCATGTAAGAAGCATCGTACCACCGGTTAAAATGATACCAATTGTAACGAAAGCTCTTATATTAGGAGATTTAACTAATCCTAAACCACTTAAAGTGTTAAAACCGGCTGTTATACCGATTGACTGAACAAAACCTAAAACAATCGTCAAATATCTCGTTACTTGATTTAACTTTCTACGACCAACTTCACCTTGTTTACTCCACTCAACAAATTTAGGAACAATGTCCATTTGTAAAAGTTGAACAACAATTTGGGCCGTAATAAATGGTGAAACACCCATTGAGAAAATAGAGTAGTTTGAAAGACCACCACCGGTTACAGTATCCAATAGGGGAACTAACCCTGTAGAACCAACTTTATCCATTGCGGCGGCATTAACACCGGGCACTGTAATTTGTGATCCCAAACGATATATAACAAGTAACATCAAGGTAAATAGGATCTTTTTACGTATCTCCTTTACCTTTAGAGCATCTCTGATAGTTCCAAGCATTAGATCACCTCTACAGTGCCACCAGCGGCTTCGATTGCTTTAGTAGCTGCGGCAGAAGCCTTAGCAACTTTAACAGTTAACTTAGCGCTAACCTCACCGTTAGCAAGCAACTTAACACCATTAAATTCTTTTTTAACGATACCTGCTGCCTTCAATGTTTCAACATTTACTTCAGCACCATCGTTAAACTTACTTAGATCACTTAGGTTAACAATAGCATATTCTTTACGGTTGATGTTATTGAAACCACGTTTTGGCATACGACGGAATAAAGGCATTTGTCCACCTTCAAAACCGATACGTGTCTTACCACCTGATCTGGCTAATTGACCTTTTTGACCACGACCAGCAGTTTTACCTGTACCACTTGAAGTACCACGACCTAGACGCTTTCTAGCATGTCTTGAGCCTGCACTTGGCTTAAGTTCGTTTAGTTCCATTATTGCACCTCCTAATCTTTGAATATTTTATTAATCTTTAACTTCTTCAACGCTAACTAAATGAGCGATTTTTAATACAGCACCACGAATAGCAGGATCATCCGGCTTAACAACAGAACTTGAAACTCTTGCGAGTCCTAGTTCCTTAACAATCTTACGTTGAGCAGGAAGGCGGTGAGCTGCACTTCTAATTAGAGTAATTTTAAGTTTAGCCATTATTACGCACCTTTCTTCTAGTTAAGCAATTCTTGGGCTGAGATGCCGCGCATGTCAGCAACGCTTTCAGCAGTTTTAAGTTGTTTTAATCCTTCGATTGTTGCACGAATTACGTTAATTGGTGTATTTCTACCAAGTGACTTACTTGTAACATCACCAACACCGGCTAATTCGATAACGGCACGAACAGCACCACCAGCAGCAATACTTGAACCTTCTTCAGCAGGCTTCAACATGATCTTACCAGCACCGAAAGTACCGATTACTTCATGAGGAATTGTTGAACCAACCATAGGAACGTTGATAAGGTTCTTTTTAGCATCTTCAACAGCTTTACGAATAGCTTCTGGAACTTCTTGAGCTTTACCAGTACCGAAACCTACGTGACCATTCTTGTCACCAACGATTACGATAGCAGCGAAACGTAGACGGCGTCCACCTTTAACAACCTTAGTAACACGGTTGATTGAGACAACGCGATCTTCTAATTCTAATTGAGATGGATCGATATATGTCATAAATTTGGTTTCCTCCTTCTAGAATTTTAGTCCATTTTCACGAGCTGCTTCAGCAAGACTTTGAACACGTCCGTGATATAAGTAACCACCACGATCAAAGATTACGTTGCTAATTTTAGCTTCTTGAGCTCTTTGTGCTACTAAAGCACCAACAGCTTCAGCTTGTTCAACTTTTGAACCGTCTTTAATGTCTTTATCAAGAGTTGAGGCACTTGCTAGCGTTACACCCTTTACGTCATCAATAATTTGAGCGTAAATGTTTTTATTCGAACGGAATACGTTTAAGCGTGGGCGCTCAGCAGTACCAGAGATTTTTGCACGGATACGTTTTTGACGCTTTTGACGTGCTTTGTTTTTGTCTGGTTTTGTAATCACAATTTTCACCTCATAGATTTATTTACTATTTACCAGTTTTACCTTCTTTACGACGTACATATTCGCCAACATAACGAATACCTTTACCTTTATAAGGTTCTGGAGAACGTACATCGCGGATTTCAGCAGCAAATTGACCAACCTTTTGCTTTGAAATACCTAAAACGTTGATTTCTGTGTTAGAAGGTGATTCCAACTTGATACCTTTTGGTGCATCCATAACAACTGGATGTGAATATCCAACTGAAAGTGTTAGTGTGTCACCTTTAACTTGTGCACGGTAACCAACACCTCTTAGTTCAAGTTTCTTTTCGTAACCTTCTGTAACACCAATAATCATGTTGTTAAGGTTTGAACGCATTGTTCCATGAAGAGCTTTGTCATTTTCACTTTCACGTGTGAACTTAGCTTCTGTACCTTCAATAGTCAACTTGATTTTTGGATTAAATGATCTTGTTAATTCACCCTTAGGGCCTTTAACTGTGATGTTTTCATCTTTTTGAGTAACTGTTACTCCTGCGGGAATTTCAATTACTTTATAACCGATACGACTCAAATTAGTGCACCTCCTTACTTTTTAAGATTATTACCAGATATAAGCGATTACTTCTCCACCCACGTGTTGTGCGCGAGCTTCTTTGTCAGTAATAACACCTTTTGAAGTTGAAAGAATAGCGATACCTAGACCGTTAAGAACCTTAGGTACGTTATCTGAATCAACATAACTACGTAGACCTGGTCTTGAAATACGTTTCAAGCCTGAAATTACGCGTTGTTGATCTTTACCATATTTTAAGAAAATACGAAGTACGTTTTGCTTGTTGTCTTCAACAACTTCGTAATCCTTGATAAATCCTTCATTTTTAAGAATCTCTGTCATGCTCTTCTTGATGTTTGAAGCAGGAATTTCTAGAGATTCATGTTTAACCATATTAGCGTTACGAATACGTGTTAGGTAATCCGCAATAGGATCTGTCATGACCATTTAATTTACCTCCTTTATTAATTAAAATCTTACCAGCTAGCTTTTTTCATACCAGGGATTTGACCTTCATGAGCCAATTGACGAAGGCAAAGTCGGCAAAGCTTGAACTTACGATATACAGAATGTGGACGACCACAGCGTTCGCAACGTGTATAAGCTTGAGAAGAGAACTTTGCGGGTCTATGATTACGTACGATTTGAGATTTCTTAGCCAATGAATTTACCTCCTAAATTATTTTGTGAATGGCATACCGATTTGTGTTAATAGTTCACGTGATTCTTCATCAGTATTTGCTGTTGTAACAATAACGATGTCCAATCCACGAATTTTATTAACCTTATCGTAGTCAATTTCTGGGAAAACCAATTGTTCTTTAATACCTAGTGTATAGTTACCACGACCATCGAATGAGCGAGTACTTACACCACGGAAATCACGAACACGTGGCAAAGCAATGTTGATTAGTTTGTCAAGGAAGTCATACATACGGTCACCACGAAGTGTAACCTTAGCACCGATTGACATACCTTCACGAAGTCTGAAACCAGCGATTGATTTCTTAGCCTTTGTGATTAATGGCTTTTGACCAGCAATTAGGCCAAGTTCTTCAACGGCTTCGTCTAGGTTCTTTGAGTTAGCAATAGCATCACCAACACCCATGTTTAGAACGATCTTGTCTAATTTTGGTGCTTCCATGATTGATGAGTAGTTGAACTTCTTCATCATTGATGGTGTGATGTCATTAACATACTTTTCTTTTAAAGCGTTAACCATTTAGTTTTCTCCTTTCTTATTTATCTTCTTTATCAGTTGTTTTACTTACAACTTTAACGTTAGTTGCGCTAATAGGTCTTTCAACGTCAACAATTCCACCTTGGGGTTGAGCGTTGCTTGGCTTAGAGTGTTTCTTGACAACGTTAACGCCTTCGATGATTACTTTGTTAGCTGCAGGGATAGCCTTTTTAACTACACCTGTCTTGCCTTTAGCATCACCAGCAATAACTTTGACATTGTCTCCAGTTTTTACAAACACTATTCAGCACCTCCTGAATTTAATTGTTCTTTTTATAGCACTTCTGGTGCTAGAGATACGATCTTCATAAAATCGTTATCACGTAGTTCACGAGCAACGGGTCCGAAGATACGTGTTCCTCTAGGTGTTTTATCAGCATTAATAATAACTGCGGCATTTTCATCAAATCTGATGTAAGAACCATCTGTACGGTGAGCACCTGATACAGTTCTTACGATGACAGCTTTAACAACGTCACCCTTTTTAACAACGCCACCTGGTGTTGCTTGTTTGACAGTAGCAACAATAATATCACCGATATTAGCTGTCTTACGGTTTGAACCACCAAGAACTTTAATAGTTAGAATTTCACGAGCTCCAGAATTATCTGCAACTTTTAGACGACTTTCTTGTTGAATCACGTTTTGGCCCTCCTCTCATCAGTTATAGTCTAGATTTTGACTGCTTTTTCGACGATTTCTAATAAACGGAAGCGCTTTGTCTTTGACAAAGGTCGAGTTTCCATGATACGTACAATATCGTTAACTTTAGCTTCGTTGTTATCGTCTTGAACGTAATATTTCTTAGAATATCTAACACGCTTGCCGTAGACTGGGTGTGTTTTGTAAGTTTCAACAACAACAACGATTGTCTTATCCATTTTATCTGAAACGACGCGTCCTTGATATACTTTACGATGGTTACGAGTTTGTGTTTCGCTCAACTTGATATCCCCTTCCTGTTTATTATTTTTCGTTATTCTTTTGGTTTTGAGCTGTTCTTAATCTTGCGATGTTCTTTCTTACGGCCTTAAGACGGGCTGTATTTTCCAATTGGCCAGTAGCTTGTTGGAAACGCAAGTTGAATAGTTCTTCTTTGTATTCTTTAACTTTATCTTGTAATTGAGCAGCAGTAAGCTCTTTGATTTCACTAGCCTTCATCAGCGCCACCTACTTCCTCACGTTTTACAAACTTAGTTCTAACGGGTAGTTTGTTTGATGCAAGTCTAAGAGCTTCACGAGCAACTTCTTCAGATACTCCACCGATTTCGAAGAGAACCTTTTCACGTTTAACTGGAGCTACCCAACCTGCAGGTGCACCTTTACCAGAACCCATACGAACTCCGACACCTTTAGCTGTGTATGATTTGTGAGGGAAGATTTTAATCCAAACCTTACCACCACGCTTCATATAACGAGTCATAGCAACACGAGCTGCTTCGATCTGTCTATTAGTGATCCAGCTTGATTGTAATGCTTTCAAACCATATTCACCAAATGTAACTTCTTTACCACCTTTAGCTTCTCCGCGCATCTTTCCACGGAATTCACGACGGTGTTTTACACGTTTTGGTACTAGCATAGATTATTCTCCTTTCCCTTCAGTTTTTTTGTCATTATGTTGTGGCTTTGCTGGAAGAATTTCACCACGATAAATCCAAGTTTTAACACCTAAATTACCATAAGTTGTCTTAGCTTCAACCCAAGCATAATCGATATCAGCACGCAATGTGTGCAAAGGAACAGTTCCTTCTGTATGCCATTCACGACGAGCCATATCGGCACCGTTTAAACGACCAGAAATTTGTACCTTGATACCTTTAGCACCGGCACGTCTTGAACGTTGAACTGCTTGACGTTGTGCACGTCTGAAAGCAATACGAGCTTCAAGTTGACGAGCGATACTTTCACCAACAAGTTTTGCATCCAAATCAGGTTTCTTGATTTCGATGATGTTGATGTGAATGTTTCTCTTAGTTAAATTATTTAGTTCATTACGTAATTTTTCAACTTCAGAACCACCTTTACCGATAACCATACCAGGTTTAGCAGTATGAATTGAAACAGTAACGTTCTTTGCAGTACGTTCGATTTCGATTCTTGAAACGGAAGCATTTGAAAGTTTTTCTTCAATATACTTGCGAATTCTAAGGTCTTCATGTAAAAATGTTGAAAAGTCTTTATTGTTTGCATACCATTTGGCATCCCAGTCACGGATAACACCGACACGGAATCCGACTGGATTAATCTTTTGACCCACTCAAGTTACCTCCAATACTATTCTTTTTCACTTACTACGACTGTAATGTGACTTGTTCTCTTGTTAATTGGTGATGCTGAGCCCTTAGCTCTAGGACGGAAACGTTTTAAAGTTGGTCCTTCGTCAACGAAAGCTTCACTGACGAATAGGTTTTGTGCATCTAAATCAAAGTTATGTTCTGCATTTGCAATTGCTGACTTAAGAGCTTTAGCAATAATTGGAGAGCCTGCTCTTGGTGTGAATTGCAAAATTGCAAGTGCCTCAGCAGCATTTTTGCCTCTGATTAGATCAATAACAAGGCGAGCCTTACGAGGTGCAATACGCACGTTAGTAACTCTAGCTGTTGCAGATGTAATTTCTTGTTCTGCCATCATTTAAGTCTCCCTTCTTATTTCTTAGCTGGTGCTGTCTTTTTGTCATCAGTACCATGACCATGGAAAGTACGTGTAGGTACGAATTCACCTAACTTATGTCCAACCATATCTTCTTGAATATAAACTGGAACATGCTTACGACCATCATGAACTGCGATTGTGTATCCTACGAAACTAGGAAAAATTGTTGAACGTCTTGACCATGTCTTGATAACTGACTTCTTGTCAGAATCTGCTTGTGCATCGATCTTCTTTAGAAGATGTGCATCAGCGAATGGTCCTTTTTTTAAACTACGACTCATCTTATGTCCTCCTTATATTATTCTAATGAATAGTTTACTTACCTTTTCTATGGCGAATGATAAGTCTTTCAGATTTGGCATGTGATGAACGAGTCTTCTTACCCAAGGTCTTCTTACCCCATGGTGACATTGGTGATGGATGACCGATAGGAGCTTTACCTTCACCACCACCATGTGGGTGATCGTTAGGGTTCATAACTGAACCACGAACTGTAGGTCTCATACCTAACCAGCGCTTACGTCCAGCCTTACCAATCTTAATAAGTTCATGTTGTTCATTACCAATTGAACCAACAGTAGCACGGCAAGTTGAAAGAATCATACGAACTTCACCAGAAGGTAAACGTAATAGTGAGTATTTACCATCTCTACCTAACAATTGAACTGAAGTACCAGCAGAACGGCCTAGTTGACCACCCTTACCAGGTTTTAATTCAACGTTATGAAGAACTGTACCAACAGGGATATCTGCAAGTGCAAGTGCATTACCTGGCTTGATATCTGCATCTTTACCAGATTCAATAATTTGCCCTACTTCAAGGCCCTTAGGAGCTAAAATATATGACTTAACACCATCAGAATAGTGAATTAGTGCAATATTAGCTGTACGATTTGGATCGTATTCAATAGATTTAACTGTAGCTTTAACACCGTCTTTGATACGTTTGAAATCAATAACACGGTATTTTTGTTTGTGTCCACCACCACGGTGACGAACTGTAATATGACCGTATGAGTTACGACCAGCAGTATGGCTTTGTGATTCTAGAAGTGTCTTTTCAGGAGTAGTTTTAGTAATCTCAGAAAAGTCAGAACCTGTCATATTACGACGACCGTTTGTGGTTGGTTTATACTTGATAATCGCCATTATTTGACCTCCTTATTTATTTCTCGTCTTCAAAAATCTTAATTTCATCAGAATCTGCAGTAAGTGTAACAATTGCCTTACGACGTTTGTTAGTAAAACCAACATAACGACCTTGGCGCTTCTTCTTACCAGAAACATTCATGATGTTTACTTGTTTAACCTTTACACCGAAAATTTCTTCAACGGCTTGTCTAACAAGAACCTTGTTAGCATCCAAAGCAACTTCGAAAGTATATTTCTTGTCACTCATTGCATCCATTGAGCTTTCAGTGATAATAGGGCGAATAATTACGTCTCTTGCGCTCATTATCCAAGCACCTCCTCAATTTTAGAAAGTGCTGCTTGTGTAACAACTAACTTATTAGCGTTAATAACGTCAAGAACGTTAACACCTTCTGGTGCAACAACTTTAACTTTATCAATGTTTCTAGCTGATAAAGCAACGTTGTCGTTACCATCTTCAACAACTACAAGAGCTTTGTTGTCAGCACCTACTTTGTTTAGTAATTGTGCGAAAGCTTTTGTACTTGGTTTGTCGTATGAAATTGAGTCAATAACGATTAGGTTACTGTCAGCAGCCTTTTGTGAAAGAACAGACTTCAATGCCAAACGGCTAACCTTCTTAGGAAGGTGATATGCATAAGATCTTGGTGTTGGGCCGAATACGACACCACCACCTACCCATTGAGGTGATCTAATTGAACCTTGACGAGCACGTCCAGTACCTTTTTGACGCCATGGTTTTCTACCACCACCACGAACCTCAGAACGGTTCTTAACATCATGAGTACCTTGTCTCATTGATGCACGTTGCATGATAACTGCATCTGTAACAACGTTGTTATTTGGTTCAACACCAAAAACTTCATCCTTTACATCAACACTACCGTTTTCAGCACCGTTATCTTTGTAAGCTGTGATTTTTGTCATAACTCATTTTCCTCCTTCCTATTTTTGATTAGCTTTAACAGCTGTTTGGATTTTAACTAATGACTTGTTTGCACCGGGTACATTACCCTTGATCATAATTGCATTATGTTCAGTATCAACTTTGACGATTTCTAGGTTTTGTGTAGTAACACGGTTGTTACCCATACGTCCTGGAAGCATCTTACCCTTGAATACACGGTTAATGATAGCACCCATTGAACCAGGAATACGGTGATATCTTGAACCGTGAGTTTCAGGTCCTCTAGCTTGACCGAATCTCTTGATATTACCTTGCATTCCATGTCCCTTTGTTGTTCCTGTAACGTCGACAACATCACCAGAATTAAATGCGTCTACTGTAACTTCAGCACCTAATTCGTAGTCTCCCATTTCAACATCGCGGAATTCGCGAATGTAACGTTTAGGAGTTGTATTTGCCTTTTCTGCATGACCCTTGGCAGGTTTGTTTGATAATACTTCGCGCATATCTCCCAAGCCTAGTTGAACGGCCTCATAACCATCATTTTCAACTGTTTTAAGTTGCATAACAACGTTAGGTGTTGCTTCAACAACTGTAACGGGAACTAATTCACCGTTGTCAGTAAAAATTTGAGTCATTCCGACTTTTTTACCAAGAATTCCTTTTCTGGCCATGTTTGCACCTCCAATAATTTATTTTTAATAATTATAATTTGATTTCAATGTCAACACCAGATGGTAGATCCAACTTCATAAGTGAATCAACCGTCTTCTTTGTTGGGTTAACAACGTCGATAAGTCTTTTATGTGTACGCATTTCGAATTGTTCTCTAGAATCCTTATGCTTATGTGGTGAAGCTAACACTGTATATAGTGAACGCTCTGTTGGCAAAGGAATTGGTCCTGAAATTGTTGCACCAGTTCTTTTTGCAGTTTCCACAATCTTGTCAGCTGATTGATCTAGAATACGATGTTCGTAAGCCTTTAAGCGAATGCGAATTTTTTGACTTGCCATGGGGTTACCTCCTTTTTGTCTCTTTCAAGATGACCGGCTCCGTGAAAATATCCGCCAGCCCTGCCGTGGCAAAGCGGCCGGGTGTGTCGCAACCTCTCACTTCTAAACCGTCGATATTATTTATAATATCTATTTAAGTACATACTTCTCCGCGAAATAAGCACTCTTATAATACTACACGATGAACTCCGCATTTTCAAGTTAAATCAGGGATTTTTTTAAATTAAAGTAGCTTTCTAAAAAAGTCGATTTAATCTATACTCTAATAAAAGTGGAGGTGTATATTGAACGATTACGAATTTAGATATAATAACAGGTTTCAACAAAATAATAAAGACAAACTTTATCTATATTTATTCCGTGGTCAGGTTATTCTGAATACGATTATCATATTCACTTACAGTGCCTTGACTCAGAATCTTTACCTGTTCATTCCAATTTTTTTAAATCTTTTAGCCTTAAAGGTTAAGTTACTTCCTACTAACTTTTCAGAACGGTTTAATTTTGTCTTTCAGATTTTTTTTCAAGCATTCATAATTGCAGAATCATACTTCTACTTAATAAGTTTTAGTACTCGTTATTATGATTGGACTTTACCTAGCTCGATTGGTTTGTTACTAGACTCCATACTGGTAATGTACATTCCTTATACCGTCGTTTTCTTTACCCCATTTAGAAACAAGCTATTACAGTTGTTATTAGCAACTTTTGCATTTGCTGTAATTGCCATGGGAACTGTTAGCATCGTTACTTACGGAACTATTCTAGGTTTCAATCCTTTTATTAGCATCATGACTGATTCCAGATTCCTTGGAACACTCGTTTTTCTAATAATGGTTTTGATAATGATGAGAAAATGGGGTTATCCCTACCCTCATATGCGATTGGACCATCGTGCCAATTGGAATGTGTTAATCTTTCTACTATTATTATGTGCTTGGTTTACAATGTGGAATGCATTTGGTGGAGGTAATAGTTTACTTAGTTCGCTTTATACGTTTAACTTCAAAGGCACCAACTTTAGCATCCGATATCTTTTAAGTGGATTAGAAGCAGGAATTGCTGAAGAGTTGTTATTTCGTTATGTTTTTCTAACGGTCCTATTAGTTGCCTTTAAAAATTTTCGTTTTAAAATTTTTTATGCAGCTATCCTAAGCAGTCTCTGTTTTGGAATTATTCATTTGAGTAATGTCTCCGCTGGTCAAAGTTTGGCTAACACGATCGATCAGGTTATTTTTGCCTGTGGTATGGGTTTACTGATGTGTGGTATTTATCTATACACTAACCTTTTCTATCTTCCAGTTATCTTTCACACATTATTAGATACGCTTGCTTTTACAACTTCGGGAGAAATGATGTCCGGTAAAGTTACTAGTGTTGATGCGCTATTTACCATTATAGAAACAATTATTTTTGCGCTTATCGCTATAGGTTTGCTAATTTCAGTTTACCGTCGAGGACAAACACAAAGTTATAAATTTTAATTGAATGCACAAAAAAACACAATAACATTTGTTATTGTGTTTTTATTTTTATTCACTAATTATTAGTCAGCGTCAGGGTTTCCGCCATTCTTCTTGATAATATCAGCTTGAATAGACTTAGGAACCTTTTCGTAGTGATCCATTGTCATTGTAAATGTACCACGACCTTGTGTTGCTGAACGAAGTGTTGTAGCGTAACCAAACATTTCTGCAAGTGGAACAAAGGCATTGATAAGTTGTGCATTACCACGTGCTTCCATTCCTTCAACGCGTCCACGACGAGCAGTAACTTGTCCCATAACATCACCTAAGTATGATTCTGGTGTAACAATTTCAACCTTCATAATAGGTTCAAGAATTACAGCACCAGCAGTCTTAGATGCATTACGTAGAGCCATTGAAGCGGCAATCTTGAAGGCAGCTTCTGATGAATCGACTTCGTGGTATGAACCATCATACAACTTAGCTTTAACATCAATCAATGGATAACCGGCAAGAACACCGTTCTCCATAGCTTCTTTCAATCCTTGTTCTACTGAAGGGATGTATTCACGAGGAACAACACCACCGACGATAGCATCTTCGAATTCGAAGCCTTTACCTTCTTCATTAGGTGTGAATTCAACCCAAACATCACCATATTGACCTTTACCACCAGATTGACGAACGAACTTACCTTGAGCACTTGTTTGTTGTGTAAATGTTTCACGGTAAGCAACTTGAGGTTCACCAACCTTACATGCAACGTTAAATTCACGTTTCATACGGTCAACCATGATATCCAAGTGTAATTCACCCATTCCGGCGATCAATGTTTCACCAGTTTCAGGGTTTGTTTCAGCTTGGAATGTAGGATCTTCTTCAGATAGTTTTTGGATAGCAATATCCATCTTATCTCTATCTTCCTTTGAGTTAGGTTCGATAGAAACTTGGATAACTGGATCTGGAATATCCAATGATTCAAGAATCAATGGATCTGAAGGATCAGTTAGAGAATCACCAGTTGTAGTATTCTTCAAACCGATAACAGCAGCGATATCACCTGAGAATACTTCTGGGATTTCTTTACGGTGGTTAGAATGCATTTGTAGCAAACGACCAACACGTTCACGTTTGTCTTTTGTTGAGTTCAAGACATAAGAACCAGATTCTAGAGAACCTCTGTATACACGAATGTATGTCAAACGACCAACGAATGGGTCAGTAGCAATCTTAAATGCTAAACCAGCAAATGGTTTGCTGTCATCAGCCATAAGTTCAACTTCTGAATCATCCTTAGGATTTGTAGCCTTGTAAGGACGTACATCAAGTGGTGATGGTAGATAGTCAACAACGGCATCCATCAACATTTGAACACCCTTGTTCTTGAAGGCAGAACCTGCAAGAACTGGGAAGTACTTCAAGTTGATTGTTGCTTTACGGATAGCTGAGCGAAGTTCATCATTACTGATTTCTTCACCTTCAAGATACTTCTCCATAATGTCATCATCAACATCAGCAACTGATTCAACTAATTCAGCACGTCTCTTTTCAGCTTCAGCACGATATTCTTCAGGAACATCAACTGTATCCCATTTTGTACCTAATTCATCTTCGTCATAAAGGTCGGCTTTCATTTCGATCAAGTCGATAACACCTTCGAATTTGTCTTCGGCACCAATAGGCATTTGAATAGCATGTGCGTTAGCATCTAGTCTTTCATGCAATGTTTCTACAGAGTAGTCAAAGTTAGCACCGATTTTATCCATCTTGTTAACAAAAACAATTCTTGGAACACCATATGTTGAGGCTTGACGCCAAACATTTTCTGTTTGTGGTTCAACACCAGATTGAGCATCAAGAACTGTAATAGCACCATCTAGAACACGGAGTGAACGTTCAACTTCGATTGTGAAGTCAACGTGTCCTGGAGTATCAATAATATTGATACGATTGTTCTTCCATTCAGCAGTTGTAGCAGCTGATGTGATAGTAATACCACGTTCTTGTTCTTGAGCCATCCAGTCCATTTGTGAAGCACCATCATGTGTTTCACCAATTTTATGGATCTTACCAGTATAGTACAAGATACGTTCAGTAGTTGTAGTTTTACCAGCATCGATGTGGGCCATGATACCAATGTTACGGGTATCTTCTAGTGGAAATTCACGTTTATTAGCCATGAATAATTGTTTCTCCTCTCAAATTAACTAGTTTATGTAACTAGATCCTACCAGCGATAGTGAGCGAATGCACGGTTAGCATCGGCCATCTTATGTGTATCTTCACGTTTCTTAACAGCAGCACCAGTATTGTTTGCTGCATCCATGATTTCATTTGCTAGACGTTCGTCCATTGTGTGTTCACCACGTAGACGAGCATAGCTTGTGATCCAACGAAGTCCAAGAGTTGTACGACGATCTGGACGAACTTCGATAGGAATTTGATAGTTAGAACCACCGATACGGCGAGCCTTAACTTCAAGTACAGGCATAACATTGTTCATTGCTTCTTCAAACACGTCCAATGGTTCGTTACCTGTCTTATCTTTAATAATATCGAATGCACGATATAAAATTGTTGAAGCAGTACCTCTTTTACCATCATACATCAAGTGGTTAATCAAACGAGTTACTAGCTTTGAGTTGTACATTGGATCTGGCAAAACATCACGTTTTGGAGCTCTACCTTTACGCATAAAAAATTCCTCCGTTATTACATTATTTCATTAAGAATGATTATTTATTGTTATTTCTTAGGCTTCTTAGCACCATATTTTGAACGGCTTTGCATACGTCCATCAACACCGGCTGTATCTAAGGCACCACGAACAACGTGATAACGAACACCAGGTAGATCCTTTACACGTCCACCACGGACAAGGACAACACTATGCTCTTGCAGGTTGTGGCCAATACCAGGGATATATGCTGTTACTTCAATAAGGTTTGATAATCTAACACGGGCATACTTACGTAAAGCTGAGTTAGGTTTCTTAGGTGTCATTGTTCCGACACGAGTTGCAACACCACGTTTTTGTGGAGCTGGGTTCTTTGTAGCAACTTTCTTCATACTATTGTAGCCAAAGTTCAATGCAGGAGCATCTGATTTAGATACTGTTGACTTACGGCCTTTGCGAACTAATTGATTAATTGTAGGCATTCAAAGTTCCTCCTAAAAATTTAAGTACACACATCCAGGTGGTTCATAATTTTGTAAAATAATAAACCACGTTAGTGGCGTACGTTCTGAGCTTATATTTAAATAAACAAACTAATATTGCTGCCAATAAAAGCACGTCTACTAGAATACCATCTATAAAAAGCCATGTCAACGTAATCTCCTAAAAGTTATCCATAATTTTCCCGTAATTTAAAACGAGGTGATTAAAATGGAACTTTTTTTTCAAGTAACTGTCTTTATCTTAGGAGCTTGCATTATCTCCTTTCTAAAAGTAATTGCACAAGATTATCCAAACATCAACTATACCAGACGTTCCAGGTGCGATTACTGTCATAGAATTTTACAGTGGTATGAAATCATTCCTATAATAGGCTATCTCATAGTTCATGGTAAATGCTCTAGCTGTAAAAATCAAATTGATTTTTTTAACCCACTTCAAGAATTCAGTGGTGGTATTTTTCTTCTCTTAACAGTACATTTTGGCACTCTAAATTATCTACCATTGTTTCTAATGCTAATTATTCTAGGATTCAGTGATGCCTTTTATGGATATATCTATCCCATCTTCTATTTACTAGCTTTACCAACTGTCATTTGGTATTTTTCTATAATTCATTTTCTAACAGCTATTATTATCTACTTAGCTTTATTACTTTTAAACAACCATGCCTTAATTGGTTTGGGTGACATAGAGGTTCTAGCACTATTAGCTCTAATTTTTGATCTAAGCAACGTTTTAAAAATAACTATTCTTGCTTGCCTATTATGTATTATCCAATTTCTTTTCAATAAAAAAAGATCATATAGATTTGTTCCCTATCTCACCATTTCAACAGGCATAATCTATCTGATCTTTATAATTAAAATTTAGGTAAAATTTTTTGAAGTTTCATCCAGTTCACACACAATTCCCACCATTTGGCATCGTAAACATTGTAATCTCCACCATCTGGATGCTTTGTCACATATGTTGAAAGTGATAAACCGTGTCCACCTGAACCAAAGAGATGCATTTCATAAGGAATCCCTAGGAGATCCATCTTTTGTGCATAAATAATTGAATTCATAACTGGAACTGTATCATCAGTCACTGTTTGCCAAATAAATGTTGGTTTACCATGTTTAGTTAGATGTTCTTGGGCTTGCCAGTAATAGATATCTGAGCTGATCTTCATTGACCACTCTTCATCCTTAGGCCAACCAAGAGTCATATCGATAACCGAGTAACCTAAAATATTAGCAGCTGGTTCTACTTCTAAGTCGTCTGTAAAAATCTTTTTACGCTCATCTGGATTTAACATAATTGAATTAAAGTTAGCTACTACATGTCCACCAGCAGAAAAACCAACCAATAAAACTTTGCTCAAATCAATATGGTGACTCTCACTTTGTGTCTTCAACCAATTCAAGGTCGTCGCCATCTCTTGTAATGCCAAAGGATAAACAGCTTTACCATCCTCAATCAATTGGTAATGTAAAACTAAAGCGTGTATTCCTGCCGCATTAAATTTCATAGCAATTGGTTGTGCTTCACGATCAGAATGAAATTTAAACGCACCACCTGGACAAATAATTGCTAATGGTTGATCGACCGGTTCGTCAAAATCGGAAATAGGGTCTAACCAATAGGTATCTAAAGTAAACTTGCTATCTTCATAAGATAATTCCTGTTTTTGCAAAATACATACCCTCCCAAAATTTCTATCAATAATATCATTATACAAAAAAAGACGACCTTACCGGCCGTCTTTTTCATTTATTACTATTTTTCTGATTTAGCTGCATCTTCAGCTTTCATTTGAGCTTCGATGTCAGAAATTGTGTAGGCACCATTCAAAGAGTTATCTGCCATAGGGCCAGTCTTCTTTGGTTCCATATGGTTGTACTTAGCCATACCAGTACCGGCAGGAATAAGTTTACCAATAATAACATTTTCCTTAAGTCCAAGAAGTGGATCATTCTTACCACGAATTGATGCATCAGTAAGAACTCTTGTTGTTTCCTGGAAGGAAGCGGCTGACAAGAAACTGTTTGTTTCAAGAGAAGCCTTAGTAATACCAAGAAGTACTGGACGTCCAGTAGCTGGAATACCACCATTGAACAATGTTTCACGGTTATGGTCAGTAAATTGAGAAATATCCATCAATTGACCAGGCAATACATCTGTATCACCAGGATCAAGGATACGGATCTTTCTAAGCATTTGTCTAACCATAACCTCAAAGTGCTTATCAGAGATATCAACACCCTGCATACGGTAAACTTTTTGAACTTCAGCAAGTAAGTAGTTTTCTGTATGTAGAACGTTTGTAACTTTGATCAATTCCTTAGGATCAATTGAACCTTGTGTTAACTTACCACCACGTTTAACGTGATCACCTTCGGCAACCGCAACACTTGATGTATAAGGAACACTATATGTTCTAGTATCAATATCACCTTGAACAGTAATTTCCTTAGTGTGTTCTGCTGGGTTTTCATCAATGGCTGTAATTGTACCATCAACTTCTGAAATAACGGCAAGACCTTTAGGATTTCTAGCTTCAACAATTTCTTGAACACGAGGAAGTCCTTGAGTAATATCGTCACCACCAGCAACACCACCGGTATGGAAGTTACGCATAGTTAATTGTGTACCTGGTTCACCGATTGATTGAGCAGCAACAGTACCAACTGCTTCACCAATTTCAACTTCTTCACCAGTAGCAAGGTTACGACCGTAACACTTCTTACATACACCATGTTTTGTATCACATGTGAATGCTGAACGAATTGTAACGTGTGTAACACCAGCATCAACGACCTTTTGAGCCATTGTTTCATCCATCATGACACCACGAGGTACGATAACTTCGCCTGTCTTAGGATCTTTAACTGTCTTTTGTGTATAACGACCAACAAGTCTGTCATACAATGGTTCGATCATATCTGTACCTTCCATAATTGAACTTACAACAAGTCCACGGTCAGTACCACAATCTTCTTCACGAACAATAACATCTTGAGCAACATCAACCAAACGACGTGTTAAGTAACCTGAGTTAGCAGTCTTCAAGGCTGTATCGGTCATACCTTTACGAGCACCATGGGTTGACATGAACATTTCCATGACTGATAGTCCTTCACGGAAGTTAGAAATAACAGGGATTTCCATCATACCACCATTAGGGGCGGCCATAAGTCCACGCATACCAGCTAGCTGTGTAAAGTTTGAAATGTTACCACGGGCACCGGAATCAGACATCATTGAGATAGGGTTTGTAGGATCAAATGAATCGATCAACAATTGTTGAATTTCATCCTTTGTATCGTTCCAAACACTAATAACACGATCATGTCGTTCGTTGTCAGTAATAAGACCACGACGGAATTGCTTAGAAATTGAAGCAACTTGTTTGTGAGCTTTTTCAACGATTTCAGGCTTTTGAGTTAGATTAGGAACGTCTGTAACACCAACTGTTAATCCAGATAATGTACAAATTGTGTAACCTAATTCTTTCATATCATCAAGAAGTGATGATGTTCTTTGAACACGATATACTTTAAAGATTTGAGCAATAATATCTGATAGATAACCACTCTTAAGTGGATCTACTAGATCCATTTCATCAAGACGTTGATGAATATCTTCACCCTTGCCTAAGAAGTACTTGTCAGGAACACCGTTCTTCAAATTGTCATCAGTTGGTTCATTCAAGTATGGGAAATCTTCTGGAAGAATTTCGTTAAAGATTACTTTACCAACACTAGTAATCATAACTTTATCTCTTTGATCATCCTTGAATGGTTTGTTAGGCATTGAATCAACAGCAATACCAATTCTTGTATGGTAATGAACATCACCATTTAGCAAGGCTGTTTGAACTTCGTTAGAATCCTTGAAGATCTTACCTTCACCAGTCATATGTCTTGTTTCAATTGTTAGATAGTAGTTACCTAAAACAACATCCTGTGAAGGTGTAACAATAGGCTTACCATCTTTAGGAGCAAGAATATGATGGGCAGCAAGCATCAACATACGTGCTTCAGCTTGAGCTTCATCTGATAGTGGCACATGGATAGCCATCTGATCACCATCAAAATCGGCATTGTAAGCTTCACAAGCTAGTGGATGCAAACGAATTGACTTACCATCAACCAATACAGGTTCAAAAGCTTGAATACCGAGTCTATGAAGTGTAGGGGCACGGTTAAGTAATACTGGACGTTCTTTGATAACGTCTTCTAGTACATCCCAAATGTCATCATCTTGGCGATCAATCTTTCTTCTAGCATTCTTGACGTTAGAAGCAATTTCACGCTTAACAAGTTCATGCATAACAAATGGTTTGAACAATTCCAAAGCCATTTCACGAGGCAATCCACATTGATAGAACTTCAATGTAGGTCCAACATCGATAACTGAACGGCCTGAGTAGTCAACACGTTTACCAAGTAAGTTTTGACGGAAACGTCCTTGCTTACCTTTAAGCATATGTGATAGTGACTTCAATGGACGGTTACCAGGTCCTGTAACAGGACGGCCACGACGACCATTATCGATCAAGGCATCAACAGCTTCTTGCAACATACGTTTTTCATTTTGAACAATGATGTTAGGAGCATGTAGATCTAACAATCTCTTCAAACGGTTGTTACGGTTGATAACACGACGGTATAAATCGTTCAAGTCAGAAGTGGCGAAACGGCCACCTTCTAGTTGAACCATAGGACGAAGATCAGGTGGGATAACAGGAATTGCTTCCATTACCATCCATTCAGGTTTGTTACCTGATTTTTGGAAGGCACTTAAAATATCCAAACGTCTGATAGCACGTGTACGTTTTTGACCTTGAGCAGTCTTCAATGTTTCACGCAACTCTTTAACTTCAGAATCCATATCAACTTGTCTTAGAAGATCACGGATACCTTCGGCACCCATTTCAGCGACGAATTTATTACCAAATTCTTCACGCTTCTTACGATATTCTGTTTCAGTCAATAATTGTTTCTTTTCTAGATCTGTTTCACCGGGATCAATAACTACATATGATGCAAAGTAGATTACTTCTTCCAAGTTTCTTGGACTCATGTCCAATACGAGTCCCATACGTGATGGGATACCCTTAAAGTACCAAATATGTGATACAGGAGCTGCTAGTTCAATATGAGCCATACGTTCACGACGAACTTTTGAACGAGTAACTTCAACACCACAGCGGTCACAAACAATACCCTTATAGCGGATACGTTTGTACTTACCACAGGCACATTCCCAGTCTTTAGTTGGTCCAAAGATTCTTTCATCGAATAGACCATCTTTTTCTGGTTTTAAAGTACGGTAGTTAATAGTTTCTGGTTTCTTAACTTCTCCATAAGACCAACTACGAATCTTATCAGGAGATGCTAAACCAATTTGCATACTATCGAATTTATTAACGTCTATCAAAAGGTAACCTCCCTACAGTTTTAACTAGTTTTCTGACTTTGTACTAGTTTCAGTTGAATCCTTTGATGCTTCAAGCTTTTTAGCTTCTTCTTCAGCACGTTTTTGTTCTTGTTGTTTAGCGAATTTAGATAAGGCATCAACACTAACTGTGTCTTCGTCATCATCCATATCTCTAAGTTCAATTTCTTTCTTATGTGCGTCTAGAACTTTCATGTCCAATCCAAGAGCTTGTAGTTCTTTGACAAGAACACGGAATGATTCAGGAACACCAGGTTTAGGAATACTTTCACCCTTAACGATAGCTTCATAAGTCTTTACACGACCAACAATATCATCTGATTTGTATGTCAAGATTTCTTGAAGTGTATATGCGGCACCATAAGCTTCAAGGGCCCAAACTTCCATTTCACCAAATCTCTGACCACCAAATTGTGCTTTACCACCAAGTGGTTGTTGAGTAACTAGTGAGTATGGTCCGATTGAACGAGCATGAAGTTTATCATCAACCATGTGAGCTAGTTTCAAGTAGTACATGACACCAACTGATACACGGTTCTTGAATGGTTCACCAGTACGTCCATCATAAAGAATTGACTTACCATCTGTATCCATATCAGCTTCTTTAACAATGTCCCAAAGTTCATCATTACTTACACCATCAAAAACAGGTGTTGAAACGTGGATACCAAGTTTTCTAGCAGCCATACCTAAATGAAGATCAAGAACTTGTCCGATATTCATACGTGATGGAACACCCATTGGGTTCAATAAGATATCTACTGGAGTACCATCTGGCATGTAAGGCATGTCTTCTTCTGGTACAACAATTGAAACAGTACCTTTGTTACCATGACGACCAGACATCTTATCACCAACTTGAATCTTACGCTTTTGAGCAATGTAAACACGAACTAACATGTTAACACCAGGATCAAGTTCGTCTCCGGCTTCACGAGTGAAGACTTTGACATCTTGGATAATTCCGCCACCACCATGTGGTACACGAAGTGAAGTATCACGGACTTCACGAGCCTTTTCACCAAAGATAGCATGTAGCAATCTTTCTTCGGCTGATAATTCTGTAACACCCTTAGGTGTAACTTTACCAACTAAGATATCGCCATCACGAACTTCAGCACCAACACGGATAATACCGAATTCGTCAAGATCCTTAAGTGAATCTTCACCAACGTTAGGAATTTCACGTGTGATTTCTTCAGGTCCAAGCTTTGTATCACGTGCTTCTGATTCATACTCTTCAATATGAATTGAAGTATATGCATCTTCACGTACTAGTTTTTCTGAAAGTACGATAGCATCTTCGTAGTTATACATATTCCATGTCATAAAGGCAATAAGTGGGTTTTGACCAAGGGCTAATTCACCATTTTCCATAGCAGGACCATCGGCAATGATATCACCCTTCTTGATCTTTTCATCCTTGTGGACAATAGGTCTTTGGTTGTAACTCTTACCATTATTTGAACGACGGAATTTAGTTACCTTATAAGTATCTGTTGTGCCGTCTTCGTCACGTTTGATAGTAACTTTCTTAGCATCAACATATTCAACAACACCATCATGATCGGCTAATAGAGCAGCACCAGAATCATGAGCAGCAATATATTCCATACCAGTACCAACAAGTGGTGCATGTGGATTGATCAAAGGAACAGCTTGACGTTGCATATTGGCACCCATCAAGGCACGGTTCGAATCATCATTTTCCAAGAAAGGAATACATGCAGTAGCTACAGAAACTACTTGCTTAGGAGAAACGTCCATATAATCGACTTTCTCTGGAGTAGTTTCAATGTTGTCATCTTTGTGACGAGCCAAGATTGTGTTGTCAGTAAATGAACCATCATCTTCCAATGGTGTATTAGCTTGAGCAACAACGTAGTTATCTTCTTCGTCAGCAGTTAAGTAATCGATCTTATCAGTTACTTTGTGAGTATCCCATGAAACACGACGATATGGTGTTTCAATGAAACCATATTTATTAATAATAGCGTATGAAGCCAAGTTATTAATAAGTCCGATATTAGGACCTTCTGGTGTTTCGATAGGACACATACGACCATAGTGAGTATAGTGAACATCACGAACTTCATATCCGGCACGATCACGAGTTAAACCACCAGGTCCAAGGGCTGATAGACGACGCTTATGTTCTAGTTCTCCAAGTGGATTAGTTTGGTCCATGAATTGTGACAATTGTGATGAACCAAAGAATTCCTTAATTGAAGCAACAACTGGTCTGATATTAATCAATTGTTGAGGTGTAACAGTAGCTGAATCTTGAATTGACATTCTTTCACGTACAACACGCTCCATACGTGATAGACCAATACGGAATTGGTTTTGTAGCAATTCACCAACTGAACGAATACGACGGTTACCCAAGTGATCAATATCATCTGTTGTACCGATGTTTTCCTTCAAGTTTAGGAAGTAGTTAATACCGGCTAAAATATCAGCTGGTGTAATTGTACGGTTTTCTTCTGGAATATGACCGTTACCAATAATATTAACAACTTTTTCATTATCAGCTTCTGAATAAACTTTAATGATTTGAACAGTAATTGGGTCTGTTAGAACACCTTCATCAGAAGGAGTCAATGTAACTGTCTTGAAATCATCTCTTTCAAGATATGGACTCAACTTGTTCATAGCATCGCGGTCAATTAAAGTATCCTTAGCTAAAACAACCTCACCTGTATCAGGATCAGCTAATGTTTCAGCCAAAGTCTTGTTCAAAAGTCTTGTCTTAAGATTTAACTTCTTATTGATCTTATAACGACCAACAGGAGCTAAGTCATATCTACGTGGGTCAAAGAATCTAGCATATAGTAATGAACGAGAACTATCTGCAGTCTTTGGTTCACCAGGACGGAGTCTTTCATAAATATCTTTCAAGGCTTCTTCAACACGTGAATCACTTGTATCTTTATGAACATCTTTTTCAAGTGTTAGATTTAAAGTATCGTTTTCACCAAAAATATCAAGAATTTCTGAATCACTACCAAAGCCAAGTGCTCTAACTAGTTCAGAAATAGGTAATTTTCTAGTTCTATCAATTCTTACATAGCCAAGACCTTTAGCATCTGTTTCAAATTCCAACCATGCACCACGGTTAGGAATAACAGTTGTACCATAGTTCTCACGACCATTTTTATCTGTGTCTTGATTATAGTAAATACCAGGTGAACGTACTAATTGAGAAACAATAACACGTTCAGCACCGTTGATGATGAAAGTTCCTTCATCAGTCATGATTGGGAAATCACCAAAGAAAACATCTTGTGTCTTGATTTCGCCAGTTTCATGATTAGTCAATTTCAATGTTACATGTAATGGTGCTGAGAAGTTAGCGTCATGTGCTCTAGCTTCTTCAACAGTATATTTTGGTTCTAGTAACTTGTAACCGACGTATTCCAAAGAAAGGTTTCCAGCAAAGTCATCAATTGGCATAATATCGTCAAACATATCTTTTAGTCCTTCATCTAAGAACCATTTATAAGAGTTTGTTTGGATGTCAATCAAATTTGGCAGTGGAAGTACTTCCTTGATCTTTGCATAACTACGACGAACACGGTGTGCACCATAATTAACGTTATGATAAGTCAAATTTTTCACCTCAACATATATTTTGTTCAAATCCAGACCTCAAATATTACAATTTGATTACAATTTACCTGAAAACGGTTTTAAAACCTGTTTTAAGGCAAAAAAAAACCAAAAATAGAAACGAAAATCTATTTTTGTGTTTTTTTATTTAGCATAACCACGGACAATAGATCGCGGCCTGCAATTTGAACTATGAATCTCAAAGAGAAATAATACACTTATACACTATTTTTGTCAATAGTCAAGTCAATTATTTTTGATTGGAGACTGTTTCCTTACTATTAGGATTATCAACCGTTACCGTTAACTTGCCCTTTTTAGAACCAACTTTAATTGAATCGCCAGCTTTAACGTTACCCATAAGTAATTGTTCACTGACCGGATCTTCAATTTCTCTTTGAATAGTTCTTCTCATTGGACGAGCACCATATTCAGGATTATAGCCATCTTTTACTAAATCGCTATAAGCTGTTGGTGTGATAACCAATTTGATCTCTCTTTCAGCAAGACGTTTTCTCAAGTTATTACTCATGATCTTAGCAATACCCTTGAGTTGTTCTTTATCAAGAGCTTTAAAGACAATTGTTTCATCAATACGGTTCAAGAATTCAGGACGGAAGAAGCGTTTCAATTCTGTATTGATACGTTCTTGCATTTCCTTAAAGTCATCGTGAACATCTTTAGCACCAAAGCCGACTGACTTGTCATCTTCCAATGATCTAGCTCCAAGGTTAGAAGTCATAATAATAATAGTATTTCGGAAATCAACTTTACGACCCTTAGCATCAGTTAAGATACCATCATCAAGAACTTGCAATAAGATATTGAAGACATCTGGATGAGCCTTTTCAACTTCATCAAGTAGAACAACTGAATAAGGTTCATTTCTTACCTTCTCTGTCAATTGACCACCATCATCAAAGCCGACATATCCAGGAGCTGAACCAATCAACTTAGATGTACTATATTGTTCCATATATTCTGACATATCTACACGAATTAGATTATCTTCAGAACCAAACATTACTTCAGCGATTGATTTAGCCAATTCAGTCTTACCGACACCGGTAGGTCCTAAGAACATAAATGAACCAATTGGACGATTAGGGTCCTTCATACCACTTCTAGCACGACGAATTGCACGTGAAACAGCATTAATGGCATCATTTTGACCAATAACACGTTTATGAAGCTCTTTTTCAAGATTAAGTAACTTTTCACTCTCTTTACGAGTAATTTGCTTAACCGGAACTCCAGTCCACTCAGCAATGATCTCCGCAATATCATCCGCTGTTACAACAGGTTTCTTTTGTGCTGACTTCTTATCATTTAGCTTAGCAATTTCAGCTTGGACAGTTTGTTCTTGTTCACGAATCTTAGCAGCTTTTTCAAAGTCTTGATCCAAAATAGCGTTGTTCTTGTCATCCATCAACTTCAAAGCTTGATTAGTTAACTCTTCAAGTTTGTTATTTTTAGACACATTATGAATTCTAACTTTAGCTGAAGCTTCATCCATCAAATCGATAGCCTTATCTGGCAAGAAACGGTTAGTTAAGTAACGTGTAGAAAGACGAACCGCTGCTTCAACGGCTTCATCAGAAATTGTTAAGCCGTGATGTTGTTCATATCTTGGGCGAAGTCCTGTCAAAATCTTAACAGAATCTTCGGCACTAGGTTCTTCAACATAGACTTTGGCAAAACGACGCTCCAAAGCTGTATCCTTTTCAATGTACTTTTGATACTCATTAGATGTTGTTGCACCAATCAATTGCAACTCACCACGAGCTAAGGCAGGTTTCAAAATATTAGATGCATCAATTGCACCTTCAGCACCACCAGCTCCGATTAATGTGTGCAATTCATCAATAAAGAGAATGACGTGTTTATCTTCATAAATTTCTTTGATAATTTTCTTTAAACGATCTTCAAACTCACCACGATATTTAGTACCAGCTACTAATGAACCCATATCTAACATCATGATACGTTTGTTTTGCATATCTAATGGAACTTCTTTTTTTATAATAGCAATAGCTAAACCTTCAGCAATTGCAGTTTTACCAACACCGGGCTCACCGACTAGAACAGGATTGTTCTTAGTACGACGACTCAAGATTTGAATAGTTCGGTCAACTTCTTTTTTACGACCAATAACAGGGTCAATTTGATTATCACGAGCTAATTTTGTCAAATCACGAGCTAAGGAATCCAACGTTGGAGTTCCACCTTGCGATTGTTGATTCTTTTGTTTATTTAAATTTGCAGCAAAACCACGACGTGCAGCCTTGTTTGACATACCCATTTTGCTTAATAGCAAAGACTTAGTCTTAGCTAAGCTCAATCCCAAATTAACCAAAATACGGTTAGCCAAGTTATCGGCGTCATCAAGAATTGCCAATAAAATATGTTCTGTACCAATACGGTTAGCTTTATATAAGTTGGAATCTTCTTCCGCATTGCTTAAAATCATTTGTCCTTTAGGAGAGTATGGTAAATAAATTCCTTTAGCAGTATTAGATGAGACATCCCCATAACCTGTCAGATGTTCAATCTCCTCTTCAACATCTCGATCACTTACAGCTAGATCTCTCAAAGTAATACCGGCAATACCATCATTTTCCATTACTAACCCAAGTAGAATATGTTCTGTACCAACAGCATTATGATGAAATGTCTTGGCTTGTTCTTGAGCTAAAACTAGTGCATTCTTGGCGCTTTCGGTAAATACTTTGTCCATTAATGTTACCTCTACTTTTTAAGTGTCTGTTTAGAAAGTATAATTATGTTTCAAAAAAAAGCAATTATTTCATCTTGCAAAATATAAAAAAGTTAATGATTCTTCAGATTTTGCCTCCAATAGAATCCTAACACATTCACGAGATTTATAATTGATTCCTGACTTCAAAAAAATCTTTAGAGAACGAAAAAAGGTAATCAATTCATTTTCAGAATTAATTACCCTTTTAAACTTATCATGGAATCGGGAAAACAAGATTCGAACTTGCGGCCTTCACGCCCCGAACGTGACGCTCTACCAAGCTGAGCTATTTCCCGAAACCTCTCTAAGCGGAAGACGGGATTCGAACCCGCGACCCCCACCATGGCAAGGTGATGTTCTACCACTGAACTACTTCCGCATTATGACTATGCCGACTAGAGGATTCGAACCTCCGACCCCCTGTTTACAAGACAGATGCTCTGCCAACTGAGCTAAGTCGGCATTATGCCAAACGACATCTAACATAATACACAATAACCGATCCTTTTGCAAGGCCAATTATTAATACGGGTGAAAGGACTTGAACCTTCATGTCCACTGGACACTAGAACCTAAATCTAGCGCGTCTGCCAATTCCGCCACACCCGCAAAAAACTAAATGATTTCCACTAAGCACTTTGCTTAATGGAGGATACAGGGTTCGAACCTGTGACCTCCTGCTTGTAAGGCAGATGCTCTCCCAGCTGAGCTAATCCTCCATAGTGTTCCTCGTTCGAAACAACTATATTATTATACCTATTGACCACAAAAATTGTCAACGAAAACTTTTAAAAAAAATTATTAGGCTTATCAAATCGTTTAATTACGCGACAGTTTGAAAATTTATCCTTGATATAACCCAATATATCCGTGTTTAATTTCAGCTTTTTTCAGCCGTTCATGATCGGTATATTCAAATTCAACTTTTTTCTGTCAAATGAGATAGTTCCCTTTTATTCAGTGGACGACTAGAAACTAATATTTTAATAAGTAGCAGAATCTCGTCTTCTTTAAAACATATTTCTTACTTATGTTTATTTTATATATCGGAGATGTCAAAATATGTCGTTTCTTTATAAACAATAATATCAATAAAAAATACCAATGTGGCAACCCCTTTCGAAGTTGTTACACTGGTATTTTTAATTAATAGATATTCTAATTCTTCTATGTTTAATAGTAGAACCGAGCTACGCGGGCCAATTTCTTCCAATACTTAGGCAAATTCTCAGAAATTCCCAGACCTGCTTTGCTCTCTATTCTTCGCTATTGTCTTCTGGTCTCATTGTTGGGAACAAGATAACATCACGAATTGATGGTGCATCTGTTAGCAACATTACTAGTCTATCGATACCGATTCCTAGCCCACCTGTTGGTGGCATACCATATTCCATAGCTTCAACGAAGTCGTTATCAATATGTTCGGCTTCATCATTACCCTTTTCACGTTCGGCAGCTTGTGCTTCAAAACGTTCTTTTTGATCAATAGGATCATTTAGTTCAGTAAAGGCATTACCGAATTCATGACCTAAGATGTAAACTTCGAAACGGTCTGTGAAGTTAGGATTTTCTTTGCTCTTCTTAGCAAGTGGTGAAACTTCCAAAGGATATTCGTAAACGAATGTAGGTTCCTTTAAAGTGTCTTCAACGAATTCTTCAAAGAATTCAGCAATGATATGACCAACGCCCCAGAAGTCTTCGTACTTAACACCTTTTTCATCAGCTAATTTACGAGCTTGTTCAAGATCCATATCTTGGCTGAAATCAATTCCTGTTTGTTCTTTGATTGCATCAACCATCTTGATACGCTTGAATGGTTTGCTCAAATCGATTTCTTCACCTTGATAAGTAACTTGTTGTGTACCATTAGCTTTTTGAGCAGCATGTCTAAAGAGTCCTTCGACTTCTTTCATGACATCTGTCATATCCCAATATGCAGCATATGTTTCTAGTGAAGTATATTCAGGGTTGTGTTGTGTATCCAAACCTTCATTACGGAAAGCACGTCCGATTTCATAAACTCGTTCGAAGCCACCAACAATTAATCTCTTAAGTGGCAATTCAAGAGCAATACGGAGATACATTTGCATATCCAAAGCATTGTGATGTGTGATGAATGGTCTAGCACTAGCACCACCGGCTTGTGTATTTAGGACAGGAGTTTCAACTGACATGAAGCCTTCACCATCTAAGTATTCACGAACAGCTGAAATAATCTTAGTGCGTTTCTTGAAACGTTCAAAACTATCTTGGTTAGCAATTAGATCCAAATATCTTTGACGATAAATTTGTTCAACATTTGTCAAACCATGGAACTTATCAGGTAATGGACGTAATGACTTAGATAACATTGTTACGTGAGTAGCTTTAACAGTCAATTCACCCATGTCCGTTTTCATGATTTCACCATGAATACCTAAATGATCACCAATATCGGCACGTTTGAAGATATGGTAGTTCTCTTCACCAACGACATCTTTACGAACATAAATTTGAATTCTGCCACTTCTATCACGGATATCAGCAAAACCAACTTTACCTTTACCACGTTTTGACATCATACGACCGGCAATAACAACTGGTAAGTCCTGTTCTTCAAGAACTTCCTTATCTTCATCACCATACTTGTCATGAATCTCTTGAGCCAATGCAGTTCTTTCAAATCTTGAACCGAATGGATCAACACCTTCATCATAAAGTTCTTGTAGTTTTTCACGTCTGACCCTTAGTTGATCATTCATGACTCTACTCTTTTTTATTTCTTCTTTCGTTGGTTGCTTTTTCTTATTTTCGTTACTCAAAATTTTTCCCCCTGTCTACGAAATTCTTGAAGATCTCGCTTCTCTCTTCTCGTAACTTTCAACAAATTGATCTAATGTATCGAACACTTCCTGCATGGAATCTTCTTCCACTACTTTAGCACGTGTTCTTACTGCATGGGGAATCCCCTTTAGATAATATGCTGCCTGTTGACGAAATTCTGGAACACCAACATGCTCACCTTTTAAGTCTACCAGACGTTGGAGTTGAAGTTTAGCTATATTAATTTTTTCTGGAACGCTTGGTTCTGGCAATAATTCTCCAGTTTCTAGATAATGGTTCATCGCATTTAATCTCCATAAATTACCAAGTACGGCTCGACCTACCATGGCAGCATCCGCACCCACTTCTTCGATCATTGTCTTAGCATCTTGAGGAGTCTTGATATCACCATTACCCATAAATGGAATGGAAACACTTTGTGCCACTTCATGTAAGATATCCCAATTGGCATGTCCCATGTACATCTGAGATTTTGTACGACCATGCATAGCAATTGCGGAAGCTCCGCCCTCTTGTGCTGCTAGAGCATTTTCAACTGCTAAAATATGATCGTCATCCCAACCAGTTCTCATCTTCACCGTTAGAGGTTTACTGATAGCTGAACTAACAGCCTTCACAGCCTCATAAAGATGATCTGGATCTCTTAACCAACAAGAACCTGCACCTGTCTTGGTAACCTTTTTAACTGGGCACCCCATGTTGATATCGATAATATCAGCACTAGTATTATCGTCAACAAATTTAGCTGCTTGAACTAATGAATCAACACTACCACCGAAAATCTGAATACTGACAGGATGTTCTTTAGGATCAACGAACATCATACCCAGTGTCTTTTCATTTCGATATTTAATGCCTTGATCACTGATCATTTCACAAACAGTTAGACCGGCTCCAAATTCCCTTGCTGTAACTCGAAAAGCTGAATTGGTTATTCCAGCCATTGGAGCAACCACAATTTGGTTAGGAATCGTTACATTGCCTATTTTCCATTCCATACTTTTTACCTCAAATTATTAACTACAACTTGCAATAATAACAAATTTTCTATTCATATGGCAAACATGATTAATCTTTAGTCGCAATAATTTTCTTCAATTCGGCTTCGCTAAATTGATACTTATTACCGCAGAATTTGCAGACTGCCTCAGCACCGTGATCTTCATCAACCATAGCTTGTAGATTGGCAGTAGATAAAGTAGCTAGTGATTTAGAGAAACGTTCTTTAGAACAGTCACATTGGAATTGAACAGGCATTTCATCCAAGACCTTCATCTCAACACCATTCATAATTTTATCTAAGATTTCATTATTACTTAGGCCTTCATTGAGCAAAGTTGATAAATTAGGAACAACCTTCAAATTTGCTTCAATTTTAGAAATATCTGTGTCAGTAGCTCCTGGCAGAGTTTGAACTAAGAAACCACCTGCAGCACCAACTTTTTCATTGGGTTCCACAAATACTGAAACACCAATAGCTGAAGGAATTTGTTCTGATTTAGCCATATAATAAGCAAAATCCATACCGATTTCACCAGAAACCAATGGCACTTCACCAGTGAATGGCTTCTTCATATGTAGATCTTTGGTAATACTCAAAGTTCCTTTATTACCGACTGCAGCTTGAACATCAATATGACCATCTTCACGAGCCTTTAGACTTACGTGTGGATTAGTAATATAACCTTTGGTATTTCCCTGAGCATCAGCATCAACCACAATAGCTCCAACTGGGCCACCGCCTTGAATTCTAGTTGTTAGAACTTCATCTTCTTTAAGAGTTGAAGTAGCGACTAAAATAGAACCAATCATTGTTCTACCCAATGCAGCACTGGAATTTCTCCAAGTGTCATGTCTTTTTTGTGCTTCCTGAATAGTTTGGGTGGCGTTAACAACATAAACCCTAAACTTTCCGTCTTTAGAAACTGATTTAGTTAAAGTATCAGTCATAATTTTCTCCGTTCAAAAAAGCGACTCATACGAGTCGCTCTTTTTTATTGATTATCATTATTGTTATTATCTTTGTCACTATTGGCAGTAGAATCTGTTGAATCATTATCATTATCAGACTTAGTTTCAGTAGATGATGGTGTAGTTCCAGTAGAATTATTCGTATCATCTGACTTAGTTTCGTCTTTTTCTGAAGGATAAACAGCTTCATCAATATTGTCATCTGACTTATCTGTTTCAGTAGTTGAACCCTCAGTTTTTTGCTTTTCAGCATCCTTAGCTTCAACAGCCTTCTTTGATTCTTCAAAGGTAGCAGCACTTTCACTTGGGAATTCTTGGTTAGCATCATTAGCAGGCATTTTACCTGTGTTATACAAGCTCAAGATTTCCTTTTCATCAAGTGTTTCATACTTCAATAGAGCTTCGGCAATAATCTTATGTTGTTCACGATGTGTTTCAAGAATTTCTCTAGCACGTTCGTGATCTTCATCAATAATACGTTTAACTTCTTGATCAATTGCTTTAGCAGTATCTTCTGAATAAGAAGGTAATTGACGATAATTACCACCACTAAATGGTTGACCATTCTTTTCAAGTTGAACCGTACCTAAACGATCTGTCATACCGTATTCAGTAACCATTGTACGAGCAATTTGTGTTGCTTGTTCAAAGTCATTTGAAGCACCTGATGAAGGTTGACCGACAATGATTTCTTCGGCAGTACGTCCACCAAGTAAACCAGTAATTTGTTCGTTTAATTCCTTCTTAGTAGCAAGGTTTTGATCATCCTTAGGTAACATGATAGCGTAACCGCCGGCACGTCCACGAGGAACGATAGTAACCTTTCTAACAACACGAGAATCACTCAAAACCAAACCAATCAAAGCATGTCCTGCTTCATGGTAGGCCACAGTGTGACGTTCTTGTTCAGGAACAACATGATTTCTCTTAGCTGGACCAGCAATAACACGATCTTCAGCTTCATCAAGATCACTTGGATCAATCTTTTGCTTGCCACGACGAGCAGCAACTAAGGCAGCTTCGTTAAGTAAGTTTTCTAGATCAGCACCAGCAAAACCTGGTGTTTGTTGTGCAATAGCTTTCAAATCAACATCATCTGTAAATGGTTTATTTCTAGCATGAACTTTAAGAATGGCCTCACGACCCTTAACATCAGGGCGACCAACCAAAATCTTACGGTCAAAACGACCGGGACGTAACAACGCTGGATCAAGGACATCGGAACGGTTAGTAGCGGCCATAACGATAACACCTTCATTACCAGTAAATCCATCCATCTCAATCAATAATTGATTAAGTGTTTGTTCACGTTCGTCGTTACCGCCACCGGTACCTGAACCACGTTGACGACCAACGGCATCAATTTCATCAATAAAGATAATTGATGGGGCATCTTTTTTAGCATTCTCGAACAAATCACGAACACGTGAAGCACCGACACCAACAAACATTTCAACGAAATCTGAACCAGAAATTGAATAGAAAGGAACTTTAGCTTCACCAGCAACAGCCTTAGCTAGTAAAGTTTTACCAGTCCCGGGAGGACCCTCTAGCAAAACACCTGCCGGTATTCTGGCACCCAAAGAAACAAACTTCCTTGGATCTTTTAAGAATTCAACAACTTCAACAAGTTCTTGTTTTTCTTCTTCAGCACCAGCAACGTCAGAGAATCTAACTTTATTTTTCTTAGGATCCTCTGGTTTGACCTTGGATTTACCAAAGTTCATGACACGGTTTGCGCCACCACCTTGGCCTCCACGACCCATCATTGCAAAGATTACAAAGAAGAACAATGCAAATGGAACAACGACCGTCAATATCAAGGAGATCCATTGACCGGATTGTGACTTAGGAGCAGCAGTAGTCTTAACTCCCTTCGCCATAGCGGCGTTATTAATTCTCTTTAACGTATCATTGTTAGGCAAAACAGTTGAACTAAATGAAGTTACTTCACTAGAACCACTAGATTGAGCACGACTGAATAGTGACACGGAACGTGTTGTATTAGCCTTTTGAGCTTTCTTGTATTCACCAGTTACTTGATAAGCTCCTCCGATAGGCTCTAGTTTGAAACTCTTCACTTTGCCTTGCTTCAATTGTGTGATGAATTGGTCTTGGCTTAGTGTTTTAGATTGATCTGAGGATTGACCACCAGCAAACCAACTTGCTGCCAGAACCAAAACAACAAAGAGCAAGATGTAAAACAGGCTATTATTGATTAACCTATTTCGATTATTTTTCATACATTTCCTCCTAAATTACTTAGACGTTACATATTGTAACATTGGTGAACAGTAACACAATAATAATTGTAACTCTATCTTAATTATTTTGTACTATATACCTCTGGTTTTAATACACCAACATAAGGTAAATTACGATAATGTTCATCATAATCCATTCCATAACCAACTACAAACTCATCAGGAATCTCTACTCCGATATAATCAACCTTAACATGCTTGATTCTACGAGCCGGTTTATCCAAGAATGAAACCAATTTAATTGATTTAGCATGACGTGATTCAAATAGTTCTACTAAACGATCTAATGTGTATCCAGTATCGATAATATCCTCAACTATTACCACATCGCGATCACGTACAGATGTATCTAAATCTTTAATGATACGAACATCCCCAGTTGTAACGGTATTTTCACCACCATAACTAGAAACATCCATAAAGTCGTATTCCATTTTAAAATCTAAACTCTTAACGAGGTCCATCATGAACATAGCGGCTCCACGTAAAATACAAACAAACAAAGGATTCTTTCCTTGATATTCTTTCGTTAACTGTTTACCCAAACGTTGAATAGTTTCATTAATCTCTTCTTCCGAGACTAATACCTCTTTAATATCTGAATTCATGTTTTTACCTCAATCAAGTTTTATTTTGTAATGCTTATTGCCTTTTTTTAAATAATCACTCATATTATAAATTTTTTCAACCCATACTATCTGATTATCAAATAATAAAATTAAATAATTATCACGTTCATATTCAGGTATCTTTTCATTTATAAATCTCTTACTCAACTTTTGATGTTGACCATTTGACAAGAGTAATTTATCGCCATCTCTGCGAGTCCGTAAGCTTATTTCATGCGGAGTATTCTCCACGGTTAGTGTAAAATCTTGCTCGTTTTCTAAAAGGCTGAATTTTCTATGATTAATTACCTGAGTTTGACCTATCTCAATAGAAGCTACTTGTAAATTCTGATCTTGTACTCGTTGGATCAAGAAATGATCATAGCTTTTAATAAACCGCCATGAATCTGCCAAATCAATTGAAGCATTGGCATGATCACCCAAAATAATTTCAATGATCTGTTCAATTTGACGATTACTAATTGAAATGCCCAAACTATTTTTGGTAAAAAAACTACCCCAAAACAGTGTCTGTTGTTCCGAATTTAAAATTTTGACCGGTTCTATCAACCCCGTTATTTTTTCAGGTGTCCTCACTAACTTCATTGAATCTTCAATTCGAGCGAACTCCCTTTGAGCTAAATCCAGCAATGCCATAATTTGTTGTTCAAAGAAAGCAAAATGTGCAAGTAATTGACCGTTCTCCTTTTGTAACTTTGGAAAAATATTATTACGCAAACGATTACGCATAGTTATATTATCAAAATTAGTTTCGTCTTGAACATGATGAATATCATGGATATCCGCAAAAACTGTGATATCTGATTTAGCAAATTTTAATAATGGTCGCACAATTTGACCACCGGCAAACGGACGTTGTTCCTTCAAACTAACAACTTCGTAGGCATTACCTGAACGGATCAATTTCATTAAAATATTTTCAGCCAAATCGTTGGCATGGTGTGCTGTCAGTAACGTATCAAAATCATTATCCTGCATAATTTTTTTGAAAAAGTCGTATCTAAAAGACCGAGCAGCTGCTTCCATTCCAATATCGTCTTGTGGCTTATTCAACCATTTAGTCGTAAAAAATTGATATCCGTTATCTACACAAAAATTTTGAACAAATTCAACTTCTTTAGCACTTTCCGGACGTAGATCATGATCAACATTAACAACACCAAAAGATTCCTTAGGTAGAATCTCACCAATCACATTCAACAGAACCATTGAGTCAACACCACCAGAAACAGCTACTAAAATTCTTTTAGTGTGGTACTTCTTCAAAACACTCTTAACAGTATTTATTATTCTATTATCTAACTCCATTTTTTCTCCAAATCCCTGAAACTAAAAAGGTTGAGACAATGTCTCAACCTAATATTTATTAGCTGCGGCGGCCCCCACGACCACCACGTTTTCCTTCTGTGTTCTTTTTAATAGTACTTAAACGTTCTTCACTTTCCTTCATAAAGCCTGACATCATATCATCAAAACTTTCAGGTTTATGTGGACGTGATTTATGTTCATTACGTTCATGAGAATGATGTGCATGATACTTTGCCTTAGGCTTGTCAGAAGCCTGTTTGATTGAAAGTGCAATCTTATGATCTTTTTCATTAAGAACTAAAACCCTTACGGTATCACCGACACTCAAAACATCGTGAATATCTTTAACGTAACCATCAGCAACTTCACTGATATGTACCATTCCGCTTTGTCCTTCTCCAAGGTCAACGAACGCCCCAAAGTTTGTAATTCCAGTAACTTTACCTTCTGTTTTAGTTCCTACTTCGACTGTCATCTAATTAAAAATAATTCCTTTCCCTATTTTTGAATCGTAGTGGTCTTAACATCACCAGGCAAATTATAAATTTGTTCACCCGGTTTACTGTACATATATTTTTCCCGAATATATTTTTCCAAATAATTCGTATCATGAAGTTGTGCAACTTCAAGTTTCAAATCGCTTTGGATCGCTTTTTGCTTACTTAACTTCGTCTTACTAACTTCAATTTGTCCCATTGTATTGGCATAAGTCCGATGTGCGTTAAAAATTTGAACACCAAATACAACCAAAATAATTGCAAAAACAATACCAATCACTGCCATACGCCGACGATGTACCTTTTTGGCATAATTATGAGGGCCTGGCTTTGGAGGCATTTGCGACTGTTTAGGTTTCAATACAGAAACATTGGAATTTAATTTATGTACTTCCATACCACTACTCCCCTAGAAATGATTATCTTGAGTATAACAAGTTTAAGCAATTATTTGAACAATAAAATTGCCAATTTTAATCTAATTCTAATTTTTACTAAATCTCTTCGTACATATCTTCTGATTCATTCTTTTTGGTAGTTTCCTTAATATTAAGGACCTTTACCTTCATTGTTTTTTCACCAAAATGCAATTCGATCACATCACCAATTGATACATCACTAGACGATTTGGCTACACGACCGTTAATACTTGCACGACCATTATCAGTGAATTCCTTTGCTACAGTTCTTCTCTTAATAATTCTGGTAACTTTTAAATACTTGTCTAATCTCATTTTTTATCCTCTATTTTCATAAATCTTATAATATATTTTCCCATGGGTAAGATTTCCCATTCTTCCTTAGTCAATATATGCCAACGCTTGGTTAACTTTAAGTACACAAATGCGCCGATTGGTATCGTTATAACGTTCAACAAAATACTTTTTGATCTAGTCATAACTAAGCCAGATGACAGGATCACAACTGCTAATTTAACAATGATTGCCATCACTAAACCTGCTTTAATTAAAGCCTTGATAAAGCCCTTATCAAGTGATAAGAAACTTCGATTGAAACCATATATAGTCATGATTCCAAATAAAATTACGCATTCGCTGAGTACAGTTGCTAAAGCAGCTCCAGCAATTCCAAATTTTGGCACAAGAATAATATTTAAGGCTACTTTGGCTATCAAAGACATTCCAAACAATACAAGTTTGTGCAGATTTTTTTCATCATCACCACTTGTTACCGCAATTAATAAATTAATAAAGGAAACAATAATAATTGAAAACATATAAATGCTCAAAGTTCTTGAACCATTGGTATTAGTAAACAGCATCGTGTTGATTTGTGGCATTAAAGCAATTAATCCTGCCGTTTCAGCACCCGATAACCATAAACAGACTCGTACCATTTTAGAAATGGTCTTTTTATTCTGTTCTAATCGATTAGTTTCTCTTAATTGTGGCATTATTGTTGAAACAAACGAAAGTGAAATCACAATACCCAACTGTAACAATGGTTGGCCTCGATCAAAAACTCCTTTTTGAATTTCAGCTTGATCTAACGAAATACCCGAATGCATCAATAATCGAATCATTGAAAAAGAATCGATAAATTGATAAAAAATGGTAATTCCAGTAAATACAACAATCAAGACGATCTCTAAAGCTAAACCATGCTCTAACTTAATTGTGCCATCATCTTGATCAGCCGCCAAAAAGTTATTCTTATTTCTTACAAAGGTAACAATTAAAAGCCCAACTGCTAGTAATCCACCAATAAAAGCACCAGCATTAGCCAATGTTCCCATACGATAAACGTCAATCACTCCGTGACCAAACAACAAGGCACTACCAATGATAATCACAATTCTTAAAAATTGTTCCGAAACTTGTGAGATAGCACTGGGTGTCATCAACAGATCACTCTGAAAATAACCTCTCAAACTGGTCTCAAAAGGTATCAATAAGAAAGTTAAAGAAACCGCTCGGACTTCTAAATAAAGTCTAGGATCGCCCATTAAAAAAGCTAAGTATCTGGAAGACATCCACAACAGAATTGTAACCACACAACTAGCAATTATTAAGAGCATAAAAGTTCTCTTTAATAAATTATTCTTAGCAGCATTGTTTTTTTGCTGTGCAAATGCCTTCGATAGCACGACTGGTAAGCCTGACAAAGCCAGTACAGAGAATATTCCATAAATTGGATAAACCTGTTGGTAGATGAAGTATCCCCGATCACCTACGATGTTTTGCAGTGGAATCCGATAAATTGCACTCAAAAGTTCTGAGAACAATGAAGCAATCGTTAATATCCAAGTCCCCTTAATCGCCCTCGACACTTCTTTTTGCATATTAATTTTTTATTTTTTCTTTCTTCAAATTATCAAAGCCGTCAGCCATTTTTTCTGCGAACACCTTCAATTGATCGAACCATTCATCCTTTTTAACACTTGCTGAATCCAAGGTAATCATGAATCCACCATTTTTATTGTTTACCTTAGCCTTCATTGTCGTATTAGCTAGGAACTTAAAGACTAAATCTCCAGTTAAGTAATCGCCAGCTTTTTGTGAAAATTTAATTGTAATCTTCTTATTTCGCATAACCACACTGTTAACTAAAGCTTCATCAAATGAATTCTTCAATAAACTAACGTCCAACAGATTAGCAACTTCCTGTGGATAATCGCCAAAGCGATCCAACAATTCTGATTTAACCTCTTGGTAATTTTCCAAAGAATCAATCTGACGAATTCGTTTGTAAAGTTCAACCTTTTGACGTTGATCACTAATATAATCCTCTGGCAAGTAGGCTTCCAAAGCCAAATTGATCTCTGAATTAGTCTTCTCAGCCTTAGTGTGACCACGTTTCTTGGCAACCGCATCATTTAACATCTGCGTATACAAGTCAAAACCAACTGAATCGATAAAGCCATGTTGTTGCTTACCCAATAGATTACCAGCCCCACGAATAGACAAGTCTCGCATCGCAATCTTAAAGCCAGAACCTAATTCAGTAAAGTTCTTAATAGCTTCCAAACGTTGTTCGCCGACTTCAGTCAAAACCTTATTGGGACGATACATCAAGTAAGCATAAGCTACTCGATTCGATCTACCAACACGACCACGAATTTGATAAAGCTGCGATAGACCATAACGATCAGCATTTTCTACTACTAAGGTATTGGTATTAGGCATATCAACACCAGTTTCAATAATTGTTGTCGTTACTAAAACATCATAATCACCGGCCAAGTAATCGGAAATAACACCTTCCATTTGAGTCTCATTCATTCGACCATGTGCTGTTGCAATTCGGGCATCTGGCACTAAGGATTGCAATTGATCTGCTACTTGATCCATATCTTCAACTCGATTGTGCAGGTAAAAGACTTGGCCACCACGAGCCATTTCACGTTTAATTGCACCAGCAATTACCTGATAATTCTGCTCCATAACGTAGGTTTGAACGGGATAACGATTACTAGGGGCCGTTTCAATCAAAGAAAGATCACGCACACCCAGCATTGACATATTCAAAGTTCTTGGAATTGGTGTTGCTGTCAAAGTTAGAACATCGACATTACTCTTTAACTGTTTAATCTTTTCCTTATGCTTAACGCCAAAACGCTGTTCCTCATCAATTATCAACAATCCGATATCGTGAAATTTAACATCCTTCGAAAGTAAACGATGTGTTCCCACAACAATATCAACCGATCCGTCTTCTAATTTTTCAATAATCTCTTTACTTTGCTTACGAGTTTGGAAACGTGACAACATTCCAATTTCCACCGGGAACCCCGCAAAGCGTTCCTTCATAGTTTCATAATGTTGTTGTGCTAACAAGGTCGTTGGTACTAAAAAGACTACTTGTTTACCTGCTTCAACAGCTTTGAAGGCTGCTCTCAACGCTACTTCGGTTTTACCGAATCCAACATCCCCAACCAAAAGTCGATCCATTGGATGTGGTTTTTCCATATCACGTTTAATTTCATCGACAGATCTCAATTGATCAGGTGTTTCTGGATATGGAAAGGCATTATCAAAATCATTCTGCATCGAATCATCTTTTGGAAAAGCAAATCCCTTTTCTGCCTCACGTTTAGCGTAGAGATCTATCAAGTCATCAGCAATATCTTCAATATTAGACTGAACTCGACGTTTAGTTTTTTGCCACTCATTACCACCTAATTTATTGATCTTAGGCGATTTACCTTCAGCTGAAACGTACTTCTGAACCATATCCAGTTGCGTAACTGGAATGAATAGACGACCATCGTCACGATATTCAATCGTAATATAATCTTGATGTTTACCGTCGACCTCCATCGTCTGCATACCAATAAACTTACCAATACCATGATTAACGTGAACGACGTAATCGCCTGGCTTTAATTCGTTATAACTCTTCAGTCTTTCAGCATTAGCCAGAGTTTGGTGACGTCTCTTCTTTGGTTGTTTATTGAAGAGTTCTTTTTCAGTGATAACGGCCAATTTTTGTTCTGGCATTTCAAAACCAGAACTCAATGTAGCATTCATAATTTGTGTCTGATCTTCAACAACTTTATCAGGTGTCGTTAAGGTCGCTTTAATTCCAAAATCGATCAATGTATTATTGATTGCCGCAATCCGTTTTTCATTACTGATAGTTAAAAGTACGGTATATTTTTGCTTTTGCCAACGTTCAACTTCCGATTTTAACAACGGCATTTGACTGAAGAATTGTTGCATTGTTCGAACTGGTACATTTTGCAATTGGTTCAAACGAATATGTCCCATTCCCTGTTGAAATGCTGACAAATAAATTTGGGCCAACTTGTTATCTTTGATCAAATCGGCAAAACTCTGACGAATCTTCTGCTCTGGCAAAGCCTTACCAAACTCTAATTGACTAGCCAACCAAGATTGATTCTCAGCTTGACTATCATTAGACTGTTCAATCAAACGATTATATTCATTAAAAATGATGACATCATTGGAGTCTAAATAGTCTAATAAACTCTTGGGATGCTCAAAAAGATAATCAGCAATTCGACCGATATTCTCTGGACGAATCCCTTCCGATAATTCTTCAATTGTTTGACCGAAGTTTGTCTGTAAATTTTCCTTAATATCTTTATCATCTGACGATTTCAATTGACGGTCGTAACTCTTCTGTAACTTGGTTAGGCCTGTTTCAACTTGATCATCGGTGACAATTCGATCTTGCGCTGGCAAAATCTGAATTTCTTTTAATTCTTCAATACTTCGTTGTGTTTCGGTATCAAAGTACTTAATTTTTTCAACTTGATTTCCAAAGAAATCGATTCGTACTGGGTTATCAACATTCAATGGATAAATATCGACAATATCACCACGAATAGCAAAGTCACCTGGTTTAGCAACTAACTTATCTTTTACATATCCCATCTGAACAAATTGTTGATTCAAATCTTCTAAATCATATTCTTCATTTACTTCAATTTTTAATTGGGCAGACTTAAAGAGCTCTTTTGCTGACAATTCATACTCTAACCCAGCAATTGAAGTTACTACTATACCAGGTTTATCATCTGCCAAAAAGCTTAAGGTATCTAATCGTTGACTCAGTTCGTCTGGTGAACTGGTTGCTATTTCAGTTGAGATTGATTCTTCAACTGGAAAAATGTGAACAGCGTCACTGTTCAATAAATTTAAGTCGTCATATAGCTTATTTGCATGAAAATTAGTGTTTTCAACAATCAAAATCTTCTTATTTAATTGTCTTAAAGTATTCAATGCAAAAAGGGAAATTGTTGATCCCGTCAAACCTGTCAATAAATTCTTTGTTTCAGGCTTAACTTGACTAATAAATTCCCCTAAGTCCAACTTATTTGTAATGAAATTTATTAAATTCAATTTTTGCCCCCTTTTTAATCTTCTAATTATATTTATTCATTAATTGATCAATACTACTGCCTGCAACCCAATCTTTAACCATATCGACTGCTTGATCGATACCTGATAAAGCCACTGGTTCTTGATCCTTATTGAATGGTGTTAACACCCAGTTAACTACTGTTTGACGATCAGGATGTTGTATACCAATCTTAATTCGTTTGAAATCTTTAGTACCCACAGCTGAGATTATACTCTTAATACCATTGTGACCACCAGCAGAACCCTTTGTCCGTAATCTAACTTTTCCAATAGGCATATCTAGGTCATCTTGAATTACCATCATTTCCTCAGATTTAATTTGGTAATATCCCATTAAAAAATTAACGGCACGACCAGATTCATTCATAAATGTGAGTGGTTTAACTAGAAAAACTGTTTCACCGTCGACTTTGAACTTACAGTACTCAGCTTCAAAATCTTTTTTCATTTGTGTTTGACCGTATTCATCCATCAATCTATCGATGGTCATAAAGCCCATATTATGCTTTGTTCGATCGTATTTCTTTCCTGGATTTCCTAAGCCAACAATTAGTTTCATATTTAATATACCTCATTTCGAACTTACATTATATCATGTCAAAAATACTATTTTTTCACTTTTTTCACAATCGGCTTGTTTATTTACCTTAATTATTTGTATAATGGGTCAGGAACATATTATTTTCGAAGGGATGATATTTTATAATGACAACTCCAACAAACGAAAAGAACCACCAAAAAGTACTTCTAGTTGGTGACGGTGCTGTAGGTTCAACATTTGCCTACGCAATGACACTTCAAGGTATTGCTCAAGAACTAGTTATCTGTGATATCGCTAAAGACAAGATTAAGGGTGACGCAATGGACCTTGCAGATGCAATTCCATTCTCATTCCCTAAGAACATTCACGCTGGTGAATATTCAGATGCTAAGGATGCTGATATCGTAGTTATCACAGCCGGCGCTCCACAAAAACCAGGTGAAACAAGACTTGACCTTGTTAACAAGAACTTAAACATCTTGAAGACAATCGTTGATCCTATTGTTGAATCAGGATTCAATGGTATCTTCGTAGTTGCTGCTAACCCAGTTGATATCTTGACATACGCTACTTGGAAACTTTCAGGCTTCCCTAAGGAACGTGTAATTGGTTCAGGTACATCACTTGATACTGCTAGATTACAAAAATTCGTTGGTGAAGAATTAGATCTTGACCCTCGTTCAGTTCATGGTTACATCATGGGTGAACACGGTGATTCAGAATTCGCTGCATGGTCACATCTAACAATCGGTGGCGTTACAATGGCCGAATGGATGGAAAGCCACCCAGAAATCACTAAAGATACTCTTGACAAGATTTACAAGAAGACTGTTAACGCAGCTTACGACATTATCAATACTAAGGGTGCTACATTCTACGGTATCGGTACTGCTCTTGCAAGAATCTGCAAGGCTTTGCTAAGCGACGAAAATACTGTTCTTCCATTATCAAACATGATGACTGGTCAATATGGCGTTTCAGACATCTATATCGGTTCACCTGCTATCGTTAACCGTAAAGGTCTAAAACAAATTATCGAAGTTCCATTGAATGATGAAGAATCAGCACAAATGAAGAAATCAGCTAAGGAACTTGAAAAGATCCTTAAAGATGGCTTCGAAGCTACAGGTATCAAGGGTCGTCAATAATCCTTAATACATGCATAAAAAAGACTGAAACAAATGAAAAATTTGTTTCAGCTTTTTTTTTATTCTGAATTACTGTATTATTAATTCAATTATAGATAGATTGGATGTGAATATATATGTTAGTTAAGTCACTTGTACTAAAAAAGGACAAGCTTACGACAGTTAAAGAAACTGTCACACTAGAAGAAGCATTAAAAGTCCTAGAAGACTCAGGTTTCCGTTGTGTGCCAATTTTGGATGAAAGCGGACAAATATTTAGGGGTAACATTTACAAGATGCACATCTACCGTCACAAGTCTCGTGGTGGCGATATGAGCTTGCCTGTAACTACACTTATGAAGAACGCTACTAAAACAATCAGCGTAGACTCACCTTTCTTCAAAGTATTCTTTAACATTAAGGATTTGCCTTACATTGCTGTTCTGGATGAAAATAATTTATTTTATGGAATCTTAACCCATGCAAGACTTCTCAGCATGTTATCAGATGCTTGGAACCTTGATATTAGTAGTTACGTTTTGACTGTTAGTTCTTCTGGCGACCGTGGTGACCTAGAGAAGATGTCAAAAATTTTTGCTAAGTATGTCTCTGTAGCTGCTTGTATGACCTTGGATGCTAAATCAAATGAAGTTGTACGAAGAACTCTATTTACTTTACCATCAGGCACTGATATCGATACTTTGAAGGAAATTATTAAACGCCTTGAAAAGAAGAGTTTTGTAGTTTCTGAAATTGATGATTTGAAGTCTGGTAAGATTCTAGATAAGAACACACTATAGTTCTTGTCTAAAAAATATTTCTAAAACAAAACCATTTCCAAAACAAAACCTAAAAGTCCGTTCTAGTTAAACTACGTCAACTAGAACGGATTTTTTATAGTCTTTTGATTTTAAACACCGGTTCAACCCGATAGCGGTTCAATTCTTCATCAACAGGGTGACTTTTAAAATACTGTAATTGATATTCCTCCATCAAATCTCTCTGAAATCTATCAATAAAGGGTTTATTAAGATCGATAAGAATTTGATACCTCTTATACTCACCATTTTGCATAAACTTATACCATTCCTCATTAATCACGGTTGACACTTCTTTCCCTTTTCTAAAATTTCAACCAGAGGATACTACCATTTTTATTTATATAACAATTATTTGCGTTTAATTTTTTAAATAACACAGAAAAAAATTAAAAGAATGGTCTCTATTAGATATTCACGATACTTAGAATATCTAATAGAGACCGTTTTTATTTATTACTTAAATTTTATAATTTAACACAGTAAAATTTAGACACTTTTGCATTCTAACTTAAATAGAACTTTTTAATCAAAATTAATATTTATAAACTCGAGGTAATCTTTCACTTAAACAGCAAAGAATTTCATAACTGATTGTGCCGGCATACTTAGCTGCATCTGTCGCAGTAATTTCTTCATTGCCATCCTTACCAATCAAAGTGACCTTTGTACCAACCGGTAATTCTTTAGGTAGACGAACCATGAATTGATCCATACAAACACGACCAACACTTTGACAACGTTCTCCATTGATCAAAACATCACAGCCTTGCATTCTTCTCAACCAACCATCTGCATAGCCAAGAGGAATTGTACCGATCCACTCGTCTTCCTTGCTAGTGTAAGTAGCTCCGTATCCAACACTTTGTCCAGCTTTGATCTTTTTAACAAATGTGAGTTCTGAATACAAACTTAAAGCAGGTTCTAGCTCATATGGTAATTTTGTAATATCAGTTCCTGATGGATTCAAGCCGTACAAAGCCAACCCATATCTAACTACATTGACGGCCAAATCTTTATGCCATAAAGCTGTGGCAGAATTAGCACAGTGAACATAAGTAAATTTGGTTGGTAAATCACTAGACATTTCTTTGAAATTCTTAACCTGTTTTTCAAAGTAACTTTCATCAGGACTATCGGCAGTTGCGAAGTGTGTGAACAATCCTTCTGGAATAAACGATTCTTTGTGTTCATTTAAAAAGTTACATGCTTCAATCAAACTAGCCTTATCTTGGAATCCAATTCGACCCATACCACTGTCAACAGCAATATGAACTTTCAAATTAGTAACTCTCAATTCTACAGCTACCCTCAGCCAATCTAAACTACCGACTGTCAGCGAAATATCAGCACGTGCGGCTACTTTAGTATATTCCACGGGAACTATACCCAAAACTAAAATAGGCGCTGTAACGCCACTATTTCGAATCTCTAGGCCTTCATCTAATGAAGCTACACAAAGTCCAGATGCTCCAAATTCAATTTCAGATTGAGCGACTTTAACCAAACCATGACCATAAGCGTTGGCTTTTACAACAGCAAAAACTTTTGTTCCTTCGGGAACAGCCTCTAATTCATTTTGTAAATTTCTCTTTAACTTTGACAAGTCCACTTCAACATAGGCTGGACGATGAATTGATGGTAACATTTTATTTCTCCTCCTCTAGAATAACCTCGGTTATTACTATTTCATCTGTATCTGATATTGATACATGAATATTGCCCTTGAAAATTTCAGTTTTAATGTAGGGTTGACCAGATTCATGATTCAAAACACTTAAGTCATGAAATCCAATTCCGCGAAGACCAGTACCCATAGCTTTGGTAAAAGCCTCTTTTACAGAAAATCTTCCTGTTAAGTATGTCATCTTAGCTTTCTCGGTATTGAGGTTATTAAAAACTTCAATCTCATCTTCATTTAAAATTTTCTCTAAAAATCGAGGGTGACGACCATAAATCTTTCGTACACGGTCAATTTCTGCAATATCTATACCTAATCCTTTGATCATATTTTTTTCTCGCAATCTATTTTTTTAATTAATAATAAATTGAAAAGTTTTCAATTGAAGTAAAGCACAGTTTTCAATTTCTTGCAGTTCCAATCAGCAATTAAATTAAAATTTGTTTGATTTAAGCTTAAATCATAGCATTTTTAGATAACTTTTCAAGTTTCAACCGTCTTGGCAGGTCTATTTTACTGTAAAAAAAAAGCCAAAGTAAAATAATTTACCTGGCTTAATCATTATAATTATATTTTCAATAACTATAATTCATATATTCATTAATTATAGATTTGTTCTAATCTTGAATGACTTTTTGCTACGACCATTACGTTTGTTGTCATGTTCGCGGCGCTTGCCACCTTTTTCATCATGATGTCCATCACGACGATCACTATTACGACGTCTGTTACCACTGCCACCACGGTGATCTCCACCACCACGATGTCCGTTGAACTTACCACGACGACCATGACCTGAACGACTATGGCTTACCTTACGTGAAGGAAGTGGTCTTTCAGGAGCAATCTTAACAGGAACACTTTCAGCATCCTTGATTGATTCGCTTAAGAAGATACGAGCAATATCTTCGGCAGAGTAATCTGCTAACAATTCTTGAACAGCTGAATCGAAACGATCCAAGTGTTTGTCATGTTCCAAAGTATCTTTAATATCTTGCTTAACTGATTCCAATTGTCCTTTAAGAACTTCTTTATCAGTAGGTTGAGCAAGTGGTTCCATACGTTTCTTAGTTAAGTTTTCGATTGTACGTAAGTAACCCATTTCATTTGGTGTAACGAATGTTACAGAAACACCAGAATGTCCGGCACGACCTGTACGGCCAATACGGTGAACATAACTATCAGGATCTTGAGGAATATCATAGTTATAAACATGTGATACACCAGAAATATCCAATCCACGAGCAGCAACATCAGTTGCAACTAAGAAGTCTAACTTACCAGCTTTAAACTTACGTAAAACGCTAGTTCTCTTATCCTGTGACAAGTCACCATGAATACCTTCAGCATTGTAACCACGAGCTTGTAAACCACGTGTAAGTTCGTCAACACGACGCTTTGTACGACCAAAGATTAAAGCTAATTCTGGTGCTTGAACATCGAATAAACGAGTCATCAAGTCAAATTTTTCAAATTCCTTAGCCTTAACAAAGTATTGATCAATCTTATCAGCAGTCAATTCTTTTGACTTGATCTTAACGATTTGAGGATCTGTCATAAACTTATCAGCAATTTTCATGATAGGTTTTGGCATTGTAGCTGAGAATAACAATGTTTGATGTTTGTTTGGTACGTTTGAAAGGATACTTTCAATATCTTCAACGAATCCCATATCTAACATTTCATCAGCTTCATCAAGAACAACGGTATTAACGTTGCCAAGTTTCAAGGTGTGACGGTTGATGTGGTCAAGCATTCTTCCGGGAGTACCAACCACGATCTGAGGGTGATTCTTCAAGGCACGGATCTGTCTTCTAATATCTGATCCACCATAAACACTTTGAACCTTAACCTTCTTGTCACTACCTAAGCGGTAAAGTTCTTCTTGTGTTTGAATAGCTAATTCTCTAGTTGGAGAGATAATCAATGCTTGAATGTTACTTGATTGAGTATCAACGGCATTTAAAATTGGTAAACCAAAGGCTGCCGTCTTTCCTGTACCAGTTTGAGCTTGGCCAATTACGTCGGCCCCACTCATAACTAGTGGAATAGTTTGAGCTTGGATGGGTGTTGTTTCTTCGAAACCGGCTTCATTGATAGCGCTCAGTAATCTGGGATCTAAATCTAATTCTTTAAATTTCACAAATGTCCTCCATTTTTTAAAACACGATAAAATAACAATCTACCTACTCTACCATGTTTTATGAACAATCTCAATTGACAAGACTAAATTAGTTCATGTAAAACGTTTTCTAAATGAATTCCATGGCTACCCTTTAATAAAATCGTGTCATTGGGCTGTAATTCTTCTTTTAATTTTGTAGTTAATTCTTCTAACTGATCCTTTTCAAACCAGAAAAGATCGTTTGTATCATATTTAGCACTAAGTTTATTGCGTAAATACTTCATATAATCGCCAACAAGATAAACTTTGGCAAAATCTTCCTTGTTAATATGACTTGCTAAGGACTCGTGGAGTGTCTCCGATGCCTGACCTAACTCTAGCATATCGCCTAAGACAATCAATTTACGACCTGTAGTCTTAATGTCCTTCAAACTGTTAAGTACTTCGATAGCAGCCGTTGGATTAGAATTGTAGACATCGCTCAAAATATCAGCACCATTTTCGGCCTTCATCCACTCAGTACGATTAGCTGTCACAAATAAATCTTTCAATGCTTGTTGCATAGCTTCCGGTTTAATATGAGACATTTTACCTACTAGCATTGCAGCCAAGGCATTATTGACATTGTATTCACCCATCATTGGAATTTCAAAATCTAATTCAGGCCACAAATTAGTTTTAAAACTAGTTGTCGTCTTACCCGGATTAATTTCCGTTGCGTACAAATCATTGTTGTCATGACTACCAAAAGTTGCTTGTCTTTGACTAACTTTTTCAGCACGTTCTAGCAGCAGTGGTTCATCCCCATTGTAAACAAAGGTTCCATCTTCATTAAGGTGATCGACGATTTCCATTTTTGCATCAGCAATTTTATCTCTAGTACCAAAAAACTCAATGTGCGCTTCACCAATCATTGTAATAACGGAAATATCAGGGTTAGCAATATCGCTCAAATGATCAATTTGACCAGGACGATCCATTCCCATTTCGACAACTAAAACCTCAGTATTAGTTGGCATATTCAAAATTGTATAGGGCACACCAATTTCATTATTAAAGTTTTGCGGTGTTTTAGCAACATTATTGCTTGTACTAAGGATCTTAGCAATCATATCCTTAGTCGTTGTTTTACCGTTACTACCAGTCACAGCAACAACTTTAGGGTTTACTTTCTTCAAGTAATATTTAGCTAAAGTTTCAAAAGCCTCTGAAACGTTTTTTACAACAACATAAGGTACTTCGTTATTAGGAATATCATGATCACTTTGCCAAATAGTAGCACTAATGCCATTCTTAATTGCACTATTAATAAACTCATGCCCATCGCGTTCCCCTTGCAATGGAAAGAATAAGTCACCTGCTTTAGCTTTCCGACTGTCAAAACAAACACCCGTTATTTCAACATCTTCAACTTCGCCACTTTCAATTTTTAATACAGAGTAAACTTCCCTTAACTTCATCTTCATAGAAAAACTTCCTTAATTTGAAAAAATAATTTTATAAGATATAAACAAAAAAAGAGTATACTAAGATACTTAGAAAGGATTTGATGTATATGACATCTAGTACAAGTGATACTCCCGAACCGAATAATTATTGGAAAAAGAATCTAATAGTTTTATGGTTTAGTACTTTTGTATCAGGTATTGGCTTTAGTATGATTACACCTTTTATGCCATTATACATTAACCAGTTAGGTAATTTCACAAAAAGTCAACTTGTGATCTGGAATGGTATTGCCTTTTCATCGACGTTTTTAGTCATGGCAATCATTTCTCCTATTTGGGGTAAGATTGCTGACCGTCGAGGTCGAAAACTAATGCTGATTCGAGCTTCACTTGGTATGGCGATTGTTATTTTCCTACAGGCCTTCGTAACTGCTCCTTGGCAATTAGTTGTTTTAAGACTCCTTCAAGGTGTCTTTTCTGGATTCGTTAGTAACTCCAATACGTTAATTGCTTCAACAGCTCCTAGATCTGAAAGTGGAAAAGCCTTGGGTACCTTAAACACCGGTGTTATCTCCGGTACTTTATTAGGACCACTGGTCGGCGGTGTAATTGCACAATATTTTGGTTATCGAATTCCCTTTATGATAACTGGTTCTCTACTTTTCATTGCTTTCATCTTGGTTACTGTCTTCATCAAGGAAGATTTCAAACCAATTCCCAAAGGTGAAGAGGAATCAACTAAAGAAATTTTCCACAAGTTGAAAAATCCTAATCTCATCTTGGCAATGTTTGTTACAACCATGATCATTCAGACTTCTAACAACTCAATCAATCCGATCATTAGTTTGTACGTTAAACAGTTAATGCACAATTCTAGTCAGGTCACATTAGTTGCTGGAGTTGTCGCAGCGATGCCTGGTATTGCTAATATTATTGCTGCACCTAGATTTGGTGCTTTAGGTGACAAAATTGGAACGGGAAAAATCTTAGTTGGTGGATTAATCTTCGCCATCTTGGTTTATATTCCACAAGCCTTTGTCACTAACGTTTGGCAGTTGGCTGCTTTGAGATTCTTAGTTGGTGTTTCTGATGCCTGCTTAGTTCCTCAAGTTCAGACAATTCTGGCCAAATATACCGATCCAAAATACACTGGTAGAATCTTCGGATATAATCAGTCATTCCAATCAGTTGGTAATGTCTGTGGACCACTCTTAGGTTCTTATATTACCAGTGCTTTAAGTTATTCCGCTGTCTTTATCAGTACCAGTGGTTTAGCTTTGATCAACTTCATTTGGGTCTACACACACTTGAAATCAAAGAAAAGCAAAGTCAAAATATAAAGCTTTGCAAAAAAATAAGCCATCCATTCGGATGACTTTTTTTACTTGTTTGACAAGCCATATTTCTTGTTGAAACGGTCGATACGTCCATCTGCTTGAGCAAACTTTTGTTTACCAGTGTAGAAAGGATGTGAATCTGATGAGATTTCAACACGAATTAATGGATATTCGTTACCTTCGTAATCAGTTGTTTCTTTTGATTCAACAGTTGAACCAGCTAAGAATTTCTTACCTGTTGATGAGTCCATAAAGACAACTTGATGGTAATCTGGGTGAATTCCTTGTTTCATTCTATGTCGCTCCTTTGCCATAAATCTTTTACAGAAATATAGATTAAATTACTAACAGTGTCTAATAATATCATGAGTTACACAATTATTCAATACCATTCTAATAATGTAAGTAAACCTTGGCACTAGAAACCGAATCAATTAAATCTTGATCATGATCGATTAACAACATCGTTGGATGTTGTTTTTTTATTGCCTCAATAATTTGCTGACGAGTAATTACGTCTAAATAATTTAACGGTTCGTCCCAGAAATAAAGGTTAGCCTCTTCTGACAAACTCACTGCCAGTGCAACCTTTCGACGTTGACCTTGACTCATCTGTTCAATCGGTTGTTCAAAGAGATAGCGTTCAAAACCTAATTTACGTAAATTAGAAAAGGTTAATTCTGGTTCGATTTGTTTTTGTTCTGCCAATTGTCTGATAGTACCTTGTAGTTCATTGTCTTGACGCAGGTAAGAAATTTTTAAATTATTGGCAACATGAATCTGTCCAGTCTGTTCAAAAGGCTGTGACAAACCTAGAATCTGTTTAAAGATAGTTGTCTTGCCGATTCCGTTAGGTCCAATCAATGACACTACTTGATCTCGTTTAACTTTGAAGTCGACTGTTGGCGTCACAATATTTTCATGTTGTAATCTTAAATTTTCTACCTGTACGAATACGTCAGGATGCGATAATTTTTCGTAATTTAGTTCGATAGGCGCTTCTATTTCAATATTTTTCAGCAAAGTTTTCTTCTCATCAATAGCTGAGTTGACCCGACGTTCAGCTGTTTTAGCTTTTTTCATCATCTTAGCCGCCTTGGTACCAATGAAGCCCTTATCCAAATGAACTTTTTCTGTGTAATGTTTTCTATTTTTTTGTGATTCAGTTTGTCTGGACCAGTTCTCACGTTTAACCGCTGTTTCATGAAGACGATTAATATCTTTCTTCAATTGCTCCTTTTCGGCTAACTCCGACTGATCTTGACGTTCTTTTTGTTCTTGCCAGGTATCAAAATTTCCTTTGTACACCACTACATCACTACGATCAATTGAAATGACATGATCAATTACTGGATTTAAGAAGCTCTTATCATGACTAATCACAATAAAGCCCTTCTTACTTTTGAGATAATCTGAAACAATCTTTCTACCCTCAATGTCTAAATGATTGGTTGGTTCATCAATTAATTGAAATCCTGATTCATCAATAAACAAGATTGCTAACAATACTTTGGTTCGTTCACCTGGACTCAAGGTTGAAAACTCCTGTTGCAAAACATCTACATCAACTTTCAATTTCTCTAACTCAATTTCAATTTTCCAAAGATCGTAATCCTCTAAATGTGCTAAATTCTTAACAACTTCAACGGTTGGCACATCTTTATCAACAACCGTCTGTGGATAATAATAAAAATTTAAATTGGAAATGATTTGGCCTTGATACTGTAACTGTCCTAACAACATTTTCATCAAAGTTGTTTTTCCACGACCATTACGTCCGATTAAACCCAATTTCCAGCTCTCATCAATCTTTAGATTTAAAGCATTGAATAAATTATCCACCATTTGATCATATTTAAAACTGACATTTTCTATTTGAATTGTTCCCATAAAACAACACCCCACTTAAGGTGTGGGTCAGATCGACTTGGTTTGTTCATTTTTTTCGACAAAAAAAGAGAACGCTAAACAGCGTTCCCTAATTTACTTTTGGGAAGCACTGTTGAGAATTTAAGCCGAGCAAAACTACACACCATATATTTCTATACTTGTATAATTTTGAACTCTAGCTTATTTTCTCAACGGCGCACTTCCTCTCTTGTATTAAACTATCACTTAATCTAACAATTTATAATCCTAAAGTCAAGACTAAACTAAATCATCTTCACCAATCAGCTTAACATCAGCATTTAAACAATGTAATTTCCAAACAACTTGATCATAACCACGTAAAATGTTTTCAGCATGGCTAATAACTGTTTGACCATCAGCCAATAATCCAGCAATCATCAAGCAAGCTCCAGCTCTGATCTCATCGGCACTCACATTAGCACCCTTTAATTGAGCTCCGCCATGAACAAAAATCAAATCATTTTCACTTGTGATATTAGCACCCATCTTAATCAATTGAGAAATATGCTTTACTCGTTTGGGATAGATGGTATCAACAATCATTGCTTCGCCACTGGCTTTCATCAGTAATGGTGTAATTGGTTGTTGTAAATCTGTAGCAAAACCAGGATATGGCATTGTTTTAATGTTAACAGCTTTTAAGTTGGGAGATGGTTTCACATAGATACTATCTTCGCCAACTTCAAGATTCACACCCATCTCATCTAATTTAGCTAAAAAGGCATCTAAATGTTCACTGATGATATTCTTTACCAAAATATCTCCACCATTAGCTGCAGCTAAACTAAGATAAGTTCCTGCTTCAATACGATCTGGAATAATAGTATGAGCATTATTTGAACATAAGGTATCAACACCTTCGATACGAATTGTTTCAGTACCGACACCACGAATAGTTGCCCCCATATTGTTCAAGAATGTTGCTAGATCGATGATCTCAGGTTCCTTAGCAGCATTTTCAATTATAGTTGTTCCTTTAGCTTTAACAGCAGCCAGAATTACATTAATTGTTGCACCAACTGAAACCATATCTAAAAAGATTTTTGCTCCTTTAAGGCCTTCTTCAGGAGCTGTAATAATGATTTGCCCGTGTCTGTTCTCAACGTGTGCACCTAGTGCTTCAAATCCTTTAATGTGTTGATCAATTGGACGTGGTCCAATGTCATCCCCACCTGGGAAACCAACAACAGCTTTACCAAAACGGCCTAGCATTGCTCCCATAAAGTAATATGAAGCTCGCAAACTACTAACTTTTCCACTAGGCAATTCAGCAAATTGGATTTTAGTTGGATCAATTTTTAATACATCATTATTCATTTCAGAAGTAACGTTCATATCTTTTAAAATTGAACGCAAATTTTTTACATCTCTAATTTGTGGTACTGAATCTAACACTACAGGTGTATTAGACAAAATAGCAGCTGGAATCAAGGCTACAGTACTATTCTTAGCCCCGCCAATTGTTACTTCACCTGATAATTTCTTTCCACCGTTGATTACAAGTTTTTGCATAAGCTTTTTCCTAACTATATTTGACTACTTCAAGAGAAGACTACATGTTGTCTTCTTCAAGGCCTGAAGCTGCACCGATAAAGCCTTTGAATAGGCCTTCTGGCTTAGTAGGTCTTGACAAGAATTCTGGATGATATTGAGCAGCAATGAAGAACTTATTTTCAGGAATTTCGATAACTTCAACCAAGTGGTTATCTGGTGAAACACCTGAGAATACTAATCCAAGATCTTCAAATTGTTTACGATATTCATTGTTAAATTCATATCTGTGACGATGTCTTTCTTGAATAACTGATTGATTGTCGTATGCGGCTGCTGTCTTTGAACCTGGTTTTAATTTACATGGATAAGCACCTAAACGTAATGTACCACCACGGTCTTCAACATCTTTCTTGTCTGCCATGATATCGATGATCTTGTTTGCTGCATCTGGATCAACTTCACCAGTTGTAGCATCTTTGATACCAGCAACATCTCTAGCAAATTCAATACTTGCCATTTGCATACCTAAACATAGTCCAAGATATGGAACATCATTTTCACGAGCATACTTAATAGCAGCAATCATACCTTCAAGGCCACGACTACCAAAACCACCTGGTACTAGAATACCATCAGAATCCTTAAGATAATCGGCTACATTGTCATCATTGATAAGGTCAGCTGAAATCTTTTCGATCTCTATCTCTGTATTATAAACATATCCAGCAGAACGAAGTGCTTCAGTAACAGAAATGTAAGCATCTTGTAATTTTGTATATTTACCAACTAGAGTGATCTTTGTCTTATGCTTCAAGTTGTTAACACGGTCAACCAACTTATGCCAATCTGTCATATCAGCTGGTTTTGTATCTAAGTGCAAGTAACGACATACAATATCATCAAAGTTTTGAGCTTGTAGGTTCAATGGAACATCATACAATGACTTAGCATCACGTGATTCGATAACTGCTTCAGGATCAACATCACAGAATGACGCAATTTTATCTTTCATGCTTTGTGGCATTGGAAGTTCAGTTCTGACAACCAAGATGTTAGGTTGAATACCGATACCACGTAATTCCTTAACACTGTGTTGTGTTGGCTTTGTCTTCATTTCGCCAGCTGCCTTCAAGTAAGGTACTAGTGATGTATGAATATAAACAACGTTTTCTGAACCAACTTCGGCCTTCATTTGACGCAATGCTTCTAGGTATGGTTGTGATTCAATATCACCAACAGTACCACCAACTTCAGTAATAATAACGTCTGAATCTGTTGTAGTTGCAGCACGCATAATTTTTTGTTTGATCATATCTGTAATATGTGGAATAACTTGAACAGTTGCACCGTTATAATCACCACGACGTTCGCGACGAATAACTTCTGAATAAATCTTACCTGTAGTAACATTTGAATACTTGTTCAAATCATTATCGATAAATCTTTCATAATGTCCAAGATCGAGGTCAGTTTCTGTACCATCGTTTGTAACAAAAACTTCACCGTGTTGATATGGACTCATTGTTCCTGGGTCCACATTAATGTATGGATCAAATTTTTGCATTGTTACCTTAAGTCCGCGATTTTTTAGTAATCTACCAAGGGATGCGGCAACGATTCCCTTACCTAATGATGAAACGACTCCACCTGTAATAAAAATGTATTTAGTCATAACTTCCTCCACATATTAATTCTAGGGATTTCTTAACTCACAAAAATAAAAAAGTTCCCCATTCAGCATGAACAGGGAACTTAAAGTTGTCTATCTAATAGAGCCCGAACTATATAATACCGTGATATGTTCGAGTCGTCAAACTTTTAATTCAAAAAGTTAAACTTAATTTTCGTCATCGTCGTCGTCGTTGTCATCTTCATCATCATCGTCGTCATCAAGATCGATGTCTTCATCGTCGTCATCGTCCGCGTCAAATTCAGATAATTGACCTTCGATACCGTCATCTAATCCTTCATCATGAGGGTCATCGTCGTCATCATCAACAGATGTTAAATCTGAGTTAGTAAATTTAGATAAGTCAGGACCATTGTCTGAACCATCACTATCATCGTCATCGTCCATATCATTAACATCTAAATCACTGTCATCTTCATAATCGACAACATCGTCATCTTCATCATCGTCACTCAAGAAGGCATTAACCTTTTGAGCTGCCTTGTGAGCATTTTCTGTACCGTTATCCTCAGGATGATTTACTTCCTCATCAACTGAATCATATGGATACCACTTACGTAAGCCCCATACATTCTCACCTAATGAGAGAAAACTACCATCGTTATTTAAATCTGTGTAAAATTGTGGAAGTGATCTCTTGATGTCCTCATCCGACTTGCCTAAGTAGTCTTGTATTTCATTAACGATATCAGAAAAGTTCATAACTTTCTTGTTATTCTCGTTAAGAATCTCGTATGCAACCTCAATCAATGAGAGTTCGTCTTTATTTTGATCCTTGAATTTATCAAACTTCAAACGTGTACACGTCCTTTCGCAGCGTCTTACTTATAATCATATCTACCTATACGCCAAAAATCAATCTAAACTTATAATTACCTATTACATTATTGTCGTAAATCAAATCATAATCAATGTTTATTTTTCCTGAAAGTGGTTTACTTACGATTTCAACTTTTGAATCTTTGGTAAATGTATCTAGTGGTAGAACACCATATTCTGTTTCCAATTGTCCATTATTATGCTTCTGATGTGTAAAATATAAAAGTGAAGACAAATTAGTCGATTTGGCAACACGTTTGATATGAATTTCACCGTTGCCGCCAACCTTTACTAAGATGGATGCCTTTGCACCATTTTCTAGACTTTCATTAAATCTTAGATAAATTGACTTACCCATTTGAGTGAACTTACCTGATTCAGAAATCTTTGTCTTCGTCAGATTGCCTGATTGTAAAGTTTCAATACTCAAATTCACATTTACATCAATACTATTATTTTCCAATCCTTACCGCCTCTACATGATAAAATTATATTAATTAATTAAAAGAAGTGATTAAGTGAACAATACTATTATATTATACGACCAAAAAATAAGCTCTAGCAAAGATCTGCTTGTTCCTTTTTCAGATACTGGAGCTATTTTAAAATTTGTTTCCGAAAATAATCAACCCGTAATCCATTTTTGGGTTACACCACCAACTGTTATTTTGGGTATGCAAGACAAACGCCTCAATAACTTACAGGGCGGCTTAGAAATGTTATCAGAAAAAGATTATCTTTTCTACCTTCGTAATTCAGGTGGACTCGGTGTAGTTACCGATGCTGGTATTCTTAACTTCTCCATCTTTTTACCAGACAAGGATAATTTATTGATCGATGATGCTTACGAAAAAATGTTCACGGTCCTCAAAAAAAGTTTTTCTTCCAAAATTAAAACTGGTGAGATCAGTACATCCTATTGTCCAGGAACATACGACCTTAGCATTGATCAAAAAAAGTTTGCTGGTATCTCTCAACGAAGAGCGGGAAATGCTGTAGCCATTATGGCCTATATCAGTGTCAATGGGCAGCAAAAAGACCGTAGTCAGTTGATGAAAGATTTCTATGAGATTAGTAATTATCCTCTTAAAGATGGTTATCCACAAATAGATATTCACTCGATGGAAAATCTTGATACTTTGTTAGATCACGAGCTCTCAATTAACCAAGCTAAGCAAAAGATTTTAGCTATTATAGCTAAGCAATATACTATTAATAAAGAGGAATTCTTCATCATTCAAAATTCTCTACCATATCAAGAAGCCTATAATGCAACTTTAAAAGATTTAATCAAACGTAATCAACAAATATTGGGGGAAAAATAATGCCATACCATATCGAAATGTTACCACGCGAAAAAGTTTTCCGCGATCCAATTCATAATTATATTCATGTTCAACACAAAGTTATTTTAGATTTAATCAACACAAAAGAATTTCAAAGACTTCGTCGAGTTAAACAACTTGGTACAGCTTCATTTACTTTTCACGGAGCTGAACACTCTCGTTTTGGCCATTGTATTGGTGTCTATGAGATAACTCGCCAAATCTGTGATAATTTTCAAAGAAATTATTCTACCAAAACTCCTGGAGATGGACTTTGGGATGACAATGAACGAATTGTAGCTTTATGCGCTGCTCTTTTACATGACGTCGGACATGGTCCTTATTCACACACCTTTGAACATATCTTCGATACCGATCATGAAATGTGGACTAGAAAGATCATCACATCACCAGAAACTGAGATCAATCATGTTTTGAAGCAAGTTTCCGATGATTTCCCTGAAAAAGTCGCTAGTGTCATTTCTCATACTTATCCTAATCCTCAAGTTGTACAAATGATCTCTAGTCAAATTGACGCTGACCGTATGGATTATCTACTACGTGATGCTTACTTCACGGGTACCAAATATGGAATGTTCGATTTAACGAGAATCTTACGAGTTATGCGCCCTTATAAAGATGGAATTGCTTTTGACTATGATGGCATGCATGCGGTTGAAGATTATGTCTTGAGTCGTTTCCAAATGTATCAACAAGTTTATTTCCATCCTGTTTCTCGTGGTATGGAGGTTGTCTTAACTAAATTGCTGCAAAGAGCCAAAGACTTATACGAACATAACCACATGAATGGTTTTGAAATGCCAAGTCTTCTGATTCCTTTCTTCGAAAACAAAGTTAATATTGACGATTACTTACTTTTGGATGATGGCATTCTCAATACTTACTTTACACTTTGGCAAAGCTACCCTGACGAAATCCTCAAGGATTTATCTTACCGTTTTCTAGCCCGTAAACCATTTAAATCAGCCAAATATGATAAAAAGACTAAACATTTATTGCCTGAAATAGCTGATATTGTTGAAAGTGTCGGTTTCCAAAAGAAGTATTACACCGCTACTAACACCAGTTATGATTTGCCTTACGATGTTTACAATCCTAACTCTAACAAGAGTCGAACTCAGATTGAAATTATGCAAAATGATGGTTCATTAATTGAATTATCTACTATCAGTCGTTTGGTTAATGCCTTGACAGGTAAGATTTCTGGGGATGAACGATTCTACTTCCCTAAATCAATGTTGATGGAACATTCCGATGATATCTTTAGTAATGAATATGATGAATTTCAAAAACACATTTACAACGATACGATCATTTAATTTTTAATGCTTTCATATTTTTGAAATTTTAATTAAAATAAATGTATTAATTTTATGTTTCACTCGTGCAATTCTTATTCAGTGAGATTATGATTATTTTGAATTCAATAATCAGTAACTATCGATTGGAGGGCAACATGAAAGAATTTTCAAATAGTATAAGAACTAAGAATTTACAAGATATGCAAACCAACCAACTAGACTTACTTGTTATCGGCGGTGGTATTACTGGTAGTGGTATTACTTTAGACGCTCAAAGTCGACACATTCAAACTGGTTTAGTTGAAATGCGCGACTTTGCTTCTGGAACCTCAAGTCGTTCCACCAAATTAGTTCACGGTGGCTTAAGATACTTAAAACAAGCAGCTATCAAGGAAGTTCATGAAGTCGGTAGTGAACGAGCTATTGTTTATAACAATGCTCCTCAAATCACTACCCCATTGAAAATGATGTTGCCTTTCTATGAAGGTGGAACTTTTGGTCCGTTTACGACTGCTATCGGATTAGACGTTTACGATCGATTGGCTGAAGTAAAGTACTCCGAACGTAAATATATGTTAAAGCCTCGCGATACTATGGAACGTGAGCCTTATTTAAAATCAGAAAACCTTAAGGGTGCTGGTGTTTACGTTGAATACAGAACTGATGACGCTCGTCTAACTTTGGAAGTCTTGAAAAAAGCCAACGACTTAGGTGCTAAAATTGCTAACTATGTTAAAGTTACTGGTCTACTTTATAATGATGATAAACGTGTTTGCGGCGTTACCTATGAAGATCAAATCAATGGTGAAATCGGTGAGATACACGCCAAAAAAGTTGTTAATGCTTGTGGTCCCTGGGTTGATGAGATCCGAAAAATGGACGATTCCAACAAGGGTAAACATCTTCATCTGACTAAGGGAGTTCACTTAGTTATCGATCAAGAAAAATTTCCAATTTCTAATTCAATTTATTTTGACACGCCATTTCACGATAATCGTATGATGTTTGCCATTCCTCGTGAAGGTAAAACTTATATCGGAACAACCGATACCACTTGGACTGAAGATCCGAAAGAACCAAATATCACAGCTACTGATGTGACTTACATCTTAGCCGCCGCAAATCAAATGTTCGATTTACCTCAATATCTAACACCTGACGATGTTGAGGCTGGTTGGTCCGGTGTCAGACCACTAATTCAGGAAGAAGGTAAATCTCCTTCCGAAATATCTCGTAAAGATGAGATTTTCCAATCCGACAGCGACTTATTATCGATTGCTGGTGGAAAATTAACTGGTTACCGTAAAATGGCTGAAAAAATTGTCGACCGAGTAGCTCAACAATTATCAGTCGAAACTAATTACGAATTTCAACCGGCACAGACAAAAGATTTAACACTTGGTGGTGGCGACGTTGGTGGTGAAGAACACTGGATGGACTTTTTCGATAAAGCTGTTCATGAAGGAATCACTAACCACAATCTGACACGTGATGAAGCTGAAAAATTAGTTCAACGCTATGGTTCTAACGTTGATGCTATTTATCAATTATTACCAGAAACCAAAACTAAAGCTCGCCTACCTAGAATCGACTGGGCTATGTTAACGTACGGCCTAGAACACGAAATGGTAGAACATCCAATCGATTATCTCTTACGTCGTAGTAGCCAAATGCTTTTTAACATGAAACACATGCGTTCCATCAAAACACCAGTTATCGAATATATGACCAAATACTACAATTGGGACGATACCACTAAACAGACAATGACTGACGAGGTTGATACCAAGTTGGCTTTGACCGATTTAAGAGATATCAAGAAAAAGTATGCACAATATATTAACAAATAAATTTAGTTATTCTTATTATGGTTAGCTTAAAATTTCATTTTCCACAAAAGTCGAAAATGCCGAAACGTACAGAGCTTTCGCTACCAATCGGATAATATCTTTTATTACTTATCAATAATTAGGATTACCTTCAAGTCATATTCACAACGTTCCACCAGTAAAATAATAATCTCAATTAAAATTTCACTAAATATTTATGTCACCTCTTTTATTTTTTTGAAAATATAGTAGAGTGAGTCTTGTACTTTGAAAAAGGTAAAATCAATGAAGGAGATTTGGCGAAAATGTTTAAGGAATTCCAAGAGTTTATTTCCCGTGGTAGTGTTGTTGACTTAGCCGTCGGTGTTATCGTTGGTGCTGCTTTCAACAGTTTGGTATCAGCGTTAACTACCTACATTTTAAATCCGCTAATCGGTCTCATTATTGGGCAAATTGATTTGTCAGATATGAAGTTCCAAGTTTTAGGTGCAAATTTTCTAATCGGTGACTTCATCAATGCTATAATCAATTTCTTGATCATTATGTTCGTTGTTTTCATAATTGTTAAAATGATGAATAGAATGCGTCGTGATGGTTCACGTAGTAAGTTTGATAAAAATGGTGATGAAATTCCTGACCCACAAACTGAATACTTACAACAAATTCGTGATCTATTGAGATATCAACAAAGAAATAACAACAATAACAATAGATACTAAAAATAATCCGCACTAACTGTTTTGGAACTATCCTATAACAGTTAATACGGATTTTTTTGTTGAAAATTTTTAATGTAAAGGTGTAACGACTTTCAAATCTAGAGCTTGTAAGAATCCACTTGGTCCATCTACTACCATTGGAATCACATTAACACTTGGCGCTGCGCTAGTTACATAACTTTCATCTAGTGGCATCATTCCGTTGATGCTGATATCCAATGATTTTGGCATACCTTCAATATGAATTTCATTATCAATGGCAGGTGTTTTAACAACATCATCACAAATCTTGTGTACATAAATCAAACTGACTTTAGCTTCACCTTTAACCATGCCACTCATTGTAAACTTATGTCCATAAATGGTCCCTTTCTTAACAGTTCCAAAAGTTGGGTGCAAATCTTCAGGAGCTGTATACCACGCGTGATCAACTTTTACATCGTCAAACTTAATTCCTAAACGCTCTCCCATCTCATACACACCTGAAATGTAGTATGAAGCAATTCCTAATTTGAGTTTATCCTGTGGGAATTTATCTGGATCCATCCCATAGCCGAAGACCTTGACCCAACTTGAATAGTTGTGTTGATCGTCTTCACCTGATTGAACAGTTATTTTATCAACGTGTCCCATCAAACCTGCCAAGACCGTTGGAATATATGATGCATAGGCTCCTGGCAATAATCCGGTTGGCAAATATGAAACACCGTTTTCTTTAGCAGTATCATTGATCATCTTATACAAATCTGGTGTTGTAACTTGTGAATAATAGATTGGCAAAGTTGTGACAACATTCTTTTTAGACTTTAATACTCGACAAATATCAAGTGCACTAGGAGTAAAACCACCCTTTTCGTCACGAACTAACGGTGTATAATCCAAAACTACATCTGCATCTAACTTCAATGCATCTTCAATATTATCAGTTACAGTAATACCGGTTTTAGGAAAATTAAATATTTCACCAGAATCACGACCGATTTTCTTAGGGTCAACATCAACAGCAGCAACCAACTTCAATGATTGTTTTTCTTGAATCATTCTGATAGCTGCTCTACCAACATTTCCAAGGCCCCAAACGATAACTTTATATTGTTTCATCCTATCACCTCAAAAGGCTTTAATGACCTTTTTCTATTGCTCATATTATCACGTAGTTAAAAGAGTTAATACCAATAACACATGAAAAAAAAGAGCCACTTTCTAAGAAGTGACTCTTTTTTATTTGCGGCTTATTTTTTATTCTTAAAACGTGTATTGAACAATGGACTGACAGGTTCATTTTCATGGACACGTTGAATTGCTTCACCGATAAGTGGTCCAACTGAAACTTGAACCATCTTGTCGATAATTTTTTCTTTAGGAAGATTGATTGAATCAGTAACAACTAAAGTCTTGATTGGTGATGCTTCAATTCTTTCGATAGCAGGACCTGAAAGAATTGGGTGTGTACAACATGCGTAAACTTCAGTAGCACCAGCATCAATAAGTGCTTGAGATGCTAGAGAAATTGTACCAGCAGTATCGATCATATCATCAATAATGATGGCACGTTTGCCTTTAACATTACCAATAATATTCATAACTTCAGCAACATTGGCACGAGGTCTACGTTTATCGATAATAGCAATTGGTGTCTTCAAGAATTCAGCTAGTTTTCTGGCACGAGTTACACCACCATGATCAGGTGAAACAACAACAGCGCCTTCTTCTAGATGATTTGTTAGGAAGTAATCAGCTAGCAATGGAGCACCCATCAAATGATCAACTGGAATATCGAAGAAACCTTGAATTTGTGCAGCATGAAGATCAAGTGCAAGTACACGATCTACACCAGCACGTTCCAACATATTAGCAACTAATTTAGCAGTAATAGGTTCACGTGAACGTGATTTACGATCTTGTCTAGCATAACCATAATAAGGAATTACAACATTGATAACACTAGCTGAAGCACGTCTTAAGGCATCAACCATGATCAATAATTCCATCAAATTATCGTTAACTGGTGCTGAAGTTGATTGAATCAAGAAGACTTCTGCTCCACGAATACTTTCTTCAATATTAATTTGGATTTCACCGTCACTGAAACGTGTAACTGATGACTTTCCAAGTGGTACTCCTACAACCTTAGCAATTTTTTCTGCTAAAGGTTTATTAGAGTTCAATGCAAAAATTTTCATTGGTCGTTCATTATTTTGACATGACATTAATTATTCACCCTTATTTCCAATCTTCACTTTTTGATAGTGGTAATCTTTCCCAAAAATCTTCTTTGTTAGTTTGTCTTTCACGCGCAATAGCCATTGCATGCTTAGGAATGTCGTTAGTAATAGTTGAACCAGCGGCAATAAATGAATGATCAGCCATTTCTACTGGAGCAATAATATTTGAATTGCTACCAATAAATGAATGGTCACCGATATTACTGTGCCACTTCTTAACACCATCGTAGTTAACAAAAACCACTCCACAACCAACATTGATATCAGTTCCAAGAGTTGCATCACCGACATATGTCAAATGACCAACCTTAGTTCTGTCACCAATTTTAGCATTTTTAACTTCACAGAAATTACCAATATGGACATCACGGCCAATTTCAGCTTTTGGTCTTAGATGTGAGTTAGGCCCAACATTGCTACCTTTATGCATAATAGCACTCTCAATTGTTGAACTGATAACTTCAACGTTATCTTGAATCTCAGAATCAGAAATTCTTGAGCCAGAACCAATAACACATTCTGAACCAATAGTTGTTTTACCAAAGATTTTTACATTTGGTTCGATAACTGTATCGTTACCAATTTCAACATCAATATCAATATATGTGTTATCAGGATCAACGATTGTAACGCCATCACGCATATGTGCTTCGTTGATTCTTCTTTGCATAATCTTTTCAGCTTGTGACAAGGCAACACGATCATTAACACCTAATGATTCGCTCAAATCAGCCATTTCAAAGGCTGAAACTTTCTTACCTTGTTCTTTAAGCAATGAAATTACGTCAGGTAAATAATATTCACCTTGGGCATTATCATTATTAACTTTATGTAAGTTTTCAAACAATAGTTTATTGTCAAAACACAATACACCAGTATTAATTTCTTGTATTTCTTGTTCACTTCTTGAAGCATCTTTTTGCTCAACAATTTTTTCAACGTTGCCACCATTATCACGGACAATACGACCGTAACCAAATGGATTATCAGCATGCGCTGTCAAAATTGTAACGGCTGCTTCTTCTTTTTCATGATAATCTAATAATTTTTCAAAAGTATCAGCAGTGAATAATGGTGTATCACCATTAACAATGAGCGTTATACCCTCTTTGTTACCTAGATCCTTTTCAGCTTGCATTACAGCATTTGCTGTTCCCAATTGTTCCTCTTGCAAAGCATAGTTAGTTCTATCACCGAGTAGATCTCTAACTTTATCGGCACCATTTCCAATAACAGTTTCAATCAAGTCTGGTTCGATCTTTTCAACTTGCGTTAAAACATGATCAACCATTGCTCTACCAGCAACAGGATGCAATACTTTGTATAGTCTCGACTTCATTCTTGTACCTTTACCGGCAGCAAGAATTATTACATAACGATTCGACATCAGAAACTCCCTTCAGTCATTCAAATATCCTTATATATAATAGCATTATTATATATAACTGCTCAATCAAGAATTTATTCAAAATAACTGAAATCGGTATTTGTTAAATAATTTCCCGGTTCCACATTCAAAACTCGATTCTTGGTATCAATTTTTGTTACTTTGAAAATTGATGTTACATCGGAATCACCAAATTGACTATTAATATTGATGTTTTCGGCAAAGACCGTTGCACCAACAAAAATAGCATTGAATTCCGAGATCAAACTACGCAAACCATTGATGGTTCCGCCGCCTTTCATGAAGTCATCAACAACTAATACACGTGATCCTTCTTCTAAACTGCGTTTTGATAATTCCATTTTTTCAACACGATCAGATGAACCTGATGCATAGTTGACACTAATAGTTGATCCTTCAGTGATCTTCGAGTCACGACGAACAATCACAAATGGAATATTCAAGAAATTAGCTACACTTTGGGCAATTGGTATACCTTTAGTAGCCACCGTCATAACGACATCAATTGAACTTTGTGAATATTGGGTGGCAATCATACGGCCAACATTTCTCAATAATTCAGGATCAGCCAACAAATCAGTTAAGTACAAATACCCACCAGGTAAAATACGGTTGGGTTCAACTAATTTTTTGGATGTTTCTTCAACAAATTCAGTTGCTTCTTTCTTAGAAATTCCAGGTGTAAATATCACACCGCCACCAGCACCAGGCAATGTTTCTAGAACACCAATTCCTCTGATCATAAATGTTCTTCTCAAAATACCCAGATCCTCAGATATTGACGATTTAGCTGATTCGTAACGATCAGCAAAAAACGCTAGTGAAATTAGCGTATGTGGTCGTTCAAGTAAATAGCGAGTCATATCAATTAAACGTTCGCTTCTTCGTGTTTTCATCTTTTTTTCTCCTAAAACGTATCTCACTACAAGATTATAAAGCAAAACAATGAACAATTCATGTTTTTTTGAATGTAACCAGTATCATTTTACAAACTTTATAAATTTTTGCATAAAATTTAGATGTCAGCTCCTGTGGCAAAGTAGCTTGGTCTGGAATACTATAAACGTTCAAAATAAAATATTAAACAAAAAATAGACCATAATAATCAATTTTGATTATCATGGTCTATTTACTTTATTGCTTGGAAATTAAACTTATTGTTCACTATTCCAACTAACGGATTCTTATTATTCAGCCTCTGCCTCAGTGTCTGAGTCAGAATCAGTTTCAGCTACTTCTTCTTCATTATCAAAATGAATATCGATTGATTTTGTTAATAGATCTGCATAACTGTATGAAACTCTTTCAAAAGAATTTTCATTTTGATCCAAATCTACAACAAAAACTGAATGGAATGTTTCTGATAAAGTTCCGCGACGGCGGATTACTTTCTTACGACCTGCTTGTGCGACAATAGTCAAATTCTCACCTAAGTGTGAATCTAATCGACTCTTAATTGTCTTCAATGATGTTGGCATTATAATAATCACTCCTTAGGAGTGAAATTTTACCACGTTTCATTGATTTTTTCAAGAAAAACTTTCATTTGGCATAAAATTATTTTTTTGATGCCGTCCTCTATAACAAAATCTTTACGGACGACAGGAATTATACACTATTTTGCAAATTCTATTGCCATTTGCTTGAATTGTTCAATTGAAACTTCTTCAGCACGAGCATTTTCACCAATGTTGCATTTTTCAAAAATGGCTTTGATCTTTGCACGATTCTCATCAGTTCTTCCTTGCCAGTTCAACATATTATTCATCAAGCTCTTACGCTTATGAGCAAAGGAAGAACGAACTACTTTATTGAAGAATACAGGATCACTAATATCTACTTTTTCCTTTGGTAAACGATTCAAAACCGCAACGGCTGAATCAACTTTAGGACGTGGGATGAAAGAGTTGCGACCGACAATACGATCAATCTTTGCATCCATTTGTGTTTGCACTGCAATAGTTAAAGAACCATACTCACGATGCCCCGGATTGGCAGTGATTCTTTCAGCTACTTCTTTTTGCATCATCAAAACAAGTGATTGGAACGGATAATCACTATTAATCAAATTCAACATAATTGGTGTAGTGATGTAATAAGGTAAATTAGCTACAACTTTGATTGTTTTACCAACCAAATCATGTTCTTTAACAAATTCATCTAAATCAACTTTCAAAATATCCTGATTGATAACCTCAATATTATCATAATACTGTAAGGTATCAGCTAATACAGGAATCAAATTTTCATCAATTTCAAATGCATAAACTTTTTCGGCAACTTGTGCTAATTTTTCAGTCAAAGCACCAATACCAGGTCCAATTTCAATAGCAATCTCATCTGATTTCAAACCACTAGCATCCACAATTCCGTCTAAAACTTTTTCATTTGTTAAAAAATTTTGCCCCAAACTTTTCTTTGCGCGTAACTTATACTTGCGCATTATGTCATTAGTACGAATAGGGTCAGCGATACTTAATCTATTTTGTGTCATGAGTACTTCCTTTATCAAATTTTTCAACTATGGCGACTAAATCTTGTGGTGCAATTTGAAACATATTCAGACGATTCAAAAATTGTTTGGCATTAGTGTAACCTATCTTCAGTTTTGAACCAACAAATTCACGACGTAAATGCGAATCACTTTTACCTACTAAACCAAGATCCACCATGTCATCATGGTCATAATCCTTAAAATTGTTATCGATTCTAGTATAAACGGCTGCCAAAGCCGCCTTGATGTCTGCATCATTAGCGTGTTCTATTCCTAAACTACCATCACTCTTTTTGGGAACTGCTTGAGATCTTGGTAGAAAAGCCTGTTTAGCAGCAGGAACAGCCTTTTGAATAATAGTTCGGAGACGATTTCCATTAAAATCGGGGTCAGTGAACACAATTACGCCACGCTTATCTTGAGCAATCTTGATACGTTCGATTGTCTCTTGATTAAGTGCCGAACCAGTTGTTTCAATTGTATCGACATCACCAAAACAATCTTTTAATCGATTGGTATCGGATTTACCTTCTACAACTATAATTTCTTTTATTTTTTTCATGTTTATAGATTATACACTTTATGAGCATTTTTAAAGGTATGTTCAGCAACTTCATCAGGTGAAATATCTTTATACTTAGCAATCGCATCGACTACGTATCTAGTGTATGCCGGTTGATTAGAATGACCACGATATGGTTCAGGTGTTAAGTATGGTGCATCAGTTTCCACCAGCAATCGATCTAGCGGTGTATTCTTGGCTGATTCATGAACCTCGGGTGCGTTTTTAAATGAAACGACGCCACTATAAGAGATCCATAAACCAAGGTCTAAGAAACGATTAAGCCACTTAACATCCCCATTGAAACTATGCAAGATAATACCTGACTTAGACATATCATGATTCTTAAGAATTTCATACATATCATCAAAAGCATCACGACAATGAATTGAGACTGGCATGTTATATTGTTTAGCCACATCCAACTGTTGAATCAAAACTTTTTGTTGAATCTTGGGATCTGGGTCTTCTTCCCAATGATAATCCAAGCCAATTTCACCAATACCAACAACTTCGGGCAATTTGATCTGATTAACCAATTGTTCTTCATTGTACTCTTTGGCAAATTCAGGATGCCAACCGACTACAGCATGCAATGGTTGGTAATTCTGTGCTAAACGAATGGCTTCAATATTGAACTCTTCATTAGAACCAATAATAGCCATTTCAACAACATCTAACTCTTTTGCATTATCAATGAATTGTTGGGTTTTACCAGCAAAAGCTTCATCATTTAAATGTGTATGTGTATCAAAGATTTTCATTAGCCTAAAATAGCTCCATTTTTATGTGAATTATCCACGATAGCAAGTTTTACTTCGTCACCTTTTTCAGTTGATAGCAACATTCCGTTACTCCATTCGCCAACCATCTTACGAGGCTTCAAGTTAACAACTGCTAGGACTTTCTTACCAATCAACTCTTTATAGTTAGGGTAGAATTTGTGCATTCCTGAAAGGATTTGACGATCAACGCCTGATCCATCATCCAACTTAAATTGAAGTAATTTACTTGAATTTTCTACTGGTTTTACATCAAGAATCTCGGTTACAACCATCTTAACTTTTTCAAAATCATCAAATTCGATTTCTTTAGGATAACCATCGTCAGAAGCTGCTTGAGCTTTAGCCTTAGCTTGAGCAGATTTACTCAACTTACCAGCACCATGCTTAGCTTGTTCTTCAGCCATCTTGCCCTTAATATACTTAACTTCTTCTTCAGCATCCAAACGTGGGAAGATTGGCTCTGGTTTAGCAGTAACAGTCTTACCTACCACTGTGTCGCCAAAATCAAGTGACTTATCACTACTATAATCAAGGCCCAATTGAGAGAACATCTTAACTGGAGCTTGTGTCATAACAGGACTGATGAGCAAGGCAATCAAACGTAATGATTCAGCCAAGTGACCTAAGACAGCTTGTAGTTCAGCCTTCTTACTGTCATCTTTAGCAAGAACCCATGGTTGTGTCTCATCGATATACTTATTAGCACGACTGATGAATGACCAAACGCTAGCTAAGGCATCAGGGAATTCAAATTTATCCATATGTTCTCTGTAAGCTGCCAAAGTGTCGGCATATGATTTTTCAAGATCTTTATCAAGATCTGTTACAGCAGCGATTGAAACAACCTTACCATCATCATACTTATTGATCATTGAAATAGTTCTGTTCAATAAGTTTCCTAAATCGTTAGCTAAATCGTAGTTAATCTTGTCAATGTAATCTTCAGGAGTGAAGACACCATCGCTACCAAATGGCATTGCACGCATCAAGTAGTAACGAAGTGAATCTAGTCCATATCTAGAAACTAACATTTCTGGATAAACGACATTTCCCTTAGATTTAGACATCTTACCGTCTTTCATCAATAACCAACCATGACCGAAGACTTGCTTAGGCAATTCAACACCCAAAGCCATCAAAATGATTGGCCAGTAAATAGTATGGAAACGAACGATTTCCTTACCAACAAATTGAACATTAGCTGGCCAGTATCTCTTGAAGAGGGAATCGTCGTCGCTTTCATAACCAAGAGCTGTGATATAGTTCAAAAGCGCATCAATCCAAACATAAACAACGTGTTCTGGATTACTTGGAACTTTAACACCCCAGTTGAAAGTTGTTCTAGAAATAGCTAAGTCTTCTAGACCTGGTTTGATAAAATTATTGATCATTTCATTCTTACGAATTTCTGGTTCGATGAAGGTTGGGTTGTCTTTATAATATTGCAAAAGACGATCAGCATATTTGCTCATCTTGAAGAAATAACATGGTTCTTTAACAAGTTGAACTTCATGACCTGAAGGAGCTTTACCACCGATGACTTTACCATTTTCATCATGATAAACTTCGGCCATTTGTGATTCAGTAAAGTATTCCTCATCGTCAACTGAATACCAACCTGAGTATTCGCCTAAATAAATATCCCCTTGTTTAATTAGACGTTCAATAATTTTTTGAACAGCTTTAACATGATAATCATCTGTTGTACGGATGAATTTGTCGTTAGAAATATCGAGCTTCTTCCAAAGCTCCTTGATTCCTTTAGCCATCATATCAACATATTCTTGTGGTTCCATATGCTTTTCTTCGGCTTTTTGTTCGATTTTAAGACCATGTTCGTCAGTTCCTGTTAGGAAGAAAACATCATAGCCTTCATTACGCTTGTAACGAGCCAAGGTGTCCGCTGCAATCGTTGTATATGAGTTCCCAATTGTTAATTTTCCTGATGGATAATAAATGGGTGTTGTAATGTAAAAAGTTTTTCTTTCTTCAGTCAATATATTAACCTCCACCGCTTTCAAATTGATATTAAGTATAGCATTCTTTTATATTTGTGAAAAAACGTTCGTCGCATCATCATCGATAGCTAGAATCGATGAATCAATGTTTAAATCTTCTTTATTGATAACCACTAATTTAGCTTGGGGAGTGCTATATTCTAGTAATCCTGCAAAAGGATATACTTTAAAACTAGTTCCCACTACCACTAGTAAATCAGCCTTTTGAACTGCTAAAGCAGCATTTTGAAAGTTTTTCGGGTTAATATTTTCCCCATATAGGACGGTCGTCCCAGGGCGAATAATACCGTTATCTTCATGGTGTCGATAATCTTTTAAATAATCCTTATAATCAAACTCTTTGCCACAAGTTAGGCAATGAATATTATCATACAAATTACCATGAAACTCTACCACATTCTTAGCTCCCGCTTTTGTGTGAAGTTTATCGACATTCTGTGTTACGATGGCACCCTTTTGATTACTGATCTGTGCCATTTTTTTATGGATAATATTAGGTTGTGCATCAGGAAAGTACATATTATGAACTACGAAATCATGGAAAACATCAGGATGTTCAACTAAGTTGTCGTGACTCAACATATATTCTGGTGGAAAATTATAACTCTTCCGCTTATACAATCCGTTTTTTGAACGATAATCGGGAATTCCCGATGGTACAGATACGCCTGCACCAGTTAGAAAAGTTACAAAATTAGCTTTGTCTAGTAATTCTTTAAACTCTTCAATCTTATCTTGCACACAAATCCCCTCTTATCTAATTAAGTATTTAACTTCTTCTTTTTCGAAAACATCGATGATCTTGTATTGGTAGAAGGCCTTGTAAAATTCTGGCGTTACTTTACCGGGATCAATATCCAAAGTCGTAACGCTTTGACCATCATTAATACCCAAAAGTACGAAAGCATCTTTGCCAGTTGCACGATTCTTAAATGAAGAATGTTTTACTTGATAAACTTGATTTAATGATAATCTCAATTGACGTTCTGATAATACAGGTGTGATATTTAAAAATTCGTGATAGCCTAAACCTTCATAACCATTAGATAAAATAATTTCATTATAAGTGTCCAATGCATTAACTAAAGCACGTCTAAAGTGGAATGCACTCGATAAATCATTAGCTTCTGCAATCTTAACCAATTTTTCAGCATACTTGTACGATGTTGGAAATTCATCTTTCCATTTATCATCTTGAGCGTGTTCACTAAAAATAATGCCATCAAACATGATCAAAGTACGGTAGAAGCGCATATTGGCCAAATCTAAAGAAACTTTAGGTGTAAGGGCTGCTTCAATTCCTTTGAGAAATTCTTCTTTGACCTCGTCTGTATAAGTTCCATCAGCTTTTTGAGATTTCAAAACCGAGATATGTTCTAATGTTTCAAAGATTGAATTAGCAATTGCTAGAATACGGCCATCATAATCTGGTTTGCCAGATGTTACAGCACAAGAGATACTTGGCTCATCAGACAATTCCAATGCAATATGATAAAGTTCATGTGCCAAAACAAATTCACTGTATTTTTCATTAGTGATAACGACTTTTACGATATCACCATTAACCTCATGACTTGCTTGATCTAAAGTCAAAAACTCTTGTTTTGAATAGTCTGAGTAAATCTCGACTTTTTTATTATATTCTTGCTCAATTTTTTGAACCTGCTCTACAATACTAGTAGATAGGTCGTTGTTATCTATTTGTTTCATTATTACACCTCATTTTAAAGGAGATTTTTTTATGGATGTTAATGTATCTTTACCAAATAATCTCTTGCCCGATAAATATGGCAAGCATGCTGCTCCCGAGGATATAAAAAATGGGAAACCTCTAATTAGTTTCCCAATTCAATTATCCAATCTACCGGCAGATACAAAAACTATTGCTTTGACTTTTACTGATCCTGATTCAATTCCCGTTTGTGGATTTGAATGGATTCACTGGACAATGGCAAATATTCCTAATTCACAGTTAGAAATACCTGAAAACTTCAGTCGACTTGCTCAAAGTCCAATTGTTCAAGGAAAGAACAGCACAGCCAGCCCATTATTTGATGGCCCCAAAGATTTGGCCACTGGTTACAATGGACCATATCCACCAGATCAAACCCATGATTATATTCTCAAGGTGTTTGCTCTAGATGATAACCTTAACTTGGAAAATGGTTTTTGGATGAACGAATTATTACACCAAATGGATGGACATATTCTTGACCAAGCTCAAATAACCATCCCTAGTCGCGCATAATTGTTTACTCTTTTAAATGCATCTTGTGGAAATAATTAAAGACATAGCCTTCTCTAACTCCGAAGTTCGAAAAACGAATTTCGGTAGAGGGGGTCTTTTTTATGATTTCAGAAATTATTAAGATTCCGCCCAAAATAACTTCATATCTACCATCACTCAACTCTTTGATTTGACTCCGTTCTTCCATTGAAGAATGAATCAATTGGTTAAATAAATCATCAATTTGGTCAACGGTAATCACTGAATTGTGAAGCGTCTTTTTTCTTCTATTTTCACGATTCAAAATACTAGTTACGGCCCTTAAAGTTCCGCCTAAACCAACAAAGGTAGCTTTTGCATTCATCCATGTAAGTCGGTCTAAACGTTCACTAATATCTTTTCTTGCCGCTCTTAGTTGTTCACTTTTTATTGGATCACTTTCTAAATACAAATCCGAAATTGAAATAGCACCAATTGGAATACTAAGACCGTGTTTTAAGCGTCCTTTTTTTGCCAAACTAATTTCACTACTACCACCACCGACATCAACAATCAATGCATCTTTGATCCGCATTGTGCTACGTACGGCCACATAATCATAATAAGCTTCTTCTTGCTCATTGATGATTTCTAGCTGCAAGCCAGTTTCTTTAAGAACAGCAAAAATTAGTTGTTCTTGATTTTTAGCCATTCTAACTGCTGCAGTGGCGATTAAACTAGTTCGATCTACGTGATACCTTTCAATTCGAGTTTGAAATTTCTTTAGAACATCAATGGTCTCTTCAATTTGATCATTAGTTAAAAGACGGCTCTGAGCAATTGATTTGCCTAATCGAACCGGCTCACGCCAACGATCCAAAGTTTTAAAGCGATTCTTTTTTGAAGATCGATACACTGATGTTCTAATGGAGTTAGATCCAATTTCAATAACTGCTAACTTCAAATTTACATCACATCCCATTGTATCAATTATATAAAAAAATAGGCCTATATAGTAGACCTATTTTTCACAAAGTTAAGAAATTAATTCATTTTTTAACTGTTTTCTTTCATTAAAGAATTGACGATAACCTAAATAACAGGAAATAATTGAACCGATACTAGTCGATGCTAACAGCATAAAGGTAACCATAATCTGATATTTAATTGCCTTAACTGGATCAACTCCGGCGAAGATCAAACCCGACATCATCCCTGGCAAACTGACCAAACCAAGTGTCTTAATTGAATCGATTGTGGGTTGCATACCACTCTTGATACTGTCTCGTAAAATATCGAGTGAAGCTAGTTTAATATCAGCGCCTAAAGCTAGTTTTTCCAAAATCTGTTGATGGCGATCAGAAAAGGTCTGCTTCATGTTGCGATAACAAAGGCCAATAGCGACCATGATATTACTAGCAATCATTCCGGTTACAGGGACGATCTGTTCAGGTACAAATTTAATTGAGCCAGTAAAAACTAACGTTCCTAAAGTGATGGTCGTTCCCACAAAAATGGCTAATAATGACGATTGAAATGCTTTTGGAATACCATTACCTCGTTTTCCTGCATTATAAGAAGCATTGATAACAATAATAATGAAGCAGGCTAAAGTTAACCAAATATCGTCAGCCTTAATAACAAATTTTAAAACATATCCAACAATCGACAACTGAATGATTGCTCGAACAACACCAATAATAATATCCTTATCAATATGTAATTTTTCAATATAGCCAATTACTAAGGCCACAATTACTAAGACGAAGCCCAACATTAGAGTTGAATTGGAAACTGTTAAATTAGACATTATCCACTACCTCCCCATTTTTGATCGTTATTTTATCCTGTGAGGCTTCAATTTCTGACTCATCATGTGTTACTCGTAAGATTGTCAATCCTCGTTGATTGAATTCATTTAGCATTGAATGAACAATATTTTTGTTTTCCACATCCAACCCAGCAGTAACCTCATCAGTTATTAACACTTCCGGTGGAAAAATCAAATTACGTAAAAGTGCAATTCGCTGTTTTTCACCACCAGAAACATCGTTAACACTCTTATCAAGATAGCTTTCATCTAAATTGACCATCTTTAAATATTGTTTAACTTTGCTCTCATCAAACTCTTCGTTACGAACTTCAAAGGGAAACATTAAATTATCTCGCACTGTTTTACCAAACAGGGTTGGTTGTTGAAAAGCATAAGAAACTCTTTGACGATATTCTGTTGGCTCATAGGAATCAACTGTTTTACCATTAAATAGTACTTTCCCCGATGTTTGACTGATCATTGAGGCCAAAATTCGCATAAAAGTACTTTTTCCACTTCCTGAAGGTCCAACTACTGTAATGTACTTCCCCTTCTCTATTTCTACACTGATACGTTTTAAAATCTCTTTATCACCAACTTGATAGGACAAGTCTTGAACATCAAAAATCTTTTCCACAATCATCTCACCTCTCCCACTAATTTCACTAACAATTATCAACATGTCTTTCTATAATACATAATAATCGGCTTATAAATAAAATCATAGATAAATACAAAATCTCGACCAATTAACCAATAATTGATCGAGATTCTTTTATTTAGGAAATTGAACACATTCTATCCCTATTGATAAAACCGAATTCTATTATATCGGATTCATTTCTGATTAAGCAAATACACGTTTGACACCGGCGATGTTCCCGCGTCCTGAATAGATTGAGTGTACTTGCACAGCATATGGCCATGATTCAATCATCGTATCACGATTTAAAAGAATCCCCACATGCCAAATCAAGCCAGTCGACGGATCAGTATAGAAAATCAAATCGCCTCTTTGACGATTATTGAAGTCAACTTTTGGCATACGATTATCACTCCAAAGCATTCGGCTATTCCACTCATTACCCACTTGAGCGTGTTGAATAGCCGAGACAGGTGCTGGATTGATACCTGAAGCATATAAAGCTTGTGTTACCAGTCCTGAACAATCAACACCATACTGTGGTGAACTGGCAGCACCAGAGATCCAAGTCTGACCTAAATACTTATAAGCCTGGTTGATCATGGCCTCAATATGATCCGATCTCGTACTTGTCTGGTTAGTTTCAAGCGGCGCTACGTACGAATCAAGGCTATACCAAGAAGACTCTGAGAAGCCCATATTTTTCCATGTAGCCAAGTTGACTACACCTGTTACAGGTAATCCTCTACGAGCTTGAAAACTTTTGACACTTGCTGCAATTGAACTGTCATAGATCGTATGAGTATTGGAGTAACCAAAATATTTTCTTACTAAATAAACTTTGACACCTTCAACACCATTATAAAGATCATACCCAACATTCCCCACGGGTTTGATTTGAGTATTTTGAATCTGGAACCATCCACTCGGATTCTGATAACCAACTGCTATGGTCGCATCGTTACTATTCACCCAAATATCATTGCCAATTCGATAATAAGTCAATCCGCCGCTCTGATCGACTTGATCGTATTTCCATAACGAATTAGCCACAAAATTCTTTTGACCATTACGATAAAAGCCATTATCATCATGAGAAAAACTGACGCCACCCCAGTCATTGATAGCTACTATTCCAGATTTTGCATGACCGTAACTGATAGTTACATCTCCGGCTGCTATGTACTCATTCGTAGCCACTCGATAATAGGTTTGGCCTTGATACGTCAGTTTCTGATCAGTCACCCAAGCCGTATTAGCGCCTAATTTTTGATTTTGAATCAACTTACCATCTTCTGTATATAAATTCGTAATTGATTTCGTGTTAACAATCGCCTGCGAATCAATTTTGGATGTATTAGTCGTATCGGCTTTAACACTTTGCGGAGACATCATTAATAAAGCTAAACCACAAACAAAAGCAATTTTGAATCTTTTACTCATTTGTCTGTACCTCTTCCTTATAAATAACGAGATTTATTAATTTATATGTTTATAATTTTTTCGTAATAAATTTAACATCATATTTAATATTACTTAAATATTTAGGCGTCATTTTGATAGACGTTTTGTCTCCGTGATGTAAGGAGGTGTTCTACTACTACTGCTGTTGCTAGGATAGATATTCTATTGCCGTCTTCCACAAAAATTGGGAATGCCTTGGAACGCCATGGGCACGATTTGAAACTAATAATCTTACACTTTGTGTAAGATTATGGATTTCCAAAGTCGGCCTCATTGTGAGTGGCTATGCCACTTACAATGATTTCATGGCTGAAGGCATTCCCAATTTTTGTTCCAGACTAAAGAGTATTTCAATTTTTAATCTGAGAAATATGATTTGGCTTCTTTCATACCAATATTTCCAAACTAAAATTAATTTTATTATATGCTCTTCGATATGGATTGTTTTCTTGTCTTCTTTTCATTAACATCCCTAGCATCCCTGAATTGTAAAAAGGGTCAACACTATTTCTTTCTCAATTGTGATTAGTTTTCCACTCCATCCACACAATATATATACATCCATTCCAAATAGAACTGTTCTCTAGTCTGAAGTAAAAGTTGAAAATGGCACTTTACACCAACAAAAATAGCACCTATCGGAAACTACCCAATAGATGCTATTTATTTTGTCCCACAAAGGAACTCTATTTTTGATTCTTAATTTCTTGAATTAGCTTAGCTTGTGCTTCGGCCTTAAATTCTTTTTGAGCTTGTTGAATAACTTTCTTTTGCTCAGCTGATGTCATAGTTGGATTTGCTTGCATTGCTTTGGCTACTGCTGCCTTCACGTAAGTTTGTCCTTCTTGTTTCATTTGAGCTTTGAAAGTTTTACTCTTCATTTTCTTTTGTAGTTGACTAGCTTGTTTTGTTGTCAAAACTAACCAATCATTTCCAACTTTGAAAGTATTTTTTTGTTTAACAAATTCTTTGTTGTTATCAGAAATTCCAAAGAGGAATGAGTAAAAACCATTCTTGTATTCCCAACGAGTTGTTTTCTTTGTTAATGTAGCGGCTGAATAATTTCCAGTCTTTACTACGTTCTTAACATTTACATCAACTTTAGTTGTTTGAGGTTTCTTAGCTTTAGCAGTTTCAGGGGTGCGATAAACATAAACGCTCTCCTTGCCACTTGTACCCAACTTTTTCTCTAAGAGTAAATTAGATCCCTTTTGAACTGATTGAATTTGATAAGTCTTTTCATTGGTTACTTTTTCCATTCCAAAATGACCATATTCATTTGAAATCAAAAGTACCAAACTTATGATGAATAAAGCGATAAATGTGAATGATAGTCCATATCCCACTTTTTTATTCTTTAAAAAGACAGCGAAGAAATATGCTAATCCTGCACAGATTAAAATTGTAATTAAAATCATTATTCTTCACCTGCCAATTCTGTTTTCTTCAATTGATCAGTATCGATTGTCTTTGATTTAGCACTGCCCTTAACCATAAACGTGATCAAGAAACCAATTAAACAAAAGACAATAGCAACAGCAAAGGCTGCGTGATATCCACTCAATGTAGCGTTGAAGAATTTATCTTTATACTCTAATGGTGTTGCTTTAAGAATGGCATGTCCTGGTTTTAAGTTGTTTGTAACATTAGTCAAGACACTGACCAAGATAGCTGTACCCATAGAACTGAAAACTTGTCTAACAGTATTATTAACGGCTGTACCATGACTCATCAAGTTGAATGGCAATGCATTCATACCATCAGTTGTAACAGGCATCAAGACCATTGAAATACCAAACATACGAATCATGTATAGCACAACGATATCTAAAACAGGTGTACTCTTTGTTAGGAACAAGAATGGAATTGTACCGGCTGTTAACAAGAACATACCCATACGTGCCAAATCTTTTGGTCCATATTTATCAAAAGCATTACCAGTAATTGGACTCATAACACCAATCATCAAGGCACCTGGTAGTAAGGTTAATCCAGAATGGAAAGCTGACATACCTTTAACGATTTGTAGGTACAATGGAAGCACCATTTCAACCCCGACCATGGCCATGTTAGTAACTGATGACAAAGCAGCCGCAATTGCGAATTTCTTTTCTGTGAAAACACGTAATTCCAAGAATGGTGTATCCATATGTAATTGGCGATAACCAAATAATAGGATGAAAATAATACCAACGACGATTGAGCCAATAACTTTCATTGAACCCCAACCATCATCACCAACAGATGAAAAGCCATAAAGAATGGCACCAAAACCAAGTGTTGATTCAAATAATGAAAGCACGTCTAATTTAGTACGGCGCGTTTTGATAACTGGACGCATAAAGAAGAATGCCAAAATCAAAACGATGATGACAATAGGAATGATCATTCCGAAAAGTTGTCTCCATGAAGAGTTATCAATAATGAAACCTGAAAGTGTAGGTCCAATAGCTGGAGCAAGTCCAATAACTAATCCACCAAGACCCATGGCGGCACCACGTTGATTAGCTGGGAAAATTGATAACATAACCACTTGCATAAGTGGCATTGTAATACCAACACCGACAGCTTGAATCAAACGTCCGGCTAAGATAGTACCGAAGTTTGGTGCTGTGAAACACATAATTGTACCGACTAAGAAAGTCGACATTGCGATAATATACAAAATCTTTGTACTAAAATTGTTACTTAACCAAGCAGTAACAGGAATCATAATTCCATTAACCATCAAAAATCCAGTTGTTAACCATTGAACGTCAGAAGTAGTAACGCTAAATTCCTTCATCAAGGTTGGAAAGGCAGTGGTTAAAATTGTACCGTTTAAAACAGTACAGAATGTACCAACAAGAAGCACTAAAACCAAAAGATTACGGTTAAAGGGTTTCCCGTGTGCATCCACGATTGCTTTATCATTATTCGCCATAATAACAAAATTCCTCTTCTCTATAATTATTTAGAAGGTATTTCGATATCATCAAGGTTCTTGTAAACCTTCATCAAAATATTTTCTAATTCTGTTTGTTCCTCAGAAGTTATGCCTTTAAAGATTGCATCATTACTCTCACTGAAAGCCTTGCGTACTTCACCATAAAGCTCTGAACCTGCTTCAGTAATGCTAACAATCTTCTTACGACGATTATTAGGATCAGCATGCCGGGATACAAATCCGCGATCCTCAAGTTTTTTTAACGAACGGGCAATACTGGCACCATCAAACAATGTGATTTCACCAATTTTATCCTGACTACATTCATGTCTTTTATAGACAATGGCTAGTAAAATACTTTCAAAAGCATTTAAATCTTCTTTTTTCAAATAGCTAGCTGCGATTCGCTTCCTGATCATCGTATATTTCATCACGAAACCAATCAAATTATAGTCATCCATAAATCTACCTCATTTTCTTCAAAAAAAACTTTAATTTTTTTAGAACAAAAAATATGCTACACCCGACTCTTGATAAAATCAAGAGTTAAGCATAGCATTTTTCTGTAAAAGCGTTTTTATTTTCAGAAACTAGTCAAAATAGTTAACACCAATTGCTTTTCTAACTTCTGTTAAAGTTTGGTTAGCAACGATGTTGGCGTTGTCGCTACCCTTTTTGAGAATATCGTAAACACCAGGAATATCCTTTTCATATTCAGCACGACGATTACGGATTGGTTCTAGAATTTCTTGTAGAACATCATTCAAATAACGTTTTACTTTAACATCTCCTAAACCACCGGCTTGATATTGTGCCTTTAACTCAGCAATCTTGTCTGTATCTGTTCCAAAGGCATCTAAATATGTAAAGACAGTGTTACCTTCAATCTTACCTGGATCTTCAACGTGAATGTGATCTGGATCAGTATACATAGACATAACTTTTTTAGTCACAACATCAGCAGGATCTGATAAGTAGATACAATCACCTAGTGATTTACTCATCTTGGCGTTACCATCAATACCAGGTAATCTACCTTGGCCCTTAGGTGGGAAGACACCTTGAGGTTCAACCAATGTATCAACATTATAAGTGTTATTGAAAGTACGAACTATTTCACGAGCTTGTTCCATCATTGGTTCTTGATCATCACCAACAGGAACTGTGTCAGCTTTGAAAGCTGTAATATCAGCCGTTTGACTAACTGGATATGTTAAGAATCCAGCAGGAATACTTTGTCCAAAACTCTTTTGTTGAATTTCTGACTTAACAGTAGGATTTCTTTCCAAACGAGAAACAGAGACAAGATCAAGATAGTACATTGTCAATTCATTTAGTGCTGGAATTTGTGATTGTACTAAAATATTAGTTTTGCTTGGATCAATTCCTACAGAAAGATAATCAAGCGCAACTTGAATCAAACTGTTACGAACTTTTTCTGGATTTCTGGCATTATCAGTGAAAGCTTGCATATCAGCAATCATGACAAACATTTTGTATTTGCCTTCATTTTGAAGCTTAACACGATTCTTCAATGAACCTAAATAATGACCAATGTGCAATTTGCCTGTGGGACGATCCCCTGTCAAAATAGTATTTGTTTTCATATTTTTCCTCCTGGATTCATTAATGCAAAAACATTTTTGAGATGGTATAATGGCTCTTCATAAAAAAAGCGCCCTATTATATTAAATAATAGGACGCTTATACGTGGTGCCACCTGTTTTGTAAAGTATACTCTACCGCTCAAAGTTATAAGGTAACTAACCATACCCATTTCCCAAAACAAGGTTGATAACTTTTTCAGCCATGAAGTTATTCTCTAAAAGCAACTACTTGAATTAGTACTCAAAAATGCTTATGCTTTAATGTACTCTAATTGCTATTAGCATAATTAAAAAACGACAAATTGTCAACGAGAGGTATTTTAATGACGATCAATCAATCCAAAGAATCAGAACAAAAGCGTGTCGATCAGGTTGCTGGAAAAATCGAACGACAGATTGAACGTGTTGATGCTAGTATTGCACAAGCGCACAAAGAAACTAGCCGTATCGAACGTAATTACGGAGAAAATACCAAAGTTAATACCACTGAAGTCGACGACCAAATGGAAACTAACGCTTCTGTTCAACAGCAGAAACAATTGGTTGCTTTAGCCGTTGAAAATGAAAATATTTTGAATTCAAACCGTCTCAAACTGGAAAATCTTCAAGGTTCTCCTTACTTTGGACGAATTGATATTGTTGAAGATGGTGAGGAAGACACGCTTTATATAGGCACTTCTACACTTCAAGATGACGATGGTGAATTCTTAATTTACGATTGGCGAGCTCCTATTTCCGGTATTTACTATAACGGTACTTTAGGAAAAGTCACTTATCCCACTCCCAATGGCACTGCTGAAGTTGAATTAAAGAAAAAGCGTCAATTCCAAATCGTCCATAATAAAATTCGAAATATGTTCGATACTAATGAAACCGTTGGTGATGAAATTCTCCAATCAGTTTTGAGTGAATACAGCGATGAATATCTAAAAAGTATCGTTGCAACTATCCAGCATGAGCAAAACATCATTATCCGTGATACTCGTTCCGATGTTCTTTTAGTTCAAGGTGTAGCTGGTTCAGGTAAGACTTCAGCTATTTTACAACGTGTTGCTTATCTGCTTTATCACAGCCGTACAACAATGAATGCTGACAATATTGTTCTCTTCTCCCCTAATAAATTATTCAGTAATTACATTTCCGAAGTTCTTCCTAGTTTGGGTGAACGAAACATGCGCCAAGTTACTCTCAATGAGTTCATTTCACTACGTCTAACTGGTGTTCAAGTGGAAACACTCTTCGAACGTTATGAAAAAGATGAACGTAATCTGCCAGAGACAACTATCAAAATGCGTTTATACAAAGAAAGTGGTGACTTTCTAGAACACTTGGAACAATTAGAAAACGATCATCGTGAACATACACCATACTTCGAAGATATTATTTTTGAGGGTAAACCGTTCTTCACTGGGGACGAAATTGCTGAAATTTATCAAAGTACCAATCCGGCCTACCACATTCCCGACCGTTTTCTAAAAACTAAGAACGCTTTGATCAAGCGTCTCCAAAGAAGGATTCATGAGGATCGAAATGAAGATTGGGTTCAAGCTGAAATCGATAATTTGTCTGATGAAGATTTTCAACAAATCATTACAGATCACAATATTGAAGAATCGGCCAACCAACGTGAAATTATCGCTGAAGAGTTTTTGCGTGAACGTTATGCGCCAATTTATAACGCTCTACTCAATAATTACTTCTTTAATCCTTACAAGGAATATCTTTTCTTGCTTAATGAGATGCAACAAAGCTTGGTCTCTGACAGTGTTTGGCAAACTATGATTGAATCAATTGATAACCAAATTGAGGCCCATAAATTAAACCTTAGCGACTCGGTTGCCATTCTCTATTTAAGAGATTTTGTTACCGACGGTGGTATCAATCATGCTATTCAACACATTTTTATTGATGAAGTTCAAGACTACACAATGGCTCAGTTAAAATACATTTCCCACGCTTTTCCTAATGCTAAAATGACCTTGTTAGGCGATCGTTCACAAGATGTTTTGACTAGTTCTTATCGTAAAAATGATTTGGTTACTGAGGTTAATGAACTATTCAAAAAGAAACGTATCACTACTATTACTTTGAACCAGAGTTATCGTTCAACTGCTGAAATAACTAATTTTGCCAAGAAATTATTACCCAATGGCGATGAAGTCAAAGCTTTTTCCCGTCAAGGCGAGGATCCTGTTATCAAAGTTTTCAATAATGATGACTATTATCAAGGCTTGAAAGAAACAGCTAAAGAATTGAACAAGAAATATGACACTGTTGCGATTTTGGCCCGTAATCAGGCCCAAGCTGAACAAATTTACACCCATTTCAGTGACGAATCCATCGTTACATTAGTTGATGCTGATTTCCGTTCCATTCCTAAGGGAATTTTGATTTTACCAATCTATTTGGCTAAGGGACTTGAATTCGATGCTGTTATTGGCCACGATATTTCGGCTAAAAATTATCCTGACCTTCGTAGTACTGACGTTTTGTACACAATCTGTACTCGAGCAATGCATAGTCTAACTCTGTGCGTTGATGGCGAATTGTCACCTTTACTCCAAAAAGAACCTCAAAATTTAATTTCTGAACACTAATTTTGGACAATATAAAAAGGGCTCTTTGTCAAATCGTATTGATGAATAGTTTTTGTATAGAAGGCAACCTCA
>NZ_AZES01000014.1 GCF_001434985.1 Companilactobacillus paralimentarius DSM 13238 = JCM 10415 | reverse complement strand
ATTTATGGTCTAACTGTTAACTTGAACCGCCATCAACTTGATTTGACGAACAGCCACAATCTCTAAATGAAGAATAACAAAAAACAGGTATCTACTAGAATTGATATTTAGTAGATACCTGTTTTTATTATTCTATTTAAATGAATCTATCTATTCAACATCTTTAGTACGTTTGGTATCACGTTCCAAGATTGGTTTCAAATATTGACCAGTATAACTATCTTTTACTTCAGCTAATTCTTCAGGTGTACCAGTACCAACGATCGTACCTCCACCTTCACCGCCTTCAGGTCCAAGGTCAATTAGCCAATCAGCTGATTTAACAACATCTAAGTTATGCTCAATAACTAAGACAGTATTACCTTCATCAACTAAACGTTGCAAGACACCCAAGAGACGTTTGATATCATCTGTATGTAAACCAGTTGTAGGTTCATCCAAGATATAGAAATTCTTACCATTAGATTTCTTATAAAGTTCAGAGGCTAGCTTCATTCTTTGAGCTTCACCACCGGACAATTGAGTGGCTGACTGTCCTAGTGAAACATAACCTAATCCTACATCCTGAATTGTCTGTAACTTACGTTTGATCTTTGGAATGTTGCTAAAGAAGTCCAATGCCTCAGAAACCTTCATGTCAAGCACTTGAGCAATATTTTTACCTTTATAAGTTACTTCCAAGGTTTCAGAATTATAACGCGTTCCATGACATACTTCACATGGTACGTAAACGTCAGGTAAGAAATTCATTTCAATCTTGATAATTCCATCACCACGACAGTTTTCACAACGTCCACCTTTAATATTGAAAGAGAACCTGCCTTTCTTGTAACCACGCAATTTAGCCTCATTGGTTTGAGCAAATAAATCACGAATATCATCAAAGACACCAGTATATGTAGCTGGGTTACTTCTTGGCGTACGTCCAATAGGACTCTGATCAATAGCAATCATCTTTTCCAAATTCTCGTAACCAGTAATCTTTTTATACTTACCAGGTTTTTCAGAATTATGGTTCATCTTTTGAGCTAAAGCACGTTTCAAGATCATATTAACCAAAGTTGATTTACCTGAACCTGAAACACCGGTCACAACGATAAATTTACCCAATGGAAATTTAACATTCAGCTTCTTTAAATTATTCTCTTGTGCACCGTAAACTTCAACAAATTGACCATTACCAACACGACGCTCCAAAGGTACTGGAATAAACTTTTTACCTGCCAAATATTGGCCAGTCAGCGATTTAGGATTCTTCTCTACTTCACTAGGAGTTCCAGCGGCCACAATTTGACCACCATTCTCACCCGCACCAGGACCAACATCGATAAGATAATCAGCAGCACGCATTGTATCTTCATCATGTTCAACCACAATCAAAGTGTTACCAAGATCACGCATTTTCTTTAAAGAGCTGATCAAACGATCATTATCACGTTGATGCAATCCAATTGAAGGCTCATCCAAAATATACATTACTCCAGATAAATTAGAACCAATTTGTGTAGCCAAACGAATTCTTTGAGCTTCACCACCTGATAAAGTCCCAGCCGAACGAGATAATGACAAATACTCCAACCCAACATTAATCAAAAAACTGAGACGATCCTTAACTTCCTTCAAAATAGGTTTAGCAATGACCGTATTCTGTTCACCAAATTTAACTGCCTTAAAAAATGGAAGTTCATCTTTGATTGACATATCGGAAACTTCAGCGATATCCTTGCCTTCAACTTTAACAGCTAAGGCTTGACGATTTAATCGTTTACCGTGACAAACAGGACATTTCAATTCAGTCATGTATTTTCGCATAACCTCACGTGTAAAATCACTATTAGTTTCATGATAGCGACGATTGATATTAGGAAGAACTCCTTCAAATGGAACATCAACATCACGTACGCTACCAAAATCATTCTCATAATGAAAATGAAAAGTCTTACCATCAGAACCATTTAGAATAATATCCTGGTCCTTTTGAGGTAATTTTTCAAATGGCGTATTCATATCGATATTAAATTCCTTGGCCGCTTGAGCCAACATTTCTGGATAATATTGTGAACTGATTGGGTTCCAAGGTTCAATGGCCCCTTCAGCTAAAGTTTTACTTTGATCTGGAATAACCAAATCAAGATCAACTTCTAACTTAATCCCTAAGCCATCACAATTCTCACAAGCCCCAAACGGTGCATTGAATGAAAATAAGCGTGGTTCCAATTCTCCAACTGTGAAACCACAAATAGGACAAGCATTCTTTTCTGAGAAAACCATCATATCTGAACCGATAACATCAACGTTCATATAACCATCGGATAATCTCAAAGCTGCTTCAACTGAATCAAACAAACGAGATTTAATATGATCATTAACAACAATTCGATCAACCACAACATCAATACTGTGTTTTTTATTCTTATCCAATTCGATATCTTCACTAACATCGTGAATTTCACCATCAACACGTATACGGACATAACCTTGTTTCTTAATTTGATTCAAGGCTTTTTTATGTTGTCCTCTTTTAGCACGAACGACTGGTGAAAGAACTTGTAGCTTAGTTCCATCATCCAATTTCAAAATAGCATCAACCATTTGTTGAGCCGATTGACTTGTAATTTTAGTCCCATCATTTGGACAAATTGGTGTCCCAACACGAGCCCACAATAAACGTAAATAGTCATTTATTTCTGTAACTGTACCTACAGTTGAACGAGGATTTTTAGAGGTAGTTTTTTGATCAATTGAAATAGCAGGACTTAATCCATCAATTGAGTCAACATCTGGCTTGTCCATTTGTCCTAAAAACTGACGGGCATAAGACGATAAACTCTCAACATAACGTCTCTGACCCTCAGCATAAAGTGTATCAAAAGCCAAAGAACTTTTACCTGAACCGGATAGACCAGTCATAACAACTAATTTATCACGAGGAATTGTTACATCAATATCTTTTAAATTATGTGCACGTGCACCATGAATAACAATTTTATCATTTAACATTCTATTTCATTTCCGCCTTTAATTCCAAAATCGTATCACGTAAATTAGCAGCAGCCTCGAAGTCTAATTTCTTGGCAGCAGATTCCATTTGTTCATTTAGGTTGGCAAGAAGTTCTTCACGTTCCTTCTTGCTCATATCCTTAAAGTCAATATCATCGTCAATCTTCTCCGTCTCAGAAGAAGAATTATCAACTTTCTGGAACATTGAAATAGCATCCCGAATTGGTTTAACAATTGTCTTAGGTGTTACATTATGCTCCTCATTGAATTTCATCTGTAATTTACGACGACGTGCAGTTGCATCAATCGCTCCACGCATTGAATCCGTAATTGAATCAGCATACATAATAACTTTACCATGTTCATTACGCGATGCACGACCAATAATCTGAACTAATGAACGTTCAGCTCTCAAGAAGCCTTCCTTATCAGCATCCAATATAGCAATTAGTGAAACTTCTGGTACATCGATACCTTCACGCAACAAATTGATTCCGATTAGAACATCGAATTTGCCCAATCGTAAATCACGAATAATCTTCGTTCGCTCCAAAGTTTTAATGTCACTGTGTAAATATCTAACTTTAATTCCTAAATCTTTAAAGTAATCAGTTAAATCTTCAGCCATCTTCTTTGTTAGGGTGGTTACAAAGACTCTTTCATGTTTAGCCACACGATCATTAATTTCACCAACCAAATCATCAATTTGTCCCATAATTGGACGTACTTCAATCTTAGGATCCAATAGACCTGTAGGACGAATAATCTGTTCAGCTTTATGATCTGTTCTCTCCAACTCATAAGGACCCGGTGTAGCTGATACATATAAAATACGATTAACATGTTTTTCGAATTCATCCAACTTCAACGGACGGTTATCTAATGCACTAGGCAATCGAAAGCCATAATCGACTAACTGTTGCTTTCTGGCACGGTCACCATTATACATTCCTCGAATTTGTGGCATAGTAACGTGAGATTCATCAATCATAATATTAAAATCTTTAGGAAAGAAATCTAGCAAAGTAAATGGTGGTTCACCCTCAGCACGACCTTCCATATGACGAGAATAGTTTTCAATACCAGATGTGTAACCCATCTCTCGCATCATTTCAATGTCATATTCAGTTCTCTGTTTAATACGTTGAGCTTCCAGCAATTTACCTTCTTTAGTAAATTTATCAACTTGAACATCCATTTCGTCTTTAATACGTTTCAAAGCTTCATCCATTTTAGAATCACTGATCATAAAGTGAGTAGCCGGAAAGATACCAATATGATCCATTGATCCTTTTATTTCTCCTGTTAATGCATCCATTTCAATGATTCGATCAATCTCATCACCAAAAAATTCCACACGAATAGCATTATCATCACGTGAAGCCGGAAAGATATCAACAACATCGCCACGGACACGGAATCTTCCACGTTGAAAGTCAATATCGTTACGTTCAAATTGGTTATCAACTAATTCTTCCAACAAAGTATCGCGAGCAATCTGTTGACCAACCCGTAAAGAAATAATACTGTCGGCATATTCTCTAGGATCACCTAAACCAAAAATACATGAAACAGAGGCAACCACAATAACATCGTTACGTTCCAAAAGTGAACTAGTAGCTGAATGACGAAGTTTATCGATTTCATCATTAATACTAGAATCCTTTTCAATATACGTATCACTAGATGGTACATAGGCTTCTGGTTGATAGTAGTCATAATAACTAACAAAATATTCAACCGCATTGTTAGGGAAAAATTCCTTAAATTCACCATACAGTTGTCCTGCCAATGTTTTATTATGTGAAATAATCAATGTTGGTTTATTCAAGCTTTTAATTACATTAGCCATTGTAAAGGTCTTACCAGTACCAGTGGCACCCTCAAGAACAACTTCTTTATCGCCAGCCTTGAAATCTTTAGTAATGGTATCGATTGCTTGAGCTTGATCTCCAGCAGGTGAATATTTAGAAACCAAATCAAATTTATTATTAGTAACTCTATCTATCACGGATTAATTTACCCCCCTTGAGCTAAAAAAAACATCTAACTCTCGCACACGAATTAGATGTAATTAATGTCAGGCTTATTGCGCTGGCTCTATATTACCATAGCGAACATATTTTCGCCATAATTTAATTTTCATTTACCAAACGTGGCAACATTAAGAAAATTATCAATCCAATGAAGAATAAAATGCTCAATGAAGCAGCGCCAATTGTGGATTTTCCCGTAATCTGGGTGACGATACCAACCAAAATTGGACCCATCACAGCCGAAAATTTTCCTAATATATTATAGAAACCAAAGAACTCACTTCCGGATTCTTTGGGAATCAGTTTTCCGAAATAAGAACGACTCAAAGCTTGAATACCACCTTGACTGGTTCCAACTAAAACAGCTAAGATCCAAAAATCTTTAGCACTGGTTAGTTTCAAAGCATATAAACAAATACCAAAATATAGAACAATTCCTAAAAGAATTCCCGCTCTAGTAGAAACTTTATTAGCAAACCAACCATACAAAATAGAAAATGGAAAAGCTACTAATTGAACAACTAACAAAACAAGCATTAATGTTGTCGTGTTAATTCCCATATCCATACCGATTGAGGTAGCCATCGTGAAAATTGTATCAACTCCATCAATATAGAAGAAATAGGCTACTAAGAACCAAGCTGCAGCCTTATACTTTCTCAAATGAGTAATTGTCTTCCAGACACGTTTAAAACTTGATGTAACAGGGTGTGCATTTTCTGGTAATGAATAGACCTGTTGGACATTTTTCAACAATGGAATAAAAAAAATAATCCACCAAATGGCTGCTAGAAGAAAACTCCATCGTGCCACACCATAACTGGATAACATACCAAAGCCACTCGTTAATTGTAGAACTAAGAATAAGATAAAAGCTACAACTCCACCTAAATAGCCGTAAGCATATCCATTTGAAGAAAGAGTATCCATCTCCTCATTGCTGGCAACATCTGTTAAAAAACTGTCATAAAATAAATTACCAGCTGAATATCCAATTATCGACAGGATATACACACCTAATAATAATTGCCATTGATTTGACGGTACTAACGCCAAACCAAACGTCATAATAATTCCTAAAAATGAAAAATAATTCATTAATCGCTTTTTGTGATGCGGATAATCTGCTAATGCACCTAAAACGGGAGCCAAAATAGAAACTAATAAAGTTCCAAAACTGTTGGCATAACCCCAAAAGGCCGTTGCATTAGCCGCCGAAACTCCTGAATTCTGTGCTATTGATTTGAAATAAACTGGTAATACTGCTGTTGTAACGATAATTCCATAGCCAGAATTGGCCCAATCATAGAAGATCCAACTCCACTGTTTCTTATTAAACCTCATAAAATTCCTCTATTCTAATCGATAAATACATCCTCAATACTATTTCCGGCTATTGGTGCATCAAATTTTAAGCCTAACAACTTAGCAAAAGTTGGTGCTTCATCTACCAAATTAGCCTTTTCGACTGTATGATTTTTTTCAACCATTGGTCCATTAAAAATTAAGGTTGTTTTGTAGCCTGGTTTTTGAGGATGATATCCATGAACACCACGATATCGATCAGCATCTCCCATCATATCAGGAAGTACTTGCTCTACAACATTAGGACGATCACTTTCATCAGTAAAGTAATAACCAGCCTTAGCTTCAACCATCAAAGTACAATTAGGATCTGCTCCCATGGCTGCTGCCTCTCGTGATGAGTAAATTCTTTCTACACCTTCAACACCTGAAATTAGTTCCTTCAAACGTTGGATTTGATCAAAATTCTTTGTATAAATATAGGTTGATCCATCACAAGTTTTAGCCATTACTGACCAATCCTTTTTGAAAGTTTGATCTTTGATTGGTGTTAGCCAATTTCTCTTTGCAAACAAAGTATTCAAATGAATCATCTTATCAACATTAATTTGATAATGATCTCCTAAAATTACAAAGTTCGTATCATCAAAGGTACCAGCTTCTTTGCTAGCATCAATTACTTGCTTTACATGACCATCTAATCGATGCAAAGCCTTCATAGCATCTTCAGAACGAACCCCATATTGATGGCGCATGCTATCCATGTCAACCAAATGTAACAACATCAAATTAGGCTGCTTATTTTTTACCGTATCAACCGCACAAGCCGTAATAAAATCATCCAAAGCAGGCTGTTTGATACCATTACGCAATTTTCCATATTTTTTATCCATTTCTAAAATGAACAACGGTGAACTAGCCTTCAGTGAAACCAAGACTTGGTTGGTCCAAATTCGATTAGGAAAAATTTCAGCCAAATTGTAATCAATTTTACTACCGGCTGTTACTGGCCAAAGAAAGGCGGCCGTCTTAAGTCCCTTTTTTCGTGCTAAATCATATAATGTCGTTGATTTAACATCCTTCTGATACCAGTACCAATCAGGTGATCGACGATTAGATTGAATCTTAGTATTATTTACAATTCCGTGAACACTTGGATATTGACCAGTGATAATGGTCGTATGCGAAGGATAAGTTAAAGTTGGATAGATTCCTTGAACCCTTTTAACCCAAGTTCCCCCGTGTACTAACTTGCTCAATGTTGGTAATTCATCGAGATGTTCATCAATATCTCTAAATCCTAAAGAATCAAGCGAAATAATAATTAGATGTTGATTTGTTGACAATTCCTTCTCCTCTTTTCACAAACTACATGAAAATATTATATCGCAGTTGAGAAATACTTGTAACGAAACAAAAAGATAGAGACAAAAAATAACTTTTGTCTCTATCTCTTATTTTATTCCCAACCTTCGATTTCTTTAGCAAAATCAGCTAGTTTTTGTGCGGCATTGGCCTCTGTATCAGCCTTAACACCAATATAAAATTTCAATTTTGGTTCAGTACCTGAAGGTCTAGCGGCAACCCAAGTATCATCAGCTAAAACATATTTTAATACGTCAGCCTTTGGTAATCCCGTAGGTTTAACCCCTGCCTCAGTAGTATCTGTATCTTTTAAATAATCGATTGATTCAACAACTTTAACGCCATTGATTTCGTCGATACCTTCTTCACGAAGTGTCTTCATAATTTGAGCCATCTTATCTTTACCAGAGATACCTTCAAATGTCTTAGAGATAGTCTTCTCACGATAGTAACCAAATTCTTCATAAAGATCTTCTAGTGCATCATAGATGGTCTTACCTTTTGATTCGTAATAAGCTGCAGCTTCAGCTAATAATAAAGTTGATTGCATAGCATCTTTGTCACGAACAAATGGCTTTACAAGATATCCATAACTTTCTTCAAATCCGAAGAGGAACTCATTGCTACCATTTTTTTCAAATTGTTCAATCTTCTCAGCAATATATTTAAATCCAGTCAAGACATCGAGCATCTCAACATTATATTTATTAGCAATAGCTGTTGCCAATTCAGACGAGACAATAGATTTAACAACTGCTCCATTAGCTGGTAATTGCTTAAGGCCCTTCTTTGCTTGTAATAAGTAATTCAAAAGAACCGAAGCAATTTGATTACCTGTCATCAACTTATAAGAACCATCTGGTTGTCTAACTGCAGCTCCCAAACGATCAGCATCAGGATCTGTTGCAATCAATATATTAGCACCAATCTTCTTACCACGTTCAATTGCTAAATCAAAAGTTTGAGCAAATTCAGGATTAGGGAATGGAGTTGTAGCAAATTCAGGATCCAAAATGGCTTGTTCAGTTACCATATTAAAATTCTTGAATCCTAACTTTTGGAAAATTCGAGGAGCAATCATCTTACCGGTACCATGAAGTGGTGAATAAACAAATTTCATTTTATCACCGATATTATTGATCAAATCGCGGTTAACAATAACCGTTTCCAAATTCTTCATATAGTTTAAATCAACATCTTCACCAATAAGAGTTAATAATTTTTCTTCTCTCAACTTTGTTACAGGCTTTACTTTAATAGCGAATAGATTGCTAGCTTTTCTAGCAAAACTAGTAATATTATCCGATTCAACTGGTGGCATTTGACCACCATCTGGTCCGTAAATTTTAAATCCATTATATTGCTTAGGATTATGGCTAGCAGTAATCATAATACCAGCATATGTAGGTATACTTCTTACTGCAAAAGATAATTCCGGTGTAGGTCTTAAACTGTCAAACACATAACTGTGAATTCCATGAGCTCCCAAAACTTTTGCTGATTCATAAGCAAAATCTTGTGAATAGTAACGTGAATCATAACTGATTGCTACACCTTGTGACTTCAACTTGTCATCCAGAGTATCCATGAAAGAAGCTAGACCTTCAGCTGCTTGACGAACAGTATAAATGTTCATTCTATTAATACCAGGTCCAATAAGACCACGCATACCAGCAGTACCGAATTCCATTGGTTCGTAGAAAGCTTCTTCCGCAACCTTATCATCATTCTTCATTTCGTTAAGTTGCTCTTTCATATCTGGATCCAAATCTTTATAGTCGAGCCATTGTTGCATATTATCTTGCCAAGACATAACTTGTCCTCCTAATTTGTAAGTACTTACAACCATTATATCAATCATAGAGTACCATTTATATTTGATTACGACACTTTAAGCTATTTTTTTTAAAATATCCTTAAAAATCGACCACAAATATACAAATTATTCGAGATTATTACTGATGATTCTGTTTATATCCGTATCATAGTATCTTGCCAACGCAATTAGTGTATCAATATCTGGCATTCTAATACCTGTCTCATAGTGAGATAAAGTTGTCACATCAATATTCAGATGTCTTGCTACTTCCTTTTGAGTTAGATTCTTTTCTTTTCTTAAGACTTTTAGGTTTCTAGCAATATTGAAACCAGATTCGTTCATCAATTGATTTATTTTTTTATCTACTACTTCACACATAAGAATCACTTCCTGTCTTTTGCTAATAGTATATGTTTAAACATGTATATATTCAAACCAAATGCTAATAATAATTTTTTCAATATTTAGTCTTTTATTATTAGGTCAAGGCACAAAAAAAGGATTACAAAATGGATATTCTCCATTTCATAATCCTCATATTCAAAATACTTTTTATACTATTTTGTTGTTACCTTATCATCAGCAAGTTCTTGAATATAACTGTATGCTTGTTGACCAGCTATACCACCTTCACCAACAGCTGTAGCTACTTGACGAAGATCCTTCTTACGAACATCCCCAACAGCAAAAATACCAGGAATATTTGTTTGCATATGTTCATTAGTATTAATCCATCCGTCTTCATCCAAAACACCTAAGTCCTTGAATGGTTCTGTCATTGGTTTGATACCAACATAAATGAAAGCACCCTTAGCTGGAACAATGTGTTCTTCGCCAGTCTTCTTATCAACGTATTTAACACCGGAAACTTTATCGTCAGCACTCGTAATTTCCTTAACATCAGCATTCCAGACAAACTTAATCTTGTCATTTTTAAATGCACGGTCTTGCAGAATTTTTTGAGCACGCAATTGGTCACGACGGTGAATAATTGTTACTGACTTAGCTAGTTGTGTAAGGTAAATTCCCTCTTCAACAGCAGAATCTCCGCCACCGATAACGGCGACATCTTGATCCTTGAAGAAAGCACCATCACAAACAGCACAATAAGAAACACCACGTCCCGATAATTCATTTTCACCAGGAACCCCAATCTTCTTATATTGTGAACCAGTTGCAATGATTAATGCTTTAGCTTCATAATCGCCATCATCAGTGTGGATAATTTTAACATTACCCTTATCTTCAACTGATTGAACAGCACCATAACCAAAATCAGCACCAAACTGAGTTGAAGATTTATACATTCTTTCACTCAAGTCTGGACCCAAAATTGATTCAAATCCAGGATAATTTTCAATCGCAGCGGTGTTATTCATTTGACCACCATAGATACCACGATCAAGAATCATTACTGAAAGGTTGGCACGTGAAGCATATAAAGCGGCAGTTAATCCACCAGGACCTGCCCCAATAATTACTACATCGTATGTTTTCATCGTCGAATTACCTCCTATTACTCAACAAATATTACCATTTATTTTTTAATTATCAATTAGATTGCTCACAACTCATTATACCAAGGATCATTTTCATTCTTTCGACGATAAATAAAAATTCCAATGGCAACGAAAAATAGTATTAGTGATAAGGCTTGTGAAACCCTTACGCCTGGTAAAATATATAAACTATCTGTTCGCATACCTTCAACAAAAAGTCTAACTGCCGGATACCAAATTAAATATGTTAAAAATACTTCACCACGTTTTAACAGATGCTTACGATTTCTCAAAATTAAAATCAAAGCCAAACCTATTAAATTACCAACAGATTCATACAAAAAGGTTGGCTGACGGTAAGCACCATTGATATACATTTGTTCAATAATGAAATGTGGCATATGTAAAGATTGTAAAAAACTCAAAGTAGTTTTAGCACCAAAAGCCTCTTGATTCATAAAGTTACCCCAGCGACCAACTATTTGTCCTAAAAGAACTGAAGGTGCGGCGATATCTAGCATCAACCAGGGCGAAATATTTCTTTTTTTACATAGAACCAACAAAACAATAAATGCGGCAATTAAACCTCCATAAATTGCAATACCACCATGCCAGATCTTAATTATTTCACTAGGATTAGCCAAGTAATATGGTAATTCAAAAATAACATAATACAGACGAGCACCAACTAAAGCAATTGGAACTCCGTATAAAACTAAATCCAAAATATTATCAGGATCCAGATGTCTTCTTTTTGCTTCACGCATTGCCATGATAACTCCAACTAAAGCACCCAGGGCAATAATAACTCCATACCAGTGAATCTCTAAACCGCCTAGATTTAAAGCAATTGGGTTTAATGCCAGCAAATCAAAATTCATTACTTACCTTCTCCATTTTTTTCATTCTTTGTTTTTTCCTCATTCTCTTTGATTAATAATCCTAGATTATCTTCAAATTTCTTTGTAGCGTCATATCCCATCTTCTTAGCACGATAATTCATGGCAGCGACTTCGATAATGATAGAGATATTACGACCGACTTTAACCGGAACAGTAATTTGTGGTACATCAACGTCAAAAAAGGTACGTCTATCTTCCAAAGTTCCAATACGATCATAATTCTTATCGGCAGACCAATTCTCCAAATTAATAATCAATTGAATCTCACTTTGAGAACGAACGGCACCTGCTCCAAAAAGATTCATAACATCGATAATTCCAATACCACGAATTTCCAATAAGTGATTCAAAATCTTAGGTGCTTCACCAACAATAGTCTTTTCATCACGTTGATAAACATCAACACGATCATCAGCAATTAAACGATGACCACGTTTGATCAATTCCAAAGCTGTTTCACTTTTACCAATTCCAGAATGACCAGTCAATAAAATTCCAATACCATAAACATCTACTAAAACACCATGAATTGACTCTCTGGGAGCTAGTTTCTCATCCAAATACTCGGTGATCATACTTGAAAGTCTTGTTGTTGGTAACTCTGAACCAATAACAGGAACATGATGTTCCTTAGCAGCTCTCAACAATTCTTTACTTGGTTGAATATTTCTTGAAATCAAAAGGACCGGCGTATCTTCACGACACAATTCAAGCATCACTTTATAACGATTATTGGCAGTCATTGAACGTGAATATGAAGTTTCTGTTTGACCAAATAACTGAATTCGTTCACTTGGATAATAATCAAAATAACCCGTCAATTCGATTCCCGGGCGAGAAATATCGGTCGTTATGACTTTTTTATCTTTTAATAACTCTTCTCCAGCATAAACTTTCAATTCGTTATCCTTTACCATTTGAGATACTGTAACAAAATTTGTCATTGCTAACCCCCACAGATTCTTTATTTATAATAATTTTATCATTTTAGAAACAAAAAAACGCGTTCTAGACGCGTCTTTGAAAATTATTCATTGTATAACTATTAATGATCGAATTACAGATTGCTAGAATAATGGCAACGACTAGGGCTGAACCAAATCCATTGAAATAAAAACTATTTGACCCAACTAACGCCGAAGTTAATTCTAGAGTGATTGCATTAATTACAAAGGAAAATAGTCCAAATGTAATAAATGTAATCGGTAGAGAAATAATATGTAGAAGTGGTTTGATTGTCCAGTTCAAAATGGCTAAAACAAGACTAGCAATAATCGCCGTAGCTAAAGTGTCCACTCGAAACATACCGGGCAATAATCTAGCAATTGCTAAAAACAAAAGCGTTTGTATTGCCACTTTTATAAGTAACTTCATTTCATACCCTCATTCTTTTTTGAATCAGTAATATTTCTTGGCAGCTTTAGTGCCACGCTTTCTCTTATTAAAATCCGTCTCTTGAATATTTCGTTTCTCAGGTAAAGAGAATACGAGAATTACATAAACTAAGACTGGTAGAAAATAAGTAAAAGGTAACAGAAAGATAAAGGCTAAACGTATCCAGGTTGAATCAACGCCAAAGTAGGCACCTAAACCACCGCATACACCTGCTAACATTCGATCCGTAGTAGATCTTGTGATTCTTTCCTTCATATAAATTCACCTCAACTTGTCCAAAAAATATACTACATATTCAAGAAAATATCAATTCTACTCATCGACATCAGGAATATGCTTCCGATTCAGTTCTACCACATGTCCAGTGTTCAAGTAAACAACCCATTCACAAATATTAGTTGCATAATCACCAACACGTTCCAAATAACTAGCCACAAGCATATAAGACGAACCACTTAAAACATTCTCTACAGTTTTCTGCATATCTTTGATACATAGTTCATTGATCAAAGTACTTTTTGCATCAATCTCTACATCACGATGAGCAACTTCTTCAGCCATCTTACTATCTTTTTTCAAGTAGGCTTCCAGTGAATCTTCAACGATACTAGTACTCATTTCACCCATTTCCGCAATTAGTTTTTCAATTTCGGGAATTCTTGTTTCACCCTTAACTCTAATTGTTTCCTGAGCAATACTTACCGCATGATCGCCCATTCTTTCTAAATCAGAACTAGCCTTTAAAACCGTTACAATCATTCTCAAATCAGATGTAACTGGTTGTTGCAAAGCAATCATTTCAAAAGATTCCTTTTCCAAGTCCATCTCTCGTTTATTAATCACATGATCGTTACGAATAACCTCTTTGGCCAAAGATTTATCATGATCAATATATGCTTTAACAGATTTCATAATGGCCTCACTCGCCATCATACCCATTTCTGAGAATCGTAAATGTAAGTTATTTAATTGTTCCTCGAAAGTAGTGCGCATCGTTTTTTCTCCTAACCGAATTTTCCTGAAATATAATCTTCAGTCTGTTTCTCTTTTGGATTTAAGAAAATATTTTTTGTTTTATCTGCTTCAATTAACTCTCCATTTAGGAAGAAGGCGGTTTGATCGGATATTCTCGAAGCCTGTTGCATATTATGTGTAACAGTAATAATAGTGTAATCCTCACGTAGTGCCAACATTGTATCTTCAACTTTAGCCGACGAAATAGGATCCAAAGCAGAAGTTGGTTCGTCTAATAAAATAATATCAGGTTTCACCGCTAAAACTCTAGCAATACATACTCTTTGTTGTTGACCACCTGAAAGTGACAATGCACTTTGATGCAATTTATCCTTCACATCATCCCAAACAGCGGCATTTTTCAAACTAGTTTCAACTGCTTCATCCAAAACTGACTTATCTTTAACACCAGCTAATCTTAGTCCATACACTACATTATCATAAATTGAGAAAGGAAACGGATTAGGCTGTTGAAATACCATCCCCACTTGTTTTCTCAAGGCTACAGTATCGACATTAGGAGAATAAATATTCTTGCCATCCAATGAAATTGTTCCTGTAATAGTTACATCAGGAATTAAATCATTCATACGATTCAAACATCTTAAATACGTCGATTTACCACAACCTGAAGGACCAATTAGAGCAGTGATCTCATTTTTATTAAAATCTAAGTTAATACCTTTTAATGCTTCTTTTTTTCCATAAAATAAATGTACATCGGAAGATGTCAAAATTTTTTTTGCCAAACTTAACGCTCCTATCCAAAGTGTCCCGAAACATAATCTTCTGTTATTTTAATTTTTGGACGAGTGAATATCTTTCTCGTCTCATTAAATTCCACAGCATGACCTAAATGGAAAAATGCCGTATAATCGCTTATTCTAGCGGCTTGTTGCATATTATGTGTAACGATGATAATTGTATAATTATCTTTCAAATTCATCATGGTCTCTTCAACATTTGAAGTTGAAATTGGATCCAACGCACTAGCTGGCTCATCCATCAAAAGAATATCTGGCTTCATTGCAATTGCTCTAGCAATACAGAGACGCTGCTGTTGTCCACCTGACAGAGCTAGAGCACTTTTGTTAAGATCATCTTTTACTTGATCCCACAATGAAGCTTGTTTCAATGTTGTTTCAACTATTTCATCTAATTTCTTCTTGTCATGCAATCCGTGACGCTTTAGTGCAAAAGTAATATTATCATAAATTGATTTAGAAAATGGATTAGGTCGTTGAAACACCATCCCAATATGCTTTCTTACTTCATAAATATCAACATTATTCTTATTGATATCCAAACCACGGTACATGATTTTACCCTTAACGCTTGCACCTTCAACATTATCGTTCATACGATTCAATGATCTCAAGAATGTTGACTTACCAGAACCAGAGGCTCCAATTAAAGATGTTATTTTATATCTTTCAAATTGCAAGGATGCTTTATGCATCGCTTCCTTTTCGCCATAAAATACCTGTAAATCTTCAGTCTTCATGGCGATTTCATGTTTATCTTCATCCAAATGAAGGATGTATTGTTGATCATTTTGTTCAATCATATCTTATTTACCCGTCATCTTTTTGTAAACTAAATTGCCAATATATCTAGATAGAAGATTAAAAATTAATACAGCAATAATCAAAACAGCCGAGGCACCGGCTGATACCTGAACAGCATCCGGAATTAGTCCTTCAGAATTAACCTTCCAAATATGAACAGCTAAGGTTTCAGCCGGTCTCATTAGGTTTAGAGGACTAGTTATACTAAAAATATTGAAATTAGTAAAATCAAGTGGTGGTGCACTTTGTCCCGCAGTATAAATTAAGGCAGCAGCTTCACCAAAGACCCTACCAGCACCAATAATCATCCCAGTAATAATACCTGGTAGTCCGTCTGGAATGATAACATGGATAACTGTTTCCCATTTTGACAAACCTAAGGCCAATCCAGCCTCACGTTGTGACTGTGAAACTGATTTTAATGAATCTTCAACATTTCTAGTTAGAATTGGTAAATTAAAAACAGTCAGTGTCAAAGCACCAGACAAAATGGAAAAACCAAACTTGAAACTAATAACGAAAATCAAAAATCCAAACAAACCAACAACAATTGATGGCAAAGAGCTCAAAACTTCAATTGAAACTCTAATCAATTCAACCAGTTTATTTTTCCCTGCATATTCTGATAAATAAATACCAGCCGAAATAGAGATTGGAATAGAAATTAACATTGATAAAATCAATAGGAAGAAAGAGTTAAATAATTGAACACCTACGCCACTACCAGCTTGAAAGGCTTTAGAACCAGAAGTTAAGAAATGCCAATTAACATAGCGTAACCCACTACCTAAAATATAAACTAATAAACCTATCAAAATTAAAACGATAATACCTGACATAAAATAAATTACACCAGTAGCAATCTTATCTTTAGTTTTTTCGTTGAACATTAGAATTCACCTCGCTTGGCGATCGTTCTAATAACAAAATTAAAGAGTAGTGACATCAAGAGAAGCAACAAGGCCAATGACCACAAAGCATTATTGGATGTTGAACCCATGATAGTATTTCCCATATTCATAGTCAGAACACTAGTTAGTGTTGATGATGGTGAAACCAGATTTTGTGGTAACAACATAGCATTACCAATAACCATCTGAACGGCTAAGGCCTCACCGAAGGCACGAGCCATTCCAAAAACAACGGCCGTCAGTAATCCCGGTGTTGCAGCTCTTAAAACCACTTTGTGAATAGTTTGCCATCTAGTAGCACCTAAGGCAAGCGAGGCTTCACGATAATAACGTGGAACCGCTTTTAAAGCGTCAACCGACATTGATGTAATGGTTGGCAAGATCATAACAAATAAAACAAATGATCCAGCTAAAATACCAAATCCACTACCACCAGCAATTGTTCTTACTGCGGGTACAACAATTGTTAAACCAATGAATCCATAAACAACTGAAGGAATACCAACAAGTAATTCAATTACAGGCTGCAAAACCTTCCGACCCCAACTTGGTGAAATTTCAGTCATAAAAATTGCTGCAGCAATGGCAAAGGGTGTTCCTATCAAAGCTGCAATCAAAGTAACTGAAAACGACCCAATAATCATTGGTGCAGCACCAACAATTGGATGTCCAGCACTATCTAACTTATTTGGAGCCCATACAGAATGAGTCAAAAAATCAATTGGATTGACACCATCTTTAATAAATATAATGACCCCTCTTGAAGCAATAAATCCGATAATAGTAACAACTAATAAAACAATAATGGCAGTAAAACTGAAAGAAATAATCTTACCCCGAGTTTCTCTTTTGGCAGATACCGATTTTCTAGTTAAACTTTCTCTAATTGGATCTTTCAATTATTTTACCCCCTTTGAAACGGGCGTAACATTGCCCTTATAATCCTTTTCATACTTCATTTCGTTAATGGGAACATAATTCATCTTTTTAACCACGTTTTGTTGAACATGCTTGGTCATAATGAAATTCAAAAAATCTTTAGTCATCCCAGTAGGTTTACCATTGGTATAAAGATGCTCATAAGACCAAATCTTCCACTTATTATTTTCAATATTTTCAATGGTTGGTTCTACATTGTTAACCTCAATTGTCTTTACAGTATCATTTAAGTATGGCATAGCCAAATAACTAATTGCACCATCTGTATTGTAGACAATTTGTCTGACCATTCCACTGGAATCTTGTTCTTGTGAGCGAACGAATGGAGTCCCATTCATAACATCACTCTCAAACGATGATCGCGTACCACTTCCATCGGCACGGTTAATGATCGTAATTGGTAAATCCTGTCCACCAACTTGCTTCCAGTTCTTTACCTGACCAGAAAAAATTTGTCTTAATTGCTTAATTGTCAGGGATTTAACTTTTACATCTTTATTAACTACTGGAACCATACCCACTGCAGCTATTCGATGATCAACAAGCTTACTAGCATCAATATCTTTTTTCTGTTCTGCATACAAATCAGAATTACCAATATTAACCGCACCTTGTTGAATCTGGCTCAGTCCTGTACCAGTTCCACCACCTTGTACATTCACGTACTGGTTAGGGTTACTCTTTGTAAACTCTTCCCCGGCAAGTTCAACTAATGGTTGGGCAGCTGAAGATCCAACTGCTGTAATAGTTTCTTGGCTTCCGCTGCCTTTGCAACCACTCAAAACGAGAATGCTGGAAAGCATAATTGCAAATAATGCGACAAGTCTTTTTTTCAATGTTCTCACCTCTATCCAACTAGGATAGTACAACATTGTATATTTTTTGTATAAAAAAAAGTCATGATAAAATAAATTATTTTACCATGACAATTTTTTCTATTTTACAAAGGAATATTTACCGTAAAGGTTGTTCCCAATCCCTTATGAGATTCCATTCGAATGTCTCCATCTAAGGTATCCAAAGTTTCTTTAACAATAGCTAAACCTAAACCAGTACCACCTGTTTCTAAACTTCTAGAACGATCGACACGATAGAACCTTTCAAAGATTCGACCTTGATCATCCTCAGAAATTCCAATACCGGTATCTTTAATAATAAATTTAAGACGATTCTCAATTTCATCATGATGAACCTCAATGTTAATTTCACCGTTTTCTTTATTATACGAAATAGCATTTTTTATCAGATTTTGAATGATCAAATCGAACTTCTCTTTATTGATAGTTACATCTTCATTACCAAAAAATTGTTTTTTAATCGTTAAATTATGTTTCTTTATTGTTGTATCTTGGCGTTCCAAAATACTATCAATATCCTCGTGCAGATTAACTACTTCGGCCTTATAATTACCCTTTTTAACTCTAGAAAGTGACAAGATATCCTGAATTAATTCAGTTAAACGAATACTTTCACTATGAATTATCTTCAAGAAATGATCTAGTTTTTCAGGGTCATCTTTGGCACCATTCAATAAGGTCTCTGAGAAACCTTCGATTGAGGTTACAGGTGTTTTCAATTCATGACTGACATTATTAACGAAATCAACTTGCATTCTTTCAATCTGACGACTTTCGGTTAAATCATATAAAATAACCAAAACTTGTTGGTCAAAATCCTCACGCGTATGTACCAAACGAATAACATTTGCGTCGACAAACTTTTGTGAATTACCAACCAATTGAATCTCACGGTGGTGATTCTTATTCTTACGTAAAGTATGCTCAATCATTCGACTCAAACTATAAGTTTTAATATCTTCAATGAACGGATGAATATCATTAGAAATGTTCACATCTAAAAGACCGGCCATTGCTTGATTATGCATCAAAACATCACCTTGGGAATTCAACAACATTACACCGATTGGTAAATGGCCTACTAACCCCCTGAAACGTCTCTCACGTAACCGAACATCATCCCGTAAATCATTAATATCCATACTAATTTTATTAGTTTGTTCAACTAAACCATATAATTCGTCATCAGGCGACAAAATAAGTGAAGCCATTTCTTTATTCTTACGTACACGTCTCAAATTCTCAGTCACACTTTTAATATCATTGCTGAGAATTTGACGTTTCCGATAATAAAATAAAATGACCGAGTCAGTGATAACAAAATACATCAGAGCCACTAATACAAATGTCAATGGAGCCTGGCTCCAAAGACGGTTGTACCTTTTAGCAACTACATAACGACTAGAACCTGGTAAGTAATACATAATTCTTTCGCCAAAATTAACGTCAGTAACATAATTTTTACCAGGAGCTATCCGACCACGATGGAACATATCATAAGCTTTTTTCTGTAAATAAGTATCTTCTTTACTTGAATCAACATAATCCAACCCAGCAATTCTGGCTGCTTCTGACGGATCATGATTTTTCTTTAATTCTTGGTATGAAACGGTCTCTTCAGTAAACATATCCTTTTGTGAATCGCCCAAAATAGTATCGGAAAAAATCACCAACACAACAAAGATAACTACTGAAATTAAAATAGCAATTATGGGTCCTATTCTTCTTTTCATCGTTATACCTCTAAAATATAACCGAAACCATGCACGGTTTTTATTATTTGTGGATCTTTGGTGTCCTTTTCAATTTTATCACGGAGGTGACTAATTTGGATATCAACCATCCTCATTTGTGAATTAGAATTAATTCCCCAAACATTATCAAAAATTTGTTCACGTGAGACGACGATCCCTTTATTTCTAATCAAAAACTCTAGTAATTCGTATTCCTTTTTCGTCAAACCAATTTCTTGGCCATCAATAATCAAACTTTTAACATCGGTATTAAGCTGAAAACTACTTTTTTTCTGTTCATGAGATGTTCTTCTCAAAACAACTTCAATTCTCGCTAATAATTCTTTAATGCTAAACGGCTTAGTTACGTAATCATCAGCACCACTAATCAAGCCTTTAATTTTAGTATCCTCTGAATCTACTGCGGTTAAAAAAATCACAGGAGTAAGATTACCAGATTCACGCATTTTTTTGAGAACTTCCATACCATTCATTTTAGGCAACATTTGATCAAGCAACATTAAATCAAAATCTCCATTACTTACCTTTTCAAACGCCATTTCGCCATCAGTTGCTGTCGAAACCTGATAATCATTACTTTCCAAATTGTATTCAATTAACTCCAAAATTGCAGGTTCATCGTCAACAACTAAGATTTTACTTTTCATTTATTTTGGCCCCTTGTAGTTTCCATTGGAGATAAGCATAAATAAACGGATCTAAATCTCCATCCATGACTGCTTGTCCATTTCCTGATTCATAGTTGGAACGATGGTCTTTAACCATAGTATAGGGATGAAATACATATGAACGAATTTGTGAACCCCAGCCAATATCCTTCTGTTCACCTTGAATTTCAGCATGTTTCTTGGCACGCTCTTCCTCTTCTCTTTGGAAAAGTTTAGCCTTCAACATATTCATTGCTGTTTGTCTATTTTGTAATTGTGAACGTTGAGCCTGTGAACTGACAACAATTCCAGTAGGTAAATGGGTAATTCGCACCGCTGAAGAAGTCTTATTAATATGTTGACCTCCAGCACCAGAAGATCTAAAAACATCAACTTTTAAATCATCATCATTAATTTCAACATGAATACTGTCATCCAACTCAGGCATTACATCAACTGAGGCAAAAGACGTATGACGACGACCGGCAGAATCGAAAGGCGAAATTCTGACTAGTCGATGAACTCCTCTTTCGGAACGTAACAAGCCGTATGCATTCTTTCCACGAATTATTATCGAAACACTTTTGATTCCAGCTTCATCACCAGGTTGGTAATCTTCAATTTCAATGGAAAAATTATGTTGATCAGCCCATCTTTGATACATTCTCAAAAGCATGGAACCCCAATCCTGAGACTCTGTACCACCGGCACCAGGATGAATTTCCATAATAGCATTGTGAGAATCATAAGGTTCTGATAACAACATCATTAACTCATATGAACGCAACTTTTGGGACAAATCAGAAGAATCGTCTACCATTTGTTCCATTAATTCATCCTCAGGATCTTCTTGATATAACTCTGCTGAAACCTTAATATCATCCAAACCTTGGCTTAATTCTTTGAAGTTATCATACTTATCTTTCATAGCCTTCGTATCATCGATAACCTTTTGAGCTTTATCATGATCATCCCAAAAACCGGCTTCAGCCATTCGGCCTTCATTCTCAGCAATACTTTCTTCCAAGGCATCTAAGTCAAAGAGACCCCCTGAATTGACTTATTTTGTTTTCCATCTCTGAAATTTTATTTTTAATTTCACCAAATTCCATACAATCACCCTTATAAAAAAAGCAGGCCAAAGGCCCGCTTTTATCTTTCCATATTTTGTCTGATCTCGGCCTTCATGAATAATCTAGTTACATCATATTCAATATCTGAAACCATTTCTTCAAACATACGGTATCCTTCTTCTTGATACTCAACTAAAGGATTTAATTGACCGTAACCACGTAATCCAATTGATTGACGTAATTGATCCATGGCATCGATATGATCTGTCCAGTGTTCATCAACAACTCTCAAAATAACAACCTTTTCAAATTCTAGCATTTGAGCGGGATCACCAAGTTGCTCTTTCTTTTCTTCATAATTCTTATTAACTATGTCCATCAAATATTTAACAATATCATCAGCACTCTTTAATTGTAAATCAACGACTGAAATTTGATTTTCATTAACTAAAGCAGATTTAGCAAAGTCAACGATTGCCTCTAATTCCCAATCTTCTTGTTTACCTTGAGTATGAACATTAACTTGAGCTTGGATTGTTCGTTTAAGCATTGGAAGTAATACACGATCAAGATCTTTATCTTCAGTGATAACTTCCATTCTCTCTTTATAGATAACTTCACGTTGTTCACGCATAACATCATCATATTGAAGAGTATTCTTACGTGTATCGTAGTTATTACCTTCAACACGTTTTTGAGCAGATTCAACCTGACGTGTCATCATTTTACTTTGGATAACAGCGTCATCATCTTCAATCTTCAAAGTCTTAAGCACACGCTTAATACGTTCAGAACCAAAACGCTTCATCAAGTCATCTTCTAGTGACATATAGAATTGTGTAACACCAGGATCACCTTGACGACCAGAACGTCCACGAAGCTGATTATCAATACGACGTGATTCATGACGTTCTGTACCAAGAACAGCTAAACCACCTATTTCTCTAACACCAGGTCCAAGTTTGATATCAGTACCACGACCAGCCATATTAGTGGCAATAGTAACAGCACCACGTTGACCGGCGTTCATAATGATTTCAGCTTCTTTAGCATGGTTCTTAGCATTCAAGACGGCATGTGGAATTCCTTCACTGTCAAGTAACTTAGATAGGTATTCAGAAGATTCAACCGCAACAGTACCAACCAAAATAGGTTGTCCCTTTGCATGGCGTCTCTTAATATCTTCAACAACGGCAGCAAATTTACTCTTTAATGTTGGATAAAGAAGATCATCTTTATCATCACGAATAACTGGCTTGTTAGTTGGAATAGAAATTACTTCCATGTTATAGATTTCCCTAAATTCTTCAGCCTCGGTCTTAGCAGTACCAGTCATACCAGATAACTTATCGTACATACGGAAGAAGTTTTGATAAGTGATGTTAGCCATAGTCTTAGTTTCATCTTGAATTTCTACACCTTCCTTAGCTTCAATAGCTTGGTGTAGTCCATCAGAATAACGACGACCATCCATAACACGACCAGTAAATTGATCAACAATTTTTACTTCGCCTTCTTGAACCACATAATCAATATCAAGGCTCATAATGAAGTTAGCACGTAGAGCTTGATCCAAATGGTGATTCAAAACTGTATTATCAATATCATAAAGGTTATCAAGGCCAAAGTAATCTTCAGCTTTTCTAATTCCTGTTTCTGTTAAACTAATTGACTTTGTAGGCCAATCAATCTTGTAATCATCTTTTTCAAGGGTCTTAGCAAAACGATCTGCACGAACATACATGGCAGTTGATTTTTCAGCTGCACCTGAAATGATCAAAGGTGTTCTAGCCTCATCAATTAAAATAGAGTCAACCTCATCGACAATTGCATAATGAAGTGGACGTTGTACCATTTGTTCCTTGTAGACGACCATGTTATCACGCAAATAATCGAAACCTAATTCACTGTTTGTTGAATATGTAACATCACAATTATAAGCAGCACGTTTTTCTTCAGAATCCATACTATTCAAGTTCAAACCAACCGTTAGGCCAAGCCATTTATATAGCTCACCCATCTCTTTGGCATCACGACCGGATAGATATTCATTAACAGTAACAACATGGACACCCTTACCAGCTAAAGCATTCAAATAAACTGGTAATGTAGCTGTCAAAGTTTTACCTTCACCAGTTTTCATTTCAGCAATATTACCTTCATGCAAAGTAATACCACCAATTAATTGAACCTTAAATGGATAAAGTCCAAGGACTCTTTTAGCTCCTTCACGAGCAGTAGCAAAGGCTTCTGGCAAAATATCATCTAGTGTTTCACCCTTTGCTAGTCTTTCTTTAAATTCAGGAGTCTTAGCTTGAAGTTCTTCATCAGAAAGCTTGCTATAAGCATCAGCATAGCTTTCAATCTTATCGGCAATCTTGCCCATACGTTTGACTTCTCTTTTGTCGCTTTCGACCCATCTTCTTAGCGGATTTGCCATATTTATATATCTCTCCTAAGTGTAAATGAACATACTCTTAATAGTAGCATTTTTTTTTAAACTTTTAAACTTAATATCGTCAAATAGACTTTTCAGGTCTACAATGATACACCATTTTACGCCTTAGTAGTGTTAAGAATACTTTACAAAGCTTTATGGACAGCAAAAAAGCCTGAAGCATAAGCTCCAGACCAACATTGTTATTCATTTAATTTATTAATTATTCATTAGTTTCGATTAGGCCATATCTGCCATCGTTACGTTTATAAACAATACTTGCACCATTTGTTTCTGAATCTTCAAAGATAAAGAATTCATGTCCAAGCATTTCCATTTGTAGAACAGCCTCTTCTGCATTCATTGGTTTCAATGAAAGACGCTTTGTTCTAACAATTTCTGATTTATCTTCTTCAGTCTCTTCAGGTGTTACATCATCCAAAGGAATATCCTTTAGGCTGCCACCCTCACGGCTCTTACGATTTACACGTGTCTTGAACTTTTTGATTTGTCTTTCAAGCTTATCAATTACTAGATCGATTCCAGCGTACAAATCATCATTGACCTCTTCAGCTCTCAATGTGATATATGATAGAGGAATTGTAACCTCGACTTTTGTACCCTTTGATGGATATGTTTTCAAATTTACATGTGCAATAGGATTACTGTCATCGCTAAAGTATTTTTCCATTTTGGAAATTCTTTTTTCAACGTATTCACGAATTGATGAAGTTACCTCAATATTTTCACCACGTACATTAATATTTAACATAATAATCTCTCCTTCCGACGAGTAGGAAATTAAAGAGCATCTTTACATCTCTTTAATGCAATTATAATATTCTTAAGCCCATATGACAACGTTTTCACTACCTTGATAATGAAAACGTGCAAATATTTTTAAATCCGTGACTTAAAAATATATCATGAGCGTACATCAAAGTTCGTCCTGTCGTGTAAATATCATCTAATATCAAAATTCTTTGATTCTTTTGCAAATTATTAATTTCAGGCAAAGCGAAGAATGTTTGTGGAGTTTGCATTCTCTCCAAACGATTTTTTTGAGCTTGCGGTTTGTCGGCATCAATTTTAAACAAAAGTTTCTTTAAATCAAAGATATCAGCATATAATTCATAAACAGGATCAAAACCACGTTTTTCAAAATGGCTTTGGCTTGCAGGAACATAAGTAACTACATCAAAGTGATTCTTTAAAGACCAGTTCTTTATATCTTGATAAAATAATTTTGCTAACAAGACATCTCCATATCGTTTATACAGCTTGAAATAGCTGTGTATGAACTGATTATACTCAAACAAAGCCTGATGGCAATTGATTTTTCCATATTTTTGCTCCCAAATGAGACAATCTGAGCAGATTCCCTCACTATTTGGTTTAAAACATCGAGGACAATTATTCCGATTTGCCAAAGGTGATAATTGTTGACGGCATAAATTACAGATATAATCCGGTATAATTTCTTTTAAAAAAAATATCTCTGATATTTTTAAATTATTATTTATTTCAGCTCCACAATTTAAACATTTCATTTCTTCACCTGTTGATTTAAATACTCTATTTCCTTACATGCTTGACGGATCTGACGATTATAATAACGATAGTAAAAATGTACTTCATCGTCGAAATATTTTTTATCCCGCCCTGCACGACCAGCAATTTGTATTAACGAGGTCTTCGAAAACTCTTTAGCATCAGCATTCAATACTAAGACCATTACCCGTTTAAAAGTCACACCTCGTTCTAAAATCGTTGTTGTTAAAATAACTTGAACACGGTGTTCACGAAATCGTTGCACTTTTTCCAAACGCTCTTTATCAAGAGAACTAACACTCACAAATGACAATGTCGGATAATATCGTTTTAATTTTTGAGCAAATTTCTCCATAACGGGAATTGATGAAAAAAATATCATCAAACGTTGGTGACTGCTTACAACTTGATTAAGTTTTAAACGTAGTCTAGGATTGATACCTAAAAAATCTATTTCCTTGAATAACAAATGACAATGTGGCTCCGGTAATGGGTGGCCGTGAAATCTTTGATATAATTTAGAAAGTGTTATTTGACCTTTTCGTACTTTCTGTAGAAGTTCCTTTGGCGGTGTAGCCGACAAATAAACCATCATCCCTATACTCTTTTTAGATTTTTTAATTGCCTGATGTAGCATTTGATTACCAGCTAAAGGATAAGAGTCCACTTCATCAATAATCAACACATCAAAAGCTTTTTCAAATCTAATCAATTGGTGAACAGTCATTACAGCTATTTGTGTAAGATGATATTTTTCTAAACTTTTACCATGAAATAAGCCTATCGCCGTTTTTGGAAAAACTTTTTGTAATCTAGGAAAGAGTTCGATGCAAACATCTACACGTGGAGAACAAATGGCAACTCGTTGCTGATTGATCAGCGCCTGCTCAATTAGTGGGAATATCATCTCTGTTTTTCCAGCACCAGTAACGGCCCAAATTAAATGATCTTGATGCCTGTCAAAGGCATTTAAAAGCTCATGAACACCTTTTCGCTGATTGTCAGTCAATTCACCATCCCAATTCAAATACTTCTCCTGTGTCGGAAATATAATGTCTGCGTTAGTTATGAGCAAAGTATCACTTGAACTAATCTTTCCTAGATTGATACAATGACGGCAATAGTCATATTTTTCTGATTTCTGAGGTAACCTCATTAAACAACGTCGACAATATCTCTCACCTCTGATTTGATAAGTTGCTGCTGTTTGTATTGCACCCTGGTCAAGCAAAGTTCTCTTCAATTCAGGAGTTAATTCTTTGGCATTAATAATTCTGCCACCAAAATATTCATTTAAATTAGTCATAATTAAAATTACGTAAAGGAGCGACTTTTTTTGCAAAATTATAAAACAATTGCCAAAACTGGCAGTCATGAGAAAGACATTAAGAAATCACGCTTTATTGCCCATGTTGCCCAAACTTTCTCTGAGGATGAGGCCAAAGCCTTTATCCAAAAAATTCGAGAACAAGAATCTGGAGCAACTCACAATTGCACTGCTTTTATCGTTATGGAAAATGTCAAGGTTGAACGTATGTCTGACGATGGCGAACCTAGCGGAACAGCTGGTTCACCAATTCTCAACGTTCTTCAACAACAAGATCTCTTAAATGTAACCGTCGTTGTGACTCGCTATTTCGGTGGTATCAAATTAGGTGCTGGTGGTCTGATTAGAGCCTATTCATCAACTACTGCTGAGGCTGTTAAGGAAATCGGTTTAGTTGAAAATCGAATTCAACAAGGATACGAATTAACAATTCCCTATCATATGTTCGATAAATTTGATAACTATGCCCAAAAGGAAAAAATAAATTTAGAAGATAAACAATTTTCGACTGATGTTAAATGCCAAATCTTCTTAGATTTGGATAGCGCTAAACAAACGGTTCAAAATATTAAAGATCTCTTCCAAAACCAAATCACATTAAAGGAAACTGAAAAAAATTATAAACAGGTTCCTATTGAAGCAAATTAAAAACTCTCAACCAATTCTAAAAACGAATTGATTGAGAGTTTTTATTATTCGTAGTCCCCATCTCTTAAAACAAAATGTTTATCAAAAACAAGATTTCCTTCATCACCGTACTTCTTCAATTGCTCGCCTAACTTCATTTTTCATCTCTCCTTGAAATCTATTAAAAGAGGTGTCATCTATTTATACTATCTACATACTGTATACTGTTGAATCCAGTCTACCAGTGTCTAGCAATTGTAGAACCGTTGTCAGACACAAAAAAAACAGGCGCTATAACGGCGTCTGTTAATCCTTCTTTTCTAATCGTTTAATAAATTTTTGAATTGCATGTAGTAACGGCTGACGATTATCCCCCAATAGACCGATTGATTCAATAAATAATTCCAAACCAATCAGAACTCCAATCGTTAATAGTACGCTCCCCCACAAAGTTGATAGTGGATAAAGCATTGAGATAAAAGCAAAAACCAGAGACAAACCATATATTACTAAAACAGTTTGACGATGAGACAAGCCTAATTGCATCAATCTATGATGTAAGTGATGCTTGTCAGCTTGCATAATTGGTTTTTTATTCAAAAGTCTTCTAAGAATTGCATAAACAGTATCAGTGATAGGAACACCCATGATTACCACTGGCATTAACAAAGTAATGAATGTAACATTTTTCAATCCCTTAAGTGAGAACACTGCCATCATGAATCCAATAAATAGTGAACCCGTATCACCTAAGAAAATACTGGCTGGATGGAAATTGTGCGGTAAGAAACCTACCAAAGCAAATACTAAGGCAAAAATCCAAATAGCCACATAAACATTAGTTAGATTTAAGAAGAAGTAAGCCATGACTCCCATTGTGAACAACGCGATAATGGAAACACCAGTAGCTAATCCATCAAGTCCATCAATTAAATTCACCGCATTAGTAATGGCGATAATCCAGATGATCGTTATTGGCAAACTCCACCAACCAAGTTCGAATGAACCGATAATTGGCAATGTAACTTCATTCATTCTGATACCTGCCAAGAAGTAAATAACTAAAGAAGCTGCGAAAATACCTGCTAGCTTAGCCTTGGGCGATAATTCACGAATATCATCAATAATACCTGTTAATACAATAATACATTCTGCTAGAAAAACACTGAATAACTCATGTGTTGGGAATTGTTCTCGCAACAGAGCAAACGTAGCAAAATTAAATGCTATAAAAATGGCCAATCCACCCATCGTAGGCATTGGCTTTATATTTACACGCCGTGCATTTGGTTTATCGACAGCACCCAAAATATAGGCTAACTTCACTACGAAAGGAGTTATTATAGCCGACAGAATCATCGTTAAAAATAATTTTACTATTACACTAAACATACCCGACATTTTTGAAAAACTCACTTTCCGTTAATAGAACAATTATACAATACCTATGGCATAAACAAAAAGTAAATTAAAAAAGAGCGTATCAAACGATACACCCCCTTTTTATTTAGCCAATTCTACTTTTCTAACTTCACGGACCACAGTAACTTTAATGTGACCTGGATATTCAAGGTTTTGCTCAATCTCACCTTTAACATCACGAGCTAGAATTGCTGCCTGATCATCAGAAATCTCTTCTGGTTTAACCATAACTCTGATTTCATGACCAGCTTGAATTGCATAACAATGATCAACACCATCATGCTTATTAGCAATTTCTTCCAATTTCTCAAGACGATGAATATAATTCTCCATCGATTCTGATCTAGCACCAGGACGTGCTGCAGAAATTGCATCAGCTGTTGCAACAATTGTTGCAATAAATGACGTTGGTTCAACATCCCCATGATGTGAAGCAATTGTATTAATAACTACTTCTGGTTCTTTGTACTTAGTTGCGATATCAACACCTATTTCTACGTGTGATCCATCAACTTCGCGGTCGATGGCCTTACCGATATCGTGTAATAAACCTGCTCGTTTTGCTAACATAACATCTTCACCCATTTCAGCAGCCATCACAGCGGATAACTTTGCTACCTCAATTGAGTGACTCAAAACATTTTGACCGTAACTTGTACGATATTGCATACGTCCAATGATCTTAATTAAATCTGGATTAATAGAACTAATACCCAAACTATAAATAGTTTGTTCACCAAGTTCACGAATATGATCATCCATTTCTTTTCTAGCTTTATCGACCATTTCTTCGATACGAGCTGGATGAATTCGACCATCTTCAATTAATTTTTCCAAAGCCATTCGAGCAATTTCTCTTCTGACTGGATCATAAGCACTCAAAGCGACCGCTTCAGGTGTATCGTCAATAATTAAATCGACACCAGTTAAGGATTCGATTGTACGAATATTTCTACCTTCACGTCCAATGATTCTTCCCTTCATGTCCTCATTAGGCAAAGTAACGGTAGTAACAGTTGATTCAGAAACTGTATCAGCTGCACTTCTTTGGATAGCAGCGATAATCAAAGCCTTCGCATCTTTATCAATATGCTGTTTAGCTTGTTCATCGCTTTCCTTAATCATCTTGGCACGTTCGTGTACCAATTCTTTGTTTAACTTACCAAGGATAATCTTTCTACCTTGTTCACGTGTTAAGTTACTTACTCTTACCAGCTCCGCTTGCTGTTCATTAAGAGTTTCAGTCAATTGTTTATCTTTTTCACTAAGTTTCTGTTGTCGTGCTGAAATATCGTTCTCGTTGTTTTCGATATTTTCCTCACGCTTTTCAAGCGATTGGTCTTTTTTATCCAAAATGTCTTGTCGTTCGAGAATACGATTTTCTTGTCTCTGAACATCTTTACGACGTTCCTTCAATTCATCTTCTTGTTTCTCACGATATTGATGAATCTCATCTTTAGCTTCAAGAAGCTTTTCCTTTTGCAAGGATTTAGCAGCTTTCTTTGCATCTGAAACAATATCTTCAGCAGTTTGTTTAGCTTGTGAAAGTTTCTTTTCGTAGGCATCCTTACAGAGAGCATATCCGAAGAGTATACCCACGATCAATGTTACTAGAGCGAAAGAGAAGGTTATGATAGCTGGATACATGCTATCACCTCCATATTTGCTTTTTTAAAAATTTTGTTTGTAAAATTTATTGTTACAAATTATTTACATACAACTTAATATTATAGAATAAATATAGCCTGTCAACCAAATAAAAAGAAAAAAAGAGACTTATTCAGTCTCTTTTTTATTCGAATCAGGAATTAAATCAATATTTTCGTTCTTTTTCTCGGAATCTTTAGCATCCTTTTTAACTTTAGAATCAGTTTTCTCTTCTTCAGATCCAGCTTCTTCTTTGGTTCCATCCATGCCATAAGCAGCACGAACTTTTTGTTTAATTTCATCCATCTTTTCTGGATTCTCAGCTAAATAAGTCTTAGCATTCTCACGACCTTGACCAATTCTTTCATCACCGTATGAATACCATGAACCACTTTTATCGATAATATCCTTATCAACCGCCATGTCGACCAGTTCACCAGTTTGAGAAATTCCCTTACCATACATGATATCAACTAAAGCAACCTTGAATGGTGGAGCAACCTTATTCTTAACAACTTTGATCTTTGTTCGATTACCAATTACATCTGAACCATCTTTGATTTGTTCTGCACGACGAACTTCCAATCTAATAGTTGAATAGAATTTCAAAGCACGCCCACCAGGTGTAGTTTCAGGGTTACCAAACATAATCCCAACTTTTTCACGAATTTGATTAATGAAAAGCGCAATTGTTTTAGTTTTGTTGATAGAACCAGATAATTTACGTAATGCTTGTGACATTAGTCTTGCTTGTAAACCAACATGAGCATCACCCATCTCACCTTCAATTTCAGCACGTGGTACCAAAGCGGCAACAGAATCGACAACAACAATATCGACCGCACCACTACTTACTAATGCATCAGCAATTTCTAGTCCTTGTTCACCAGTATCAGGTTGGGATAGCAATAAATCATCAATATTAACACCTAATGCTTTGGCATACTCTGGATCCATGGCATTTTCAGCATCAATATAAGCGGCTGTTCCGCCTTGCTTTTGTACTTCAGCAACGGCGTGCAAAGCTACAGTTGTTTTACCAGAACTTTCAGGTCCATAAATTTCAACAATTCTACCTCTTGGAAATCCACCAACGCCTAAAGCATTGTCTAGAGCCAAAGAGCCTGTAGAAACTGTAGAGATTTGAGTATTAAGGTCATCACCCATTCTCATAATGGCACCTTTACCAAAATCCTTTTCAATCTTTTTTAAGGCTACGTCTAAAGCCTTTTGTCGTTCATCTTTAGCCAAATTGCTTTCCTCCTAATGCATTCATCACTAAGTATATTATTAGTAATCTACCAAAAAAGCAAGAAAAAAGCGAACAAATGTTTGTTCGTTATATTATTTCTTGAATGAGAGCAAATCCACATAAAACTGATTTTAAACGAATAGCCTGTCTTGTACCTTCAAAGTGAAATTCTTTGATAATTTCTTGATGATTTTGACGATTACAAGCACCAATAAAAACTGTCCCTACAGGATTACCCTCCAGAGGATCTGGACCAGCTACCCCAGTAAAACCAAGACCAATATCAGCCTTTATTTTTTCAGCTGACAATTCAGCCATCGCTTGGGCTACTGGATTACTGACTACTGTATATTCTTCAATCAACTTCGGATCCATTCCTAATAATTGAACTTTGATATCATCAGCATAGGTAACAAATCCACCATCAAAAATATTCGATGCTCCGGGTATTGAAGCAACAGTTGCTTGAAAAAGACCCGCTGTTAAACTCTCGGCCGCAGTAACTTTCAATTTATTTTGTTTAAGTTTTTCAACTGTTTCCGTAGCAAAACCAGACCATTTTTGAGGCAATCCATTTTCAAAATTGGCCTGTTCAGCTTCTTTTAAAATTTCAATTGATTTATTCATTGCTCTCTCTTTCAAATTACGTATTATTTCTTAAAAATATCTCTTGCTTGATAGAAATAATCAGCACCAGAGTAAATAGTGAAAATTAAGCAAATATATAAGAAAATTTGTCCGATTGGAACATTGATTGCAGAGAAGAAAATATTATTCATCAATAGGAAAATAATTGCAACCATTTGTGTAGTAGTTTTGATCTTACCAGGCATTTGAGCAGCCATGACTTTACCACCTTGTTCAAGAACAATCGTTCTAAGACCAGTGACAGCTAATTCACGACAAACAATAATTGCAACAACCCAAGCAGGTGCCATTTTGAAACTTACTAAGAAAATAAAAGCTGTCATAACTAACATTTTATCTGCTAAAGTATCAGCAAATTTACCAAAATTAGTTACCAAATGATTTTTACGAGCAATCTTACCATCAGCTAAATCCGTTAATGAGGCTACGATAAAGACAATTGTTGCTAAAACATGATTCATTGGGATCAAATTGTTCAGAACATAAATTTCCCCCAAATCTGACCAACCGAAAGCCAATAGAATAATAAATACCGGAATTAGAATAATTCGAAGCATTGTTAATTTGTTGGGTAAATTCCATACCATTTAAAACATCCTCCAATAATAACTCTTTTTTACAAAATAATGGTGTCCACTCTTATTAGATTAGACACCATTACTTTATTTTTCAACATTAAATGTAAGTGTTTTGACAATCGAACTGCTACTGTCAGTAGTTCCTAAGTCAAGCTTCTTACCATCAATTGTAATTTCTGTATTGTTGATATTACCAGTTTGAATCTTGAAACTAGTAGTATCAGCAGGAACAGTTGTTTCCTTCTTTTCACCTGAACTCAAAGCTTGTTGCCAAGTTGTATTTGAACCTTCAGTAAATTGAATCCAAGCTTGACCACCATTACCAGCTACAACGACTTTTAGGCCACCTGTAGGCATGTTAGTAACAGTATATGTATTGTCTCCTGAAGATTTGACACTAACAGTCTTAGTTGCTGTTTTCTTTTTAGCAGTAGCTTTTTTTGTTGTCTTAGTTGACTTCTTGGCTGTCTTCTTCTTAGTTGTTTGAGTTGTACTATCCTTTGGGATAGTTACACTGGATGCATTTTGATTACGATGAACCATTCCAAAAGCAATTACAGCAATAATAACAATAACAACAATTCCCACAACAATTTGAGGAATATAGTTCCCTAAATTAGAGAAGAAAGAATTTGATTCTTCCTTGATAGAACGTGTCTTTGTCTCTTGTTGAGTTGCTTCTTGTGATGGTTGAGAATTAGGAATATCAGCTTTATATTCCTCTAATAAATCATCACTAGAGATACCAACAGCATCAGAATATTGTTTGATAAATGCTCTAACGTAAAAATCACCAGGAAGATGATCAAATTGACCTTCTTCAATAGCAATTAAATAACGTTTTTGAATTTTGGTGATTTGTTGCAAATCATCAATTGTGTAGCCCTTTTTGATACGTGCATTTCTTAATTTTTGGCCAATTTCGTCCATTTTTTACCACCGATTAACTAATTTTTCTAAGTATAACATAAATTATTATCTAACTACTAACGACCTTATAACAACCAGCCGCCGGCAAAATAAATCGTTTGTCCAGTTAAATAATTTGATTTGATATTGACAAGATAACTGACTAAATCAGCTATTTCATCAGGATTCGCCAACCTATCAGCTGGAATTTCTTCTTTAACATTTTCTAAATCTTCACTAGAAAATTCTTGAGTATTCATTTTAGTATTTACCGCTCCAGGAGCAACTACATTCACCGAGATATCTAGCGAAGCCACTTCCTTAGCATAGGCATCAGCAAAAGAAGACATAGCACCCTTAACCGTGCTATAGACAACCTCCATTGCTGAACCAACTTTCCCATAGATCGAACCAATGAAAACAATTCTTCCATGTTGCGTCTTAGCCAACTTATCTTGAAGTTGTTTCAAAATTAAAATTGGTAATTTGACATGAATATTCCACAAAGAATCAATCTCTGATTCAGAAATATCAACTAACAATTTATAATACGTATTGCCCTGTGCAAAAACGACTGCATCCAGTCCGAAAATCTGTTTTGTCAGATCTTCAACTTTGTCATGTTCCATATCAAATTTAATTGGTATGAAATCTTGTTTTGGATATTTTTCAACGAGTTGCGCTCGCAATTTCTCGATACGTTCAGAATTTTTATTGTAGTGCAGATAAAGAGACCACCCTTTGGCAGCTAAATTCTTAGCACTGCTTGTTCCAATATCTCCTGAACTACCCATGATCAATGCATACATAGCTTACTTCCTATTTGGTAATAAATTATAGTAGGTACAATTTTCATCTTTCAAAAATTGTTCAGAAACTTCTAGTAAGTCATCACGATGAATTGAATTGATCATATGAATTAATTCTAAGTAATCCACATCGTAGAAATACAATTCTGCCATCTGATTAGCAATTGCCTCTGGTGAATTTTGCGCAAATAAGTAAGCACCAATAGCATCACGCTTGATTCGTTCAAATTTAGTGTCCGTTAAAACGGCCTTCAAACTCTCATATGACAAATTTTTTCGAAGATATTCCTGAAATTCTTCAGAATTATTAGTTGACCCACTAATAATGATAAAACAATAGTTGTTTTCTGCAACCACATTATAAGAAAAACTATCATCAATTATTCCTAATCGGTTCATTTCTTGATAATTACTAGAGGATTCACCGATTAAAGTTTCCATCACCATATTCATTTCGAATTGTTTTTTGACTAAATCATAGCCGGACATATCAATATCGATCCTTATACCATAGGCAGATCTGGCCTGACTAATATCCATTTGCTCTTGGCCGCCAGAACCAATTGGAGTTAATTTATTGAAAGTTTTTTCTAATGGTTGACCCAATGTTTGAAAATTAGAATTTTCAACAATATTTTCAATTTTTTCAGGATCAACATCCCCAACAATAACCAAATCCATATTACTTGGACGATAGTTATCTTGATAAGCCTGTAACAAATTTTTGTTGTTGATCAATTGCAATGTGTCATTAGTTCCAGCAATATCTTCGGCTATTGGATCGTTAGGATAAAGCTGAGCTAAAATTCTTTGTTCCAAAACAAACTCTGGCATATCTAAATACATTTGAATTTCCTGATTAATAATTCCACGTTCAGAAGCAACATTTTCTTCAGTAAAATAGGGATTCTGAACCAAATCTAAAAGTGTCTTCAAATTATCATAAGGATTTTCCAATGTCTGAAATAAATAGGCTGTCTTCGTATAACTAGTGTAGGCATTAGAATTAGCACCATATTTAGCAAATTTCTCTGAAACATCATACCCTGGTTTGGCAAACAGCTTGTGTTCAATAAAGTGAGCAATTCCAGCTGGCAAAGTTTTAATGCCTTGCTTGGTGTCAACTGAACCAAAATTAGCCATAACAACACTATAGACTTGATTAAATCCTGGCAAAGGTACAATTTCAATTTCAAATCCATTTGCCAATTTTTTAGTATATTTTTGTAATCTCTCTGTCATCCCTAGTCTCCAATCAATTGATACTGTGCGATTGCATGCATATGTGTAGCTACACTTGCCACATGCTTTTTATCTAGGCTATCTAATTCATCCTCAAATTGTTGATTGGTCAACAAAGTTTTAGGATAAATGGTCTCCCAAATACTACGCATAATATAATACTGAATTGAATCGGTAGATATTTTTCTCCGTGTAAGCATCACTTTTTGAGCATGTTTGATTTGTTCATCTGTAACTTTACCATTCTTAATATAAGCAATTTGATCATTGATCAATCTTAAAGCTTCTTCAATTGACTTTGCATCCAGGCCAGCTTGAATCGTTACCAAATGACTGATTGGTTGATAAGTACTTGAAACTGAATATGCCAAGCTATTTTTCTCACGTACTTGCAAGAAAAGTTGTGATTGATCATCGCCACCTAGAATCAAATTCATGACTTGTGGTGCCAAACGATTGAAATCCTTAGAGACACCTTCGGTTGCATAAGCTAAGCCTATACGACTCTGATTCAAGTGCTTATGTTCTATTTGATTAGCTGGATTCTTAATTAAATTGTCAAAATTACTGAAAGAGATAGTTAAGTCATTGCGATCGTTCTTTAATTTTTCAGCAAAAATACTTTCATTCAAATATTCCAAAAATTCCGTCTCATCAATATTACCAACTACATTAATAATCACTAAATCGTTAGCAATGATATCTTGATATGCCTTTAAAAGCTGATCATTTTTCAATTTCTCTAATTGCTCCACACTACCAAAAATTGGAACCTGACGATTAGGATCATCACGATAAATCAACTTGATCAAGCCGAGCGAACTGACTAAATCTTGATTATCTTGTATTGACAATAAATTAGACATTAAATTACGTTTTTCAGTGGAAAAAGCTTCATTATCAAAATTTGCTCCATCCAAATTAGGTTTGAAAATAATCTCTCCAAGTAAATCTAAATTATCTTTAATTTGAGTCTTTCCATCAATCAAAAATGCAGGATCAGCAAACTCCACACTGAAAGCCAAGTCATTGAAATTCAATAAATTGCGTGTATAAACATTTATCTCTGATCCATAGAGATCCATTTCACGATCATTTATCGCTTGAAAACTAGGATAATCTTTCGTTGAATTTGATAAAACATTTGCCAACAAGCGTCGACTAGTCATTTCATCCTTATTTAATGGACGTAAGAAATCTATTTGAATTTTGATAGTACGGAATTTTTTTATTGGATTAATATTCAAAAAAATATTTTTTGCTAATCTTTTTTTCAATTTTTCACCTGATTTTTTCTAATTGTATCTAACTGTTCCTCGGTAATTAAAACCTTCCTTGGCTTACTACCTTCTGAAGGTCCAACAATACCCTTATCTTCCATTTCATCAACCATCCGAGCAGCACGATTATAACCAATCTGGAATCTTCTTTGTAGCATCGAAACACTAGCAGACTGTTGTTTAACAATCATCTCAACAGCATCATCCCAATATTCATCATTAGGTTTATCATCACTCGTCGAACCACCCTCATCAACGTCCGTTGGAATCATATCTTCATCATAATCAGCCGCTTGCTGACTACTTACAAAGTTAACTACATTTTCAACCTCTGATTCGGAAATATAAGCTCCCTGCAAACGAATTGGTTTACTCTTCCCAATTGGTTGGAATAACATGTCACCACGTCCTAGAAGCTTCTCAGCCCCAACAGAATCCAAAATAGTTCTTGAATCGACCCCACTAGAAACAGCGAAAGCAATACGTGATGGAATATTAGCCTTAATCAATCCGGTAATAACATCAACAGATGGACGCTGTGTTGCAATAATAATGTGTAATCCGGCTGCACGGGCCATTTGAGCCAAGCGAACAATTGCCGCTTCAACTTCATGACCAGCAACCATCATTAAGTCAGATAACTCATCAACTATAACGACGATATAAGGCAAGCGTTCCATCTTGTCTTCATCAGTAGCAGTTTTATTGAATTTATCAACATCTGCATTGTATTCACCAATATTACGATGACTAGTTTCTGCAAATAGTTTATAACGGCGTTCCATTTCTTTAACAGCCTTCTGTAAAGCACCTGCAGCCCTTCTAGCATCAGTTACAACGGGAATCAAGAGATGGGGAATTCCGTTATAGACGTTTAACTCAACCATCTTAGGATCAATTAGAATCAATTTGACCTCACTAGGTTTAGCTTTCATTAGAATACCGGTAATAATAGTATTGATAGCTACAGATTTACCACTACCAGTTGACCCAGCAATTAATAAATGGGGCATCTTAGTGATATTGGCTTCAATAATATTACCAGAAACTTCTTTTCCCAACGGAACAATCAATGGATGTGTTTTATCCTTTTGATTCTCAGTTATATCACGAAATGATACTGTCGAAATTGTTTGATTAGGTACTTCAATACCAACAAAAGACTTACCAGGGATCGGAGCTTCAATTCGAATATCTTTGGCTGCAAGCGCTAGAGCTAAATCATCAGCCAAATTAACGATTTTACTTACTTTCACTCCGACAGCTGGTTGAACTTCATACTTAGTAATAGTTGGTCCTAGACTAGCCTTTTTGACCTCAACATCGACGCCAAAACTCTTAAAAGTCTTCTTTAATTTGTCTTTATTGTCATCAATCAATTTCACTTCTGCACTTTGATCAGTCTGTGGAATTTGCTTGAGCAAGTCTGATCCTGGCAATTTATAGTCACTATCGTCAGTATCGACCGCTTTGGAGCTAACTGGTTCTGGCAAATCTTTATCTTTAGTTCCATCAATTCCATAAGGTTTTGAAACAACTTCAGCTGTACTATTAGAAGTCGAATCGGCCAAATTTGGTTTCAACTCCGGTGCCTTAGGCATATCAATATGAAAATCAGAATCATCAGTTGAAGGTTCTGATTCTTTCTTAGCAAAACTATTAACATCTTTAAACTTATTATCATCACGTTCAATTACAGGTTCTGGTTTAACTCGTGATGCTTTTTCTTTTTCAACAGCTTTCTGATCGACATAATCACCGTACTTACCAGTAACAGCATCTTTAATTTTGATAGCTAGATGCTTAAAGTAAACTAGTACATTAGTCGTTACAATTGAGACTTGTTTCATCGTTACATTAAATAACATCAATATTCCAATGAAGATAATCAAAGCAGTTACAAAATATGTTCCAACGGTTGAAAACATTGGCATGAAAAAGCTATATAGATATGAACCAATCATACCGCCACCAACTGAATTATCGACTGATACCTGAGTCATATCAGCTGCCAAAGTATTCCAAGTTACTAAATTATAATTATGGTATAACGACATACTAGAGAAAAATATGCCATGTAAAATAATTAGTGACCCTAAATATACAAGCAACAGTCCAAAGTTTCTCTTTGGCGTCATGATGGGAATTCTTCCTGTTGCTATAACGAACGCCGCAACAAAAATACTGATGATCAATAAGACTGGATAACTGTCTCCTACTAACATTCGATATAGATTATCAAACGTTTTACCGACAATTCCAAATTTGAACAAACCTAAAATTGACAATATTATCCAAACTAAACTAATTAATGACCTAATCAGACGCGAATTGTTTGTAGTTGTTTTTCTCTTTCTAGGCTTCGAAGTTGCCTTTTTTCTTGCCATAAATACCTCACACGATTCTATAAATAATCAATTAAAATTATACCTGTTTTGATACTCAAAAAAAACAGCCCGCATGGACTGTTTTTATTTATTAGACTCTTTATTCTTCAAATCCTTCAATGCTTGGTTGGGTTCAATTTCAATATCTTTGTTAAAATTCAACGAGAATCCCCGATTCAATGAGACGCTTGTTACTTGATAAGTCAACGTTTCAATGTATTCAACTACCGGACGTGATAATTGTTGAACATCTTTAGCCTCTAAATCTTGAATTTCACCATGGAAACCAATTGGTTGGACCACTTGACCAATCAAACCGGATACTTTAAATGGTGCATTTTCTGGATGAATTTCGAATGGTACAACCACTTGTAAAATTTTACCTTCATCCTCATTCAATGGTTCACCATTCTCATCCTTGAATTCTGGATGTTCAATATTGATGTTTAATTCTGTCTTTACATCAGCACTTGGTGATTCCACATCGTAATGGAATGATTGAACGTTAACTTCACCTTTATTTATTTTCATATTAATTTACCCCTTGTATTTAAAATAATAACGAGTTCCTTAATAACTTATTTTTAGTCTAACTTATCGTTTTCGTAATGATGACTTAGTTCTAAACCTGCAAAATGTTGTTGACGAACGGCTTCATAAATTACTAAAGCAGCACTATTTGATAAATTAAGTGCTCTAATGTTATCACTCATTGGTATTCTTAAACATTTTTCAGGATTACGACGCATGAAATCTTCTGGAAGACCAGTTGTCTCCTTACCAAATAAGAAATAATGATCTTTCGAAGTATCCGAGAAATCTTGATCACTATAAACTTTATCTGAGAACTTTGTAATCAAGTATAAATACTTATCATCAGGAATGGAATCTAAAAAATCGTTCAAATTGTCATGATAAGTAATATCAACTTTATCCCAATAATCTAACCCTGCACGTTTCATATGTGCATCATCTGTACTAAATCCCAACGGACGAATTAAATGTAGTTTAGTGTTAGTACCGGCGCAAGTTCTAGCAATATTACCAGTATTAGCTGGCATTAATGGTTCATATAAAGCAATGTGATTAGTCATTTATTTCTTCTCCTTCTTTAAACAAAAAAGCGCATACCCTCGGTGAACACCACAGCAAGGACATGCGCTAGTAAAGCCTTATGTTTACTTGCTTTTGTCAAAATCTCTTCTGAGAAAAACAAATAACCGCAAACTCATAGTGTATTATATACGACATGTACGGTCTAGACAACACAAAAATGAATTATTTGTGATTTTCTTGAGATTTTTTTTCATTATCTGGATTCGTTTCTGATTCTGTATCCAGATTTTGAGCATCTTCATCATCATACCAACTGGAATTACGTTTAAACCAATTGAAGAATCGGGTAAAAATAATCTTCAAAATAGCAAAGATTGGAATACCTGCAACCATACCGACCAAACCATACATCCCTGCTGAAACTAGCAAAACCAAAATAGTTGTAACTGGATGCATTTGCATTTTATTACCAACAATTATTGGAGAGATAACACGGGTCTCAACCGTTTGTTCGACTACAAAAACAATCAAAACTTTTAATACCATTGATGGTGCAATAAAAGCCGCAATGACCAGTGAAGGAACTAAAGCTAAAGTCGAACCGATATAAGGAATCAAATTCAAAATTCCAGCTACAATTCCTAAAACTAAAGCATATCTCTGTCCAATAATTAAATAACCGACAAAGAACATCACAGCAACCCAAAATGCTACGGTCAATTGGCCTGTTATATATGAACTCAACGATTGACTGATTTCAGAAAGCATATCGCCTACTGACTTTTTAATACGATTAGGCATCACTTTAACAATTGATTCTTTAAATTTACGATCGTCTTTTAGCATAAAGAACAAAATGAATGGTGCTGTCATAATAATAACAACCACATTCGTTAAAACACTAACAGCAGAACTAATATTATTAACTGTTTGTGGTAAAATCTGATCCATCGATTTTTCAAAGCTCTTTGTGATACTGGCATTTGTCTGTACTAAACGTTGACGTACCATGTGCAACTTAGGATCAGAAAACATATTTTGCAAGCTTTTATTCAATGAATTCCAATATTGTGGCCAATTCTTAACCAATGAATCAATCTGATCTTGAACGAACGGAATCAAGGACATAACGCCCCAAATTAATAGTGCCAAAATAATAATAAAAACAAATGTGATTGAAATGATTCGATTAACATGAAATTTGTTTTCTAAAACATTGATCAACGGATTAATCAAATAATACAATACCAAGGCTAAAATAACCGGTGGCATGGTTATTCCTAAAATTTGATTAAGCGGATCAAAGACAAATTTTATTTTTGAAAAAAAATAGATAATCAAAAATACCAAGAAAACATTAATCAAAATCACCGTCAATTGGTTATTCAAGAACCATTGGTAAAACCAACTTTTTCTTTTTTCCGGCGTTTCTTTCATAAAGTACTCCCCAAAAATTTTCTATTAAGAATATACTATATACTATACAATGTTTGGAGGTTTTTGTAATGTTTGAAAAGGTTCTCTTTAGTGGTTACACAAAAAAAGCTGGTAAAGGTGTTTATTCAGCTGAATTCAATTCCGACAACGGTGAATTATCTACACCTAAAGTCCTAGTTGAATTAAACGGTCCTACATATATTGACGTAACAAACGATTTGAAATTGATTGCTTTAGCTAAAAAAGGTGATCGTGGTGGTATTGTTGTTTACGATATCAACGGTGACGAACCAAAATTATTGGATGAAGACTTCTCGGAAGAAACTTCCCCATCATATGTTAAATTCGATGCTAGTCGTAATTTGATTTTTAGTGCTTATTTCCATTTGAGCAAAGTTAAAATCGATCATTTAACTGACGACGGTAAAATCGAACACTATTCTGAAGTTAAATTTGAAGGTCATGGCCCTCGTGTTGAACAAGATCAATCTAAGCCTCACTTCAGTAGCCTTACACCAGATGGCAAGTTGATCATTTGTGATTATGGTGCTGATCGTATTTATATTTATGATATATCTGATGCTAAGAATCCTAAATTGATGAATAACTATATTGCACCTGCTGGATACGCACCAAGACATTTAGTATTCAATCCAACCAAACCATACGTGTACGTTGCCTGTGAATTATCATCTAAAATTCTAGTTATGGAATATAATGCTGAAACAGCCGGATTGACATTGGTTGATGAAGTTGAAGCTGCTAAAGATGAGCAAAAGAATACTACTGCAGCTATTCGAATTACTAAAGATGGTAAATTCCTTTATGCTTCAACCCGTGGAGCTGACACAATTGCTCTCTTCGGTGTTAATGAAAAAGGTGACCGTCTCAAGAAAATCAATACTACCTCATCAGATGGTAAAGGCCCTCGTGATTTTGATTTAGATCCTTCTGAAAAGTACTTGATCGCAGCTAACCAAGATTCAGATAACATCACTATCTTTAAGAGAAATATGAAAAAAGGAATTTTGACTAGTTTGGAAAATAATATTTCCATTCCTGAGTGTGTATGTGTACACTTTATTTAGTTCCAAATTTAGTCAGGAGAATAATTAATTATTATGTTCATTGAAATCATTAAAACCATTATCCTTGGTATTATCGAAGGTTTTACTGAATTTCTACCTATCAGTTCAACTGGACATTTGTATTTAGCTGATGAATTCGTTAAATTAAACGAACCCACTGCCTTTATCAATATGTTCATGGTAGTTATCCAGTTTGGGGCGATTTTAGCCGTTATCCTCATCTACTTCCACAAATTGAATCCTTTCTCACCTAAGAAAAATAATGTAGAAAAGAAACAAACATGGAGTATTTGGTTTAAAGTTATTGTTGCTATCTTACCTTCCGTAATTATCGGACTTCCATTAAATGACTGGATGGATAAACACCTTACTAGTTGGCAAGTAATTTCAGCCACTTTACTAATTTATGGTATTTTATTCATTGTCGTTGAAAATTGGCTCAAAAATAAAGAACCTCAAACAGCTGATCTGGATAGTCTTTCTTACAAAACTGCCTTTCAAATCGGACTTTTCCAAGTCCTTTCACTAGTTCCTGGTACATCACGTTCCGGTGCAACTATTTTAGGTGGTATGACAGTTGGTACATCTAGATTCGTAGCTACTGAATTCTCTTTCTTCTTAGCTATTCCAACAATGTTTGGTGCTAGTCTTTTGAAAATATTTAAATATTTCAAACATGGTAATACCTTTACTGGTGATCAAACGATAATTCTTCTTGTTGGTACTTTGGTATCATTTATCGTTGCTTATGCCTCAATCAAATTCTTACTTGATTACATTAAACGTAATGATTTCAAGGCCTTTGGTTGGTACAGAATCATCTTAGCTATTATCGTAATTGCTTACTTTGGTTCTAAAGCATTGATGGCTTAATTTCATATGCTAGTTAAATCTCGATCAATTGTATTATAATTGGTCGGGATTTTATTTTTAAAAGAATAAATATAAGAGGAGCTGAGTATTATTTATAAAGAAGTTGCTGTTGAAAATTTCACTAATATTCCTACTGCTGTATTAAAAGGTGCCAATAGAATTGAACTAAACGACAATCTTGCCGTTGGTGGTACTACCCCTAGCTTAGGAGTACTTCAAGAAAGCACAAAATATTTACAAGAAAAATCTATTCCCGTCGTTGAAATGATTCGTCCTCGTGGTGGAGACTTTGTTTATAATGATTTAGAGATCAAAATGATGGAAGCAGATCTCTTTCAGGCTCAAAAATTAGGTGTTGACGGAGTTGCTTTTGGTGCTTTGACTCCTGATGGCGATTTAGATGAAGATGCCATGGAACAACTAATTGCAGCTTCAGCCGGTATGCAAATTGTTTTTCATATGGCATTCGATGCCTTAGCAGAAGATAATAAGAAATCAACTATTAATTGGTTAGTTGATCATGATGTCGACCGAATTCTTACTCATGGTGGCCCGTTGACTACTCCTATTGATCAGACCATCGATAAAATCAAAGAATACGTTGATTATGCTGCTGGTAGAATTACAATTCTACCTGGTGGTGGTGTTAATTATCAAAACTGTGATACTATTGCCGAAAAGTTAGGTGTCAAAGAAGTTCACGGTACTAAGGTTATCGACGGTATTAATAAATAGCTAAAAAAGCCCAGTGTAACAACCCTGATGGTCGTTATACTGAGCTTTTTTAATACTTATTTTTTGACAGAAACGAATTGCACAGACCAAATTTCTGTGTTCGATTTTTCAAACCTTAACGAAATATTGCATAAATACACCAGCGATGCTGAAGTAAATCAAAACACTGGTCAAATCACTTAATGTTGAAATAAATGGTCCACTCGCTACAGCTGGATCAAATCCAAAGCTAGACATTAACATTGGAATTAAACTTCCAGCTAAGTTAGCTACCGTTATAGCGGCACACATTGCTAAGCCAATAACCATACCTAAAACAAAGTTATGTTTCCAAATACCAACTAATAGGAAGACTGAAACACCTGTAACTAGTCCGGTTACAAAACCAGTGATCAATTCTTTGCCTATCAATTTCAAAAATTCATGACGATTAATTTCTTCAACTGCTAAACGCCTAACAGCCACGGCCAAACTCTGTGTACCCGCGTTACCAGCCGTACCTGTAATAGTTGAAATAAAGACCGCTAAAATACTAGCTTCAGCCAAAAGATTCTCATAGTGATTAATTAAAGTTGCCGTAATCATACTTAACAATAACAGTGTTATCAACCAAGGCAAACGTTTTGAGGCTGCCTTAAACGGGCCATCATTGTTGGCCTCATCCATACTAACACCGGCCAAACCAGAATAGTCTTGTTGAGCTTCATCATCAATAACTTCAATAACATCATCAACCGTAACGATACCAACCATTTTATTTGAATGATCGACTACTGGAACAGCTAAGAACTCATAATCTCTAAAGACTTGAGCTACTTCAGCTTGCTCAGCATCTACATTCACCGTTATAACGTCACTATTCATGTGATCGCCTAAAGTAGCATCATCATCTAACATAATTAAATCACGTAACGACATTACTCCAACTAAATCATTGTGACTATCTAAAATATACAGATAATAAATTGTTTCTGCAGTTTCTGCAAATTGTTTCAAAGCTTTAATAGCTACAGAAGCCGTCTCTTCTTCATGGAATTGAACATAGTCAGTGGTCATAATACCACCAGCTGTTTCAGTATCGTAATGTAACAATCCTCTTAGATTATTAGCATCATTTCGAGGCATTTGTTCCAAGAAACGATCAACATCAACTTTGTCTAAATGTTCCAAAACATCAGCGGCGTTATCATCATACATGTCATTCAACATCTTCGAAGCATAATCCAAATCCATTTCCTTCAATAATTCAGGAATTGCTGGATTATCATCTTCAATGGTATCGAACATATCACCCATTTCATCCGGTTCCAAGATGGAATAAAGCGTAATTCGTTCTTCTTTGTTTAAAGTGAGATAGAACGTACTTTGATCGTAAAAATGCATATCAAGATAGGTTTTTCTAAATCTCTTCTTGTCATCACTATCGAGGTACCGTTTTAACTGTTCAAATTTTTCTTGCAGTCTTTTTTCATTTTCATCCATTTCCCTCACCCCTTAATACACCCTTTAAGATTACCATATCCTGAGGTAAAGGCGCCTTTAAATTTAATAACTCCTTTGTTACTGGATGAACTATTTGTAAATTATAACAGTGTAACGCCTGGCGACGAATTCTAGGATCAATCTTTTGGCTATACATATCATCACCAATAATAGGATGACCACTAGCTGACAAATGAACTCGTATTTGATGAGTTCGACCCGTTAGCAATTTAAGTTCCAACAAGCTGCCATTGCTGTAATTCTCCACCGTTTTATAAACAGTCTGTGACTTCTTACCTGTTTGATGATCAATCGTTCTCTTATAAAAGGCATCTGGATCAATACCAATAGGCAAATCAATTAATCCATTAGCTGGTTGAATATGACCATAAATCATTGCTAAATAAAATTTTTGGAAATCTTCTGTATGAAGAATTTGATCTAGCAATGAATGAGCATAGGATGTCTTAGCAAAGACCATTAGGCCTGAAGTATCACGGTCCAATCGAGTAACTAAATGAATCGTACTATTCTCTTTTTTAGAAATTAAATACCCCTTAACTAAATTAGCCATGGTTTTACTATCACGAGCTTTAGCAGGTAAACTAGCTATCCCTGGTGGCTTGTTGACAACTAATAAATAGTCATCCTCAAAGAGCACATCTACTGATCCTGTCATTGGTTTAATCAAATCAGACGGTTCCTCAGCATTAAGAACAATCAACATCTCATCCCCATCATGTAATTGAAAATTGAAATGTCGTTGTTTGTGATTGACAAAAATACGTCCGCCTTTATTTTTCATATTGTGCAATTGACTAGAGGAAAATTTATGTTGCACGAGAAACTTACGGATAGTTTTTTTATCATGAGAATTGACTATAAATTTTAGGAAACGATTATTTTTTTTCATTTTGCGCTAAGAAGGCTGTTTCTACTCTAGTCCAGAAGTGTCTATGACGATATTGGGCAAATTGGGCTCGTTGATAATTAAGTTTAATTGTAATCTTCTTAACATTTTTGAGCTTTGTAGTAATTCCATCACAACTAATAACGTAATCATCAGCTGTCTGTGGATAAAGGTCAACTTGTTGATTGTGAGGAATAATGATTGGTGAAGAAATTGTCCGATAAACACGGTTGTTAATCGAAGCAATTTCAATCATTTGAAAGACACTAATTTTAGGATGAATTAAAGCACCACCAACTGACTTAGAATAAGCAGTCGATCCCGTTGGTGTTGAAAAACAAAGTCCATCCCCACGAAAACTCTCAAAGAATTCTTTATCTAAGTCAACCCGCGTCTTCATAGTTAAAGAGGACAAACGTCTGACAACAGTTTCATTGATTGCTATTCCATGAAAGAGTGAACCTTCTTTATTTTCAACAACAATATCCAAAACCGGATAACTGGTTGAAGGAATATTATCTTGGCATTCAATAATTCGCTTAGCTAATTCATCAATCTCTGTATCCGTCCAATCAGAATAAAAGCCCAAATGACCAGTATGTAAAGCTAAGAATCTCACACTATCCAAATGTGCTGCATAAGCATGAAAGGTACTTAAAAGTGTTCCATCGCCCCCCACACTAATAACTAATTGCGGATTACGACGATCCAAAATCAAACCAGCATTTAACAACTTGCTACGTAATTTATTTGCTGCTTGAACTGATTGTTCTTTATTATTATTATTAATCCATAATTTCATTTTTTATCCTGCTCCGTTGGGCCATTTAAATCCCGTTTTCGATCTGTAAAGTATTGCTGAGCATCTTGAATTTCTTCTCGTATTTTGGACATCTCTTCATCCAACATGAAGGAAGCTTCAGCGGCTCGTTTCAATCGTTCATTGATCTCTTCAGGAAAATCACCTTTGTATTTATAATTTAACGAATGCTCAATTGTTGACCAGAAGTTCATTGCTAAAGTTCTAATTTGGATCTCGGCAAGGATGTTTATCTGTCCATTAGACGTTTGAATTGGATATTCAATTACTACGTGATATGAACGATAACCACTTGGCTTACTGTTAGCAATGTAATCACGTTCCTCAATAACTCGCATATCTTCACGAATATGTAATAATTTAGCCACTTCATAAATATCTTCTACAAATTGACACTGAATTCTTATTCCTGCAATATCTTGCATATCTTGTTCCAATAATTCCTTAGAAATAAATCGGCGACGCATCTTTTCCTTAATGCTATCAACCGTTTTAACACGTCCCGTCACAAATTCAATGGGTGAATGTTCATTCTTTTCAAGAAACTCTTTTCGTAGGTTTCTAAATTTAATTTTTAACTCATCAACTGCCTGTGAATAAGGTATCAAAAATTCATTCCATTTGATTTCTGACATAATAACCTCGCTTTAATATAAATATATCGTAGTTTTGTAAAAGATTCATCTAAATATAAATATTACCAATCTTTGAGTTTAAAATTTTACCTTTTTTAAAAATGTTGGTAGAATGACATTGCAATAGAGATGGAGGGAAACATAATGTGGGAAGTATTTTTATATATTAATCCATTATGTTCGTATTGTTTAAAAGTGGAACAAGCAATTATTGACTTCACTAGAAAACACGATATTGATACACAATATCATTTTGTGACGAACTATAATATGGCAACAATTAACGATTATGTTCAATTAAAAGGTTTCAAGATTACCGACATTAAGGAACGTACCTGTGCATCTCAAGATGTAATTGAAGCTGCAAAACTATACAAAGCAGCATCCTGTCAGGGTAACAAAAAAGCACGTAACTTTTTAATGAATCTTCAAGAACAAGTAAATATTTTGAATAATCCCTTTGATGATAACACTATCAGACGTGTAATTAACAATAGTGGGCTTGATTACAAATCCATTATGACTGACAAAGAAAGTCAATGTGTCAGTCAAGGTCTAAAACGTGATCAACAACTATCAATGGAAATGCATATTCAAAAGGCTCCAACAGCTGTAATCTTTGATTGTGATGACGATGAAAAACCGGGTGTGATGATCAATAATTTCGGAGAATCTACTTCTCAGGAAAATATCACTAATAACATTAATATCATGTTGGAACGAGAACTTCCACAAGACGTTGCCAGTAACGTTTCTTCATCTGGAACAGTTATCAGTTTAGATAGATTTAGAAAATAGCTCTACAAACGAATATAGCTACTAGAGATCCTAATAATTGGGTTTCTAGTAGCTATTTTTTTAACAATGGCTGTCGCAATCGCCTGGATATTTGACCACAATGTCTTTGCCAAGCCGGATTGGCAAAAATAGGATATTCAGCCTCAAATCTACCCTTTTTAAGATACTCTTCCACAGTTATTCTATGTGCATTATAAAAGTCTAATTTAAACTTTTGTGAAACTAAATCATTCTTTTTTCGAATTTTCTTTAACCAGTGCTTATTGGAATATATTCTCGATTTTTGAGTCATTTCCGGTCGAAATATAAATAATTTGTAAAATTTTGTTCTTGGAAAAACTTTCACTTGATAAATTAATTTATTAAAAGGACCGATGAATTCAATATTATAAAAAAGTTTCATTACTCCTTGTCGTGAATCTAAAGTTAACAGATAAAATCGCCAAATTTTATTGTAAGTAATAAATTTTAAATGTTCACGTCCTAACTTAGCCTTCAAATAGTGACCACCCAAAATCCAAATATTCTTTATGCCTACAGTACGATATCCGTTGACCCTTTTAGTTAGAATATCAACATTAATCTGTGCACACTGATACTCAACTGCAAAATTTCCATTAACTAGAATATCTGGTCGTTGTTTAATTTTTGACAAATAAACTTCACTCTTCAAGGATTGCAAATTCAATTTGCTCAATTCATTCATCAATATCTTTTTACCTTTTCGATGAATCAGTCGTTCATTTATTTCATTGTTACATTTATTCTTGTGTCGAAAGTAAATCCGTGATTGTGTAGTGATCAATTTAACTTTTTGTTTACAATAACAACAATAATAGCTATCCTCTTTCTTTGCTTTTAGCGCATCAACTAGTAGGCCGGACTCATTTAAAGCAGCGTACACTTCTATCACCTCTAATTAAAATTACGCAAAAAAAAGCCAACTCTGATTGAGTTGGTTTTATTTATCAAAATAATATCTAGTAAGTTCCAACGCTGTTTTGGACATAATTTCCTTACCATACTCTGATAAGACAGCCGCTGTGACTTTTGTTTTAAAGCTATACTCGCTAAGTAAAGCTAAAACATCACTATAAGTCATTTCATGCATCTCATCTGTGAATAGAATCAATTGCAAGTAATATTTATTGTCATATTCCCAAAGATTTGAAATTCCACTTTCTAAGTGTAATAAATCAGCCAATTGGACATAGTCCTCAAAGTCTTTAAATTCAACAATAATCGTCTTCGTAGGTGTATCCGGGTCATTCAAATATGGTGCTGTATCACTATCATATTCCTCAGTACCCATCTTTGCCTCGTTAGTATCATCATTATTATTAACGACTGAACCTTGTAGCCCATTTAATGGCAATGAATCCGTATCTTCAGAATCATCACTCTTACTAATCAACAACTCCAAACCTGCTTTGTTTGGCATTATTTGGAAAGTAACTGGTTCGTTATTCGTAAAGACATGATCCTTATCAACCTCATCCAAAATACTGTAAAAGAACGATTCGATTTGTTTTTTGTTACCTAACAAATCTAAAACAGTTACACCACGTTCTTGTAAATCTTCCGTACTAAGAATGACTCTGATTGTATTCTCATTAAGTCGATCCATCTCCATCATAGTCACCTCAATTCTGTATCTACATTCTAACAGTCTTATAAACTATTTCAACTATCATATACCGATAATTCGAGTCATTCAAATAATATACTAAAACTCGAAAAACTAGTCAAAAGTAACGACTTATAAACTGTTAATCATAGTCCAATTTAAAGTGGTTGAGTAACTATCACTCTTAACAAAACCTTGATTGCTCATATCTAACAAAATGCCATTTTCATCATCCCAATTAATGGAACTAATACCATCGGGAATTTCTTTTTCATAAACCGTGATTGGAGTATCTGATAGAATTTGCTGATCCTTTCCTTCTTCATGATAAACTAAGGCATTCTCCAAAGTATTTCGACCATCTGACGTGATTAAAGGTTCAGATAAAGAAACCATGATTTTTGAAACAACTTTATCGGATGGATAATTGTTGTTATTAATCGTTATAGCAAAATTTTTATCTTTTCGATGAAAGATCTGCGGTGCATTATTGATCGTACCAAAATCAATATCTGGTACTTGCATTTTGATATTAATCATTGGATGTTGCTGCCAAACATAAGTAGTAACTGGATTACCTATGTTGGAAAATTGATCAACAATTTCTTGTGCTGAAAAGAGATTTCCCACTGGTTGATGATCAGAACCTCCACTTTCGTAATCAACCTCTTGCCATTTATCACTAATTGCACTATAAGATTCAGAAGTTGATGAATCATTAATTTCTTTACCTACAACCGGACTTGGAAATTGAACTCCAGTCGTATTTGGTTGCCCTTGAAGATTTTTCATAACTGATTTAGAACCAAGCGTAATCTTCCACAGATTACTTTCTGCGCCAAAGAAATAATTCATATCAGTTGCATTAGTGGTATCCAATCCTGAGAGATCGACTGTTTCTAGACCAGAGGTACTATTCAACATTGCATAAAAATTTTTCACATTAGGAGTATTCCATTTAGAGAAATCTAATTTTTTCAAAGAAGATGCATTCCAAAACATCCCATACATTGTTGTCGCACTAGTAACATTCCAGTTTTCAATGGGCAAACTCTCCAACGCACTAGAACCATAAAAGGTCGAATAAAAGCTCTTAACTTTAGACACATCCCAATTGACCAACGGTATCGTCTTAGCCTTAGTATTTCTTGAAAATGTCGAATTTAAATCAGTCAGGGACGAAGTATTCCAATCCTTCAAGAAATCAAAATTCGATATCGATGTTCCTAGGAACATACGGTTCATGTTCTCAACTTTTGAGGTATCCCAATCAACAATATTTAAACCATCAAAGTCAGTAATAGCCGAGCCACTGAATAATGATGTCATATCAACCACCGAACTAGTGTCAAACGTACCAATTATCTTTTGCAATTTAGTAGTTCCCATAAATACGCTGCTTAAGTCTTTCACATTGGAAGTATCATACTGTGATAAATCAATCGTTTTGAATCCTGTTCCTGAAAACATAGAACCCATATACAAAGTTTTATCAGTAACTAAAGTTTCATATCCTTTCAACGTATCTTCGTTGAGTAATTTATCATTGTTAAACATACTCTTCACATTGTTTAACTTCGGAGTACTCCAATTGGACAAATCTAATTCTGCCAAATTAGAACAATTGCCGAACATTGAGTACATTGAAGTGACATTTGAGACATTCCAATCATTTACCACCGAAAGATCACTATCGGTTACCCCTGCAAACATTGAAGACATATTTTCTACACCCGAAGTATCCCATGCTTTAATTCCTTTAACTTGTGAAACGTTACTATCACCATTAAACATTGAGGACATGTCTGTAACCTTACCTATATTCCATTTGCTTAAATCCAACTCATTAAACTTACTTCCATCAAACAAGCCTGACATATCCGTAACCTTAGAAACATCCCAATCCTTGATATCATCAGGATTATTTTTAATGAAATTTACGTTCTGAAATGTTGACCTCATAGAAGTTATATTGGATGTATCCAAACCTTTTAATCCAATTAGTTCACCAGGAACCCCCAGAAAAAGAAGATTTAAACTGTCAGCTTTAGAAGTATCGAACCCCGATATATTAAGATACTCTAACGAACGACAATTCATAAACATACTAGAAAAGCTATTTACTTGACTAGTATCAAAGTTCGACAAATCCAAGCTTTTTAAAGAATTATTATCGTAAAACATACTACTGAGCCAATTAACTTTGGGTGTTCTCCAAGTTTCAAGACCAATTATTTCTGTTAATTTTTTATCACCACTAAACATGTATCCCAATGTCCTAGCTGCTGATACATCTAAATTGGTTACATCAATTGTCGTAACATTTTCTAAATCTGAAAAAACTCCATTATTACCATTTGATGTAACAAAGTCACTATTTACTTTTACCCCCCTCTTCTACATAAACACTTTTTATTGAACTAGCATAATTCTTCCAATTGCCCACACCATAAGCTAATTGCCCCGAATGAACCGTTAATTTTCCTGTACTGTCAATGTCCCAATTAGCCGTACCATTGACGCCACTATATGTAATTGTTGCTGCTGTGGGTATCAAGTCATCAGTTTGTGCAAGAATTTCATTGTTCATTAAATTAGCAGCATTTTGATTTAACAATTGCTGTAGATCATTTTCCGTAGCTGCCTGTACATCCTTTGTTTCAAAAACAGTTATACACAGGGTTTCCAAAAATAATATTGCCAATAATATGACAAAAAAATTCTTATTTAAGATGAATTTTCTGAATATATGCATAATGTCCACCTTGAAATCGTTTTCTTAAGATGAATTATACCAAACGTCATGAATATACTTTTTCAATTAATATAAATATATTTGTTCTATTGTGAATATATTCTTTAAAAGATTGTTCAAAATATCCTTATTAAATTTGAGACAAAAAAAAGAGCACTTCCATTAGGAAATGCTCTGTTCATATTTTATAATCCAGCCATTAATTGAGCCTTTTGAAGTTCCATAGTTCTAACACTTCTAGGCAAGAATCTTCTGATTTCATCCTCATTGAAGCCAACTTGAAGACGTTTATCATCCATAATAATAGGACGCTTTAACAAACCAGGGTTTGTTTGAACTAAATCCAACAATTGATCAATTGTTAAATCGTCCAAATTAACCTTAAGGTTTTGGAATGCCTTTGAACGTGTAGAAATAATTTCTTCTGTACCATTCTCAGTCATTTGTAAAACTTGTTTAATTTCTTGCTTATTTAAAGGTTCTGAGTAAATGTTTCTTTCTTTGTAAGGAATGTCATGATCCTCGAGCCAAGCCTTGGCTTTACGACATGATGTGCAACTTGGAGATGTATAAATGGTTACCATATATAATCTCTCCTTTCCTGTGTAGTATCAAACTCTTTAAACACAATAATATTGTAACCCATTGCATTAATAAAATCTATAGTTTTTCAATAAAAAGTTACGAATATTTGTTCGAAATTTGTTTAATTGTGAAAACATGTACCCAATAAATAGCCGCTTATGTATTTTTTTCACAAATATCATAAACTAGAATTAATTTATTGCATTAGTTATTATTTATAGTACTTTCATTGAAAATAGAATCCTATCGCTCTGCGATTAAACTTCGATTTCTAAACCTTGGAAGGCATTCACGACCGGAATTTCTCCTGCATATTTTTGTGATTGACTTAACATTGTTTCAACATCAACTGTTTGAGGTAAATGACTGATCATAAGACGCTTAACATTAGCATCCTTAGCTAAAGTTCCAGCTTCCCTTGTATTCAAGTGCCATTTACGACCTGTTACGTCATCCGGAAAATTAGTATCAGCAATTAATAAATCTGCATCTTTACTAAAGTCAACTAAACCGTCAAAATATGTGGTGTCAGCTGTATAAACGATTACCTTACCTTTACTATCGGTAATTCTCATCGCATAAGCTGGAACTGGATGAACTGTTCTGAGAAATTCGAACTTTAACGTTCCAATCTCAGTTGGTTCATAGTCGTTATAGGCGATTCCTTTAGTTGCATTTGGTTCTGTCAGTTGAGCAAAGTTGACAAAATCTTGTGTATGACCATAAATAGGTAGTGGATTTTCTTTCTTAGCAGCGAGCCAATTGTACTGCAGAACACCCACATCTGCTGTATGATCATGGTGATAATGGGATAAAACAACAGCATCTAAATCTGTTGGTTGCATGTAGTTAGATAGTGAATTTAGAACACCACTACCACAATCAATCAACAAATTTTTACCGTCGTTTTGCAATAAGTATCCAGAAGTACCAATTCCTTTATAAGGATACCCTCCGTAAAAACCTAATACTGTAACTAACATAGAAACCTCCAAAAAATTTAAATTGAAAGGATTTCAATAATTATGAACATAACATTAAAGCTAGGCACATATAATTTTTTAAAGAGTCAGCAAACTTCTGCTGATACTTTATTAAAACCCTTATTTAGTCTGAACGCAGACCATCTTTTAATAAAAAAGTTGTCCACTTTTGCACAATACCGCAGTATCAATGGAGAATATCAAGAATTTAATAGGTTATATTCCTTGACATATCTGAAATTCAATCCCGATCAAGCCAAGTTATTTGAGAATAAATTATTCAGTCTCCATGAATACTCCTTTAATTCTACCGCAACAGCTGTCTTTCAAAAAAGAGATAGTCCAAGAGAATATTTAATTCTTAAAACTTTTACACAAACTCATCAAATAAAGCAATGGAACAAAAACTTACAACTAGAAGTTCAATCACAAATTCAGGGTACTAATGAGGAAGACTTTGGTTTCTTCACTAAGAGTTACTCAATCGTCACAGACTAAATTTGTGTTTAATGCCATGCCAAGAAACTTTGAAACTCACTAAACCAAAGAGACCATATAAAACGACATAACCAGCATAGATCAAAATAATATTTTTTGAGATGTGCCGTCCAGTATTCGACATCGCAATCGCAACAATTGATTGTGCCAGAGCAAAAATCAACGGTATCAGGAAAGTTAACGTATTTTCACGACGAACAATACGCTTGACCTCACTTTCTTCGACACCGATTTTTTGTAATGTCCGCAATTGTCGTGATTGATAATCATCCCTCAATAAGATTCTCAACGTCAAAACACTTCCTAAGGCAATCAACAAGGCAATACTGAACAAAGATACGATAAAGAGATAGAATCCACCAGCTTGGGTAAAATTCTTCTTAATGCTCCCTTGCCTTAAGAATCCAGCTTGAGTATAGATTGATTCTCCTCTATCAGGAGCTTTTTTCAATACTTCAATGGTCGATTGATCCAAGGTCTTTTTAAAATCAACTTTCATATAATAAGCATCACGAAAATTATCGAGTTTTTCCAATTGTTTCGTGCTCAAACGATCTCCACGTTTAAAATCCCAACCGTAAAAAGTATCTTCAACTTCTGCCGGCATCTTTTGATAATACTTGTCAGGCACAACCATCATCGGTCCAAAATGCATCGAACTACCATATGGAAACGAGCTTCCTGTTTTAACCGTAGCAATGACAGGCGAATTTTTGACTTGAATATCATGTTCTTTAAAGTGACGATTTTCAAAAATTGATCCGTTATAATCAATCTTCAGGAATTCACGCGAATTAATTTTACTGTTCCATTTTCGCATCCTTTTGGGTAAAGACATATAATCGCTATATGACATGAAAGTCATTGGTTGACGAATATAGTCTTGATTGTCCTTTTTATAGTAAGATACCAAATTAACTTTTACATTTGTCTGATACTCACCTTTAATGTGGGCCTTACTATTTTTCAGTTCCTGCTTAATCACACCGACAGTACTTTTATCAGCAGCCAATTCAAAAGGATAGATGCTATTATAATTACGATGTACTGCTTGATATCCAAAATAGCAAAAAGTCAGTAGCATCAAAGCCAGGGCCGATAATTCAGTTACAAACCATAAGATAGAAATATTTTGAAACAATCTCTCCTTCAAGTATTTAAAAGAGAACATATTGATTCCTGAATAAGAAACTGAATGAATTCGCTGTAAAGTATTCAAAATAGTCGGCAAGAATCCAAAATAAACTAAATATGTTCCAAAAATATCAGCCAGCATAACAAAAAATATCTCGACACCTGGTTTGGACGAGTAACTGATCGTATGCATATCGTAGAATAACGATACCGTACAGATCTGGGCGCTAAACAATAACAATAAGCCAAAGAGTCCTGCTGGAATTCTTAACCACCAACGAGTCTTTATTTCACGTTTAACTGTCTTTCGATGTAAAATCAAAAAAGTCTTAATAGCGTTAATCACACTCAAAGCCAATGTCGAAAAGAAAAATATCTTGGTTAAAAGGAAAACATCATTCCAACTGATATGCATTATGAAATTAAATCGTAAGCGCATCAGATAAAATAGTGCCATTCCCATAAACTTTTGAAAAATTAAAGTTGTGGTCAGACCAATAATCCAGGCAAAAGCCTGCACAATCGTTGTTTGAATAAAACTAATTGCCACGATGACCCAGCGTTGCATCCCTAATTTCTCAAAAGTTCGAAACTCATTACGTTGCTGTTTAATGAAAAAGCCACCAACATAAACCATATAAATAAAGGCGCAAAAAGCAAAAATCCCACTCATTATGACAGTTATATCTGAAATAAATGAATTCCACGACCGCAGTGAAACTCGAACCGAAGGATTATCACCCAAAGAAATCAGAATTCCAAAAACGCCTATGGCAAAAGCACAAGCCAGAATGTATATTAAATAGCTATCACGCATATTATATAAACTACGCTTAATTATCTTGTGATACATTGAAATAGCTTCCCCCTCCAATCGTCCGTTGCATATTGATGATCTGTTCGAAGAACTTATCTCGATTACCAGGATTAACAACTTCAGAAAAAACTACTCCATCTTTAATAAAAATCACACGACTACAATAACTAGCTGTAAAGGCATCATGTGTTGCCATTAAAATGGTCGTTTTTTCACGTTGATTAACTAATTGCATATAATTCAACAAAATCGTAGCTGACTTTGAATCAAGACTTCCTGTTGGTTCATCTGCAAACAAAATCTCCGGACTATTGATCAAAGCTCTGGCAGCTGCTACAATTTGACGCTGTCCTAAAGACAATTCATCAATATTACGTTTGCTCAGTTTTTCAATATTAAGTAAATTCATCATATAATTGAAACGCTCTTCAATTAATCTCTTATTTGACCGATTTAAGGCTAGTGGTAAAATAACATTTTCCTTCACATTCAAAGAGTCCAGCAATTCGAAGCTTTGATAGATGAACCCCATCTTGTTACGACGATACTTAGTCTGATCACGATCATGCAATTGTGTCAGATCTTGACCATCAACAATTATTTGACCATGATCAGGACGTTCATTGGTAGATATCATATTTAAAAGTGTTGTCTTGCCGGCACCTGAAGGACCCATGATTCCTAAAAACTCACCATGTTCAACTTTTAAACTGATATCCTTAATAGCGTGAACAGCACTTCTTTTCTTTCCAAAATCTTTTGAAATATTCTTTACAATTATTTGCAACGTAATTTCTCCATAATTAAATAATTATTGTTATCATATTATATACACAGTGTCTTCATTCTAGCACGGAGGGAATTTTAATATGGCTAAAATTATGATTATCGAAGATGACCAATCCATCTCCAAGTTAATCAGTGAGAACCTTGCCAAATGGCAAATCAATTCTTATATTACGAAGGATTTCAATAATATCATTGATCAATTTAACGAATACAAACCCGATCTGGTTCTTTTAGATATCAATCTACCCGTTTATGATGGTTACTACTGGAATCAAGAAATTAGAAAAATTTCTAAAATTCCCATTATAATCATCTCATCTCGCAATTCCAATATGGATCAAATTATGGCCATGAACATGGGTGCTGATGATTTTGTAGAAAAACCCTTTTCAGTTGATATCTTAGTGGCTAAAATCAATGCTTTATTACGTAGAACTTACGATTTTACCAAGAATACTAGCGATGTGATCGAACACAACGGTTTGAAATTGAATCTTTCAAGCGGTTCAGTTGAAATTGATGATAATAAAATTGATCTCTCCAAAAATGAATACAAATTACTTCAACGTCTCTTAAAAGATCAGGGCAAAATTGTTACCCGTGAACAATTGCTCAATTTCATGTGGGATGATGAGCGTTTTGTTGACGATAATACTCTAACCGTTAACATCAATCGCCTTCGTAGCAAGATCGAGAAGTATGGTCTCAAAAATTATATTGTAACTAAAGTTGGTCAAGGATACATTATTCCTTAACGAGGTAAATCATGTCATTTTTCAAATATTTAAAAGATCATATTTATTCAATTTTAATTGTACTGATTGGTGTTACTTTTGTAGAGATAGTTCTCTTTCTCGACCCTAACGTCAATTTCTATCCTGGTACACTAATCTATACATGGATTTTAGCTATGGTTTTTCTAGTGGTAAATTTATCAATTTCTTACAATCACAAGAAATTTTGGTACAAACAATTAGAAAGTTATCAAAACGACTTATCCAAAGAACTGGTTGGTGCTAACAATAATGAGCAAAAATATATTCAGGAAAAAATTAATAACATTTCTTTAGAATACCGTAATGAATTGACCAAACTTTATCAAAATCAAAAGGATCAACGGGAGTATACAGAATCTTGGGTTCATGATATTAAAGTTCCTTTAGCAGCCTTGAAGCTTTCACAAGATGATGAGTTAGACAAAAACTTAGTTGATGAAGAAATTGATCAAATTGATTACTTAGTTGATCAGGCGCTCTACTTTGCCCGTCTGAATAACTTTTCCAATGACTATTTGATTCAAGAACAGAATCTCAACAATATTGTTAAGGCTTCTATCAGAACCAACAAACGTCTCTTTATTAACAAACGTATTGGCATCAGTTTAGACATTACTGATAAGAAAATTTTAACTGACGAAAAATGGTTGAGTTTTATTCTCAATCAAATTATTTCAAATAGTTTGAAATACACTGATCGTGGTGGCAAAATTTCTATTTTCACAACAAATAAAAATAATAATGTCGAATTGCATATCAAAGATAATGGTATTGGTATCGCCAATCAGGATGTTAGTCGAATTTATAACAAAGGCTTCACCGGTAGCAATGGCCGTCAATCAGGTAGTAAATCTACTGGTATGGGCTTGTATTTAGTTAAAAAGATGATTGACAAACTTGGTCATGCGATTGAAGTCAAATCCCAGGTAGGTCAAGGAACTGAATTTATCATCACCTTTCTTGATTTACCTTATTATAAGTAAAAGAACAGCCTCCATTAAGTATTCAAGATATATTCTTTACTTGAATCCCTTAATAGAGGCGTTTTTATTTTACTAGATTAAATTGATTAGTCTGGAGTAATAACCTATCCTCAGCCCTAAAAGTCTTAACATTATCAACTAAATATTTATTCAGAGTCAGGCATCTTCAGTGTCCGGCTCTTTTTGTATGACGAATTTACAATTGAAGTGCAACGAGTAAGAAGAAAATAAAAAAG
>NZ_AZES01000116.1 GCF_001434985.1 Companilactobacillus paralimentarius DSM 13238 = JCM 10415 | reverse complement strand
ATTTATTCATTATACCCTCTCTTAAAAGTTGTCTCAGGAATCAGCTTACATCCACAAAAAAGTATTTAAGAAAAAAGAAGATCAATAAAAATAGTTAATCTAAAAAGCACAAAGTCTAGTTGATGACTTTGTGTTTTTATATTATCGAGTCTATTATTTTTGAACTGGACTGATATTGTGTACAATGATATGTGAGAGGGGGTAATAATATGGCAATGAAACCCCAGAAAATCGTTAAAATACTACGACAACATGGTTTTGTTAAAAAGTCGCAGAATGGATCGCACTTAAAAATGTATAATCCCGATACCAATGTGACGCTACCAGTACCAATTCATCATGATAAAGAGCTCGAACATGGAATTGAGAGCAAAATTTTGAAACAGGCTGGCATTAAGGTTACCGATATTTAAATAAGGTTATGTAATGGACTTTTCGTTGAAAGAGTCATTACATAGCCTTATTTTTGTATCAAAACTTAAATTAATACAACAAGTTAAAAAAGTGCTGACGAATCTAGATTTGGATGGTATTTTTTTAAACAGAGGAGGAGGCCTATGAAAATTAAGTATCAACTAATCGATGATTATGCCGCTGATGAAATTGGAATTTGCATGCATCCTAAGAATCATGGATTGATTTCAACTATTGAAAAGAATTTGGAGACGAAATATTTAGAAGTAATTGATCCCAAAAACAGCCGACAGTCAAAATTGAGAATTGAAGATGTTCTTGTCATTGAAGCTATGGATAATTTGTCCAAACTTTATACCACTGACAAAGACGTTTTTTATTTGAAGGGCAGATTGAAGAATTTAGAATATTTAACAAAATATGGAATTTTGAGAATAAGCAATTCAGTTATGATCAATTTGGATAAAATCGTCAGTTTTAAAAATGGGAAGTACGCGCTTAGAAGTTTACACTACCAATGAAGAAAGTTTTGTTGTCAGTCGACACTTTGGTAAAAAAATTCGGGAGTATTTAAGATGATTAAACAATATAAGAATCGCTTTATTCAAGGAACTCTACTGACAATTATTTGGATTGTTTTTCTAACCGGATTTACAAGGCAAACAATGGAGGTAACGTTCTTTTGAAATATTTTGCTAATTTCCGCTAGTTTGAGCGTGATATTTGGTGTTATTTATCCGTATATTTGGAATTACAGTACTTGGATTGCGCCAATTAGTATTATTCTGTCTTCGGTAATAAATTTTTTGACAGGTTATTTTGTTTTATATCTTTATTCAAAAGTTCTTTTTCAACTAATATTGCCATATTGGTTAGCAGTCCTATGTGTGACGCTACTTCTTCATGTAATCTTTTTTTATTTTTACAGAAAATATCAAAATGAAAAAATGGCACGGGAGTTGAATCGATTGCATTAACATTAATGCTTTGGTTGCCAACGACATTAAAAGAAGTCTACTATTAGAAGTGTACTTTTTTGAGAGAGGCTTAATTATGAAAAGCAAACATAATATTTTGACATTGTTTGCGACCAGTTTCATGTCGTTCATGCAATTGCTTGATGCCAGTATCGTTAATGTGGCGATACCTAGTTTAACCAAAGATTTACATGTACCAATGAATCGGGCCGAATGGATTGTGTCGGTTTATCTGATTATGATTTGTATGTTATTACTGTTCTGGGGAAGAATGGCTGATCAAATCGGATATATTAAAATTTTCCAAATGGGAACTATTTTCTTTACGATTGGCTCATTAATTTGTGCTATGAGTCTATCGTTATACATATTGTTATTCGGGCGAATTGTCCAAGGACTTGGAGCCAGTATGAGTATGGCCACTAATATTGGTATTATCGCAATGATTTTCCCAATGAGTCAGCGTGGCAGAGCCTATGGTATCAACAGTATCATTGCCCAATTAGGAAATATCTCAGGACCTGGTTTAGGCGGGTTAGTACTAAGTGTTTTATCTTGGCATTGGATTTTCATTATCAATATTCCGATTGGAATTATTGTTTATATTTATGGTCGTTTTATGTTCCCTAGGGAAAATCGTAGGGTTAAAACAGTATCTTATGATTGGATTGGTCTAATAACCTATGCCGTTGCAATAGCTACTTTCTTTGTCAGTATCTTTATGGGACAAGATATTGGTTTCAGCAATCGAGCCGTTATACTGACTTTTATAATTAGTTTGGTATTTTGGATTGGATTTTTCTATGCCGAGAAACATATTAAATCACCGTTGATCAATTTCAAGATTTTTAAAATATCTCGTTTAACTTTAAGTCTAATTAGTGCTTTGATAGTATTTTCAATTGGATATTATGCTAACGTTATAATGCCGTTTTATTTAACTGACTTTAGATCATTAAGTACGTCATTGACCGGATTGATTATGATGGCAATCCCGTTTGCTAACGTAATTGCTGCACCGATTGCAGGTTACTTTACGGATAAATATAACGCCGCTAGTGTCTCGATTGTTAACTTGTTCATCTACGCCATTCCCATTATATTTTTGATGCGGGTCTCAAAAACAGATAGTTTGATTGTTTTCACGTTCATGTTACTGTTCCTTGGAATTGGTAATGGTGGATTTCAAAATAATCCGATGATTATGGGTTACGCACCCCAAGAATACCAGGGAATTGCTGGTAGTTTAGCTGCCTTATTTAGAAACCTTGGTATGGGTATTGGTGTCAGTATGGCGACGACTAGCCTTTATTATGGTATGAGTTTAAAAGCTGGCAAGCAGATTGCTTATTATCCAACAGCTCATCCAAGTTGGTTTTTAAGCGGCATGCATTTTGCTTATTTGACAGCATTAGTATTACTAATTGTCGCAATCATTTTGGTTTATCTGATTCATCGAATTGATAAGCATAACGACGCTATGAATAAGAAACAATAGCTAAATTAGAAATCATTATTACAGAAGAATCTCAAAAGTAACAATTCGGATAAATTAATTGCTAACTTTGTCTCACTAACTTTCTTTCTAGTATAATATAGTGAAAATAGATAGTAAGAAAGGCGGTAGGGCAATGGGACCAATTTATAATTTTAGGGAAACTGAGATGAATGGTGGGATTATTAATTTCAGAGATTATCAAGGTAAGGTTCTGTTAATCGTTAATACCGCAAGCAAATGTGGTTTAGCACCGCAACTTGAATCAATTGAAAAACTTTATAATAAATATCGAGCTCAGGGTCTTGAGGTTCTGGGACTTCCTTCTAATCAATTTCATCAAGAACTTGATAGTGATGAGGAGACAAGCGATTTTTGTCAAATGCATTACGGAGTGACTTTTCCCATGACTCGTAAAGTAATTGTGAATGGTCTGGATGAAGATCCACTATTCACATACTTAAAAGATCAATCAGGGAAGGGTCGAATCAAGTGGAATTTTACTAAGTTCTTGATTGATAAAGAGGGTAATCTGTTGAAACGTTTTGCTCCAATCACAAAACCTGAAAAAATGGAAAGTTTAATTATAGATGCTCTAAAAAAATAGATCTCACAATCGTGAGGTCTATTTCTTTTCCTTTGTAAAATTCAACATATATTCAACTGCTTCATCTAAGGATTTTAGGTGATGTTTTTGACGAATTTCTTCTAATTTTTTCTGTGATTTCTCACTTAATTTTGAAACAGAAACCTTTTTCTCTGGTTTACTCATTGTCTAATTACCTTTCTAATGGGAGTGCTTTAATTAATAATTCTAATATAGAGGCATGTTTTAAGGCAAATAAGTTGTTTTATTTACAAATGGTAGATTGTAAGATTAAATAGAATTCTACCCAGACGAAAAATTTGGATAGA
>NZ_AZES01000115.1 GCF_001434985.1 Companilactobacillus paralimentarius DSM 13238 = JCM 10415 | reverse complement strand
TATGAGTTCTTTTTTATTTTCTTCTTACTCGTTGCACTTCAATTGTAAATTCGTCGCACTAAAAAAATAATTAAGCACTATTCATGCGGATGTAAGTGCTTAATTTAAGTTTAACTGTTTGCTCTTAATTAAGCACTTATATCTACTTTCAAATAAGCATTGGCTCAGTTATTATCAAATTTATAATTAATATAATTTAACGAACACCATCCCTTCAATGAAGAACTTCCTGTGTCTGTGAGGTCTACAAAGTAGTTCCCAAACAAAAAGAACAGCTTCCATTAAATATTCAACATATGTTATGTACTTGAATATCTCTTAATAGATACTGTTCTTATTTATTATTTAGATTCTACATTTTATCCATTGTTTCATTTAACAAAGCATCGACACGGTTGTTCCCTACATTGGTTGCATGTCCTTTAGTCCACTCAAAAGTTTTCTTAGGAACAGTTGGCAAAAGTTGATCCAATTCACGCCACAATTCGACATTTACCGGCGTACTACCGTCAGCTTTTTTAAAACCTCTTCTCTTCCAACCATTAAGCCAATTTTGAGTAATGGCGTTGAGAACGTACTGTGAATCTAAGACAAATATCGCATTTTGTTGGTTGATTTTAAGCTCATTTAATCGTTTAATACTCTGAATTAGGGCCATTATCTCCATGCGATTATTTGTCGCTCCAAATTCTCCACCAGTTCCTTCATATATCTGGCCATTATTGTTGATATGATAAGCCCAAGCGGCTTTATCAGAATCTTTCACATGACCACCTTTAAAGTTACCATGATTTCTGGACCCACCGTCGGTATAAATAACGATGTCAAAATCTTCAATATTGGAAACCTTATTAGTAGATTTTTTTGTTGTTGTTTTTCTACTATTGTTATAGGAATCTTTTCCATCAATAAAGGCTTGTGCTTGTGCCTTATCGGGAAAACTTTTATATCTAGCTCCGGTGAAACCATCGACTTGAGCCTTACAGTCTGCCCAGGTTAGATAAATTCCAGGCTTCTTACCACGTCGTACTGCATAATATTTTTGCAATGTCATACCTCATTTGGTTAATTTTTCTCAATAATAATTATATAATAATATCTTGTTGGGGTGAATTTATGAAAAAAGGGCAATGGCCGATTCTCTACATCCACGGTTTTCGTGGTGGAGACTATACGACTAAGAAAATGATTGAATCTGCTTTAAAATGTAACGGTAAACAGAAGGACCAATTTCTCAAAGCAATCATTGATTGGAAGGGAAAGGTCACATATGAGGGAGTTTGGACTGAGGATGAACATCCTATTGTTCAAGTTGTTTTTCAAAATAAATGGATTGGCAGTAACCAAATGGCATATTGGTTAACCAAGCTATTATTTAACTTACGCTTAGAACATGAATTCACAACTTATGATGCAATTGGTCATTCTCTGGGTGCTGTTTCATTAGTACTGGTTAATTTGAAAGAAAAAATGCGTCCCTACATGCCTAGGTTGAAAAAATTAGTACTCATTGCTGCACCGTTCAACGGGATTATTGGTTTGGGAGATCTTCCCAACATCAACCGAATCAAACCAAATGGACGTCCGGCTTTTATGAGTCCAACCTACTTTAGAATTTTTATGAATGAAAAAAGTATCTCAGACGATTTACGCGTTTTGAACATTTTTGGAAATGTCGGCGATCACTCTAATAGTGATAAATACATTTCCGTTACATCTGCCAAGTCTATTTCTTACATTCTCAAACCGCGAGTAAAAGAATACACCGAATATCTTATTAAGGGCTCTAATGCAGAACACTCAATGCTTCACGATGATTCAGAGATTCTAAAAATGGTCAACGGGTTTATTTATTATAATCCGCTGTCATAACGTTATATAATTACATTACTACAGTTTTAACAGAGATTTGGAGGGGATTTCTATCAAAGCTTGGGAATTATTTAAATTAGATTTAAAGAGGACATTAAAATCCAAACCCGCAACTTTATTGATGCTGGCTCTGGTTATTTTACCGTGTTTATACTGTTGGTTTAACGTTTGGGCCCTATGGGACCCCTACTCTAACACCAGTGGTCTAAAGGTTGCTGTTTATTCAGACGATGCGCCAGTCGAAGTACAAGGTCAAAAAATTGAAATTGGTGATCAACTAATCGACAACCTTAAAAAGAATCATAAACTAGGTTGGACTTTTGTCAACTCCAAAAAGGAATTAGACCAAGGTGTCAAAGATGGTTCTTACTACGCTGGAATTTACATTCCAAAAACTTTTTCTAAGGACATTATCAGCTTCTTATCTGGAACTATTAAAAAACCGAAGCTGGTCTTTAAGGTAAATCAGAAAATCAATGCGATAGCCCCGAAATTGACTCAATCTGGGGCGACGACTTTACAAAATACAATTTCTTCTGAATTCGTGGGAACTATCAGTAAAACTATTACACAAGCTTTGAACAAGTCAGGAATGGATATTAAAGATAACCTTCCAATGTTAAGACGATTCGAATCCTTATTAGTCACAACTGATGATAATCTCCCCGAATTACAGGACATTATGGACAAAGTTCAAAAGGCTAATACCCTAGTACCTAACTTGAATCAAAAATTGAATCAAGTCAACGACATGTATGGATATTTGCCACTATTAAATGAGGATGCTAACAAATTAGTTAATGTTAATAATATTTTGCCATTAGCCGATGTTGGTGGAACTGCTGCCAAACAACTCAAGAATAAGATTCCTGAAATTCAAAATGCTGGTACTCAAATCAACGAAGTAGATACAGACTTTGGTAAGATTTCCAGCTTAATGAGCTCCAGCATCACTCAAGTTCAAAACGGATTGGAAGTTATTCAGAAGGTTCAAAACGTTATGCCTGAAGTTCAAAAATTAGGTGAAGACGCTAAAAATGCTACTGACAAAACAACTTCTGAACTAATTCCTAAGATTCAACAAGCTTTACCCGTTATCAAGACAACCATCGATACTGGTTTATCAATGGTTTACAACCTTGGTAAGCAAATCAGTACTTCTGCCGAGATGATCAATACTTTAATCGACAAGATCAAAGAAGATCCAACTAATCAACAATTGAAAGAACAATTGAAGACTGTTATTCAAAACATTGCTACTGACTCAACCCATTTGGCAAAAGTCAGTCGTCAAGTTGCTTCGGCTTTAACTAATCTCCAAAACTTCTTCAACCGTCTAGCTGAACAATTAGGTAAAGATAAGTTGACTCTACTCGACAGACCTATTCAACATCTAAATGATTTAGCTACGTTGAACGATACCTTAGCTACAAAAGCTAATGATATTTTGAATAACTATGACAGTTTAGATACTTCCGAATTACAAAGTAAGCTAACCGATTTACAAACACATGCAAATCAAGTAGCTGATGGCGTCAATACAATCAAGAACATCAACATTATGGATTCAGTTTCAACAATCGTTACTGATATCAACAGTTTCTTAAAAGAACTTAGTTCTACACTAGGAACTTTCAACACTGATATTATTCCAACAATTCCAGGACTCTTGAACAATACTGAAGGAATTTTGAACACCGCTTTAAGTTACCTTCAAAAGTATCAAAAACAATTGCCTGCTGTTGGTAATGAAATTCACGATGCTAACCAATTATTGAACGGTAATATGACTAATATCGTTACTGGAATCGGCTTACTAAATGATTTCTATGACAATGATTATCCAACTTTGAAGAACAAATTAGCCAAAGCTACTTTCTTCGTTCAATATGAATTGCCATCAATTGAAAATGAGTTAACTACTACTTTAAATCTAGTTAACTCCAAGACACCAGAATTAGAACAAGCACTATCGACTGCTAACGATTTTGCCGAAAATGATTGGCCACAATTGAAGAAAGATATTCACCATTCCGCTACCTTGTTGAAGAAAGGCAAGAAAGACGTCGACCTCGGAGCTATTATTAGATTAATGAAATCCGATGCCAACAAAGAATCAGATTTCTTCTCTAATCCAGTCAAATTAAAGCAAGACAATCTCTATGACGTACCAAATTACGGATCAGCCAGTGCGCCATTCTACTTAGCCCTCTGTATTTGGGTTGGAGCACTATTACTATCCAGTGTCTTCACTGTCCACTTTAAATTAGATGATAAGCAAAAGTATCTCTATACATTCAAGCAAAGATTCAACGGTCGTTACTTAACCTTTGGTTTCTTAAACCAATTACAAGCAATCTCCGCAGCTCTAGGAAATCTATTTATCTTGCATGCTTATACCAAAGAGAAGATATGGTTAATTGTCTTCTGTATGCTAGTAAGTTTCGTCTTCATTTCGATACTATATTCATTAGTCCAGATGTTCGGAACCGTCGGAAAAGGATTAGGAATTATCATCCTGGTGCTATCGATCTCCGGAGCCGGAGGAAACTTCCCAGTAGTACTATCAGATGGATTCTTCCGAGTAATCAATCCATATCTACCATTTACATATGCGGTAAATCTAATAAGAGAAGCCGTTGGTGGAATATATTGGCCTAATGCAACCAAAGATATTATTATATTGTTAGCATTCGGAATTGGATTCTATCTGTTAGGATTACTATGTACAGAACCATTGAAGCCATTTATGCATCGATTACATAAGAGTGCTAAGAAGAGCATGATTATCTAATAAGAGAGCGGAGCAGGCCTGGGAATTTCCGAGGATTTGCCTAAGTATCAGAATTGCACGCGTACTTGGCGGGCGATTTTGGTACTGTAGCAAACCGGAAGAAATTGGCCTGTGGAGCTCATTTCAGAATAAGAGAGCGGAGCAAGGGCGATTAGCCTCCGAGGATTTGCCTAAGTATTGGAATCGCACGCGCACCATGCGGGCAATTTCAATACTGTAGCAAACCGGAAGAGGTTGCCCTTGCGGAGCTCGTTTCAAATAGAGAGCACAGCAAGCCTGCTTAGATTCCGAGCATTTGCAGGACTTTGCTAATTAGCTGCGTAGCAGATAGTTCGTGAAGTCAGGCAAAGCACAAGAATCTGGCCTGCGGAGCTCGTTTCCACTATTAAACATAGAACAATGGTTATTCCCAAAAAGAACCACAAACCACAATAAGAAAAAAAAGGGAGGGATAAGTAATACGACCAACCACCGTATGAAATTTTTTAATGACAAACCAAAAAATGCGCGATTATCGACCTTTTATCACAAATAACTTCTGCTGGGACTTTCCCAGTCGCTTCAATTTAAAAGAAGTTAGCGAGTTTCTAGATGAGGACATCGACCCTACAACCGAATATATCTCTAATACCGCTAAAGTTATCATGAAAAATGATGGCATTTACTGGTTTATTCAAAAGAAGGATGCCAAACAGATTTCAGCTTTGATCAGTCTTAGTGACCTTGATTTGGAGAAACATTCGGCAGCGTTGATGATAACTTTCAAAGATCTAAGTGATGCTGAAAAGAAAGAAATCTCGGATCGATTACTCATCTTCTTACGTGATCAAATCTTATTGACAGATATTGAAATTAACGACTTGGACCACCTAGTTCAAGAAAACTTCACAAATAATGGTTATACTATCTTTAACAAAAAGTTATTAAAGAGGAGTTAACAATATATGTATACATATGGTTTCTTTGGTCCCAGCTACCTCCTGATAATTATTGGTCTTGTTATCAGTTTATGGGCATCATGGTATGTAAATCATAATTTCAAGAAGTATGATGAAGTTCCTAGTCACCACGGAACTAGTGGTGCTGATGCTGCTAGATTTATTCTTGATAATGCTGGGCTTCAAAACGTTCAAATTCAAAGAGTTAGTGGTAAGTTAACCGATAACTACAACCCTACTAATAAAACGTTAAATCTTTCTGAATCTACTTACGATTCAACTTCTGTTGCAGCTATCGGTGTGGCAGCCCATGAGTGTGGACATGCCATTCAAGACCAAACAAGTTACGCCCCTATGAGATTGAGATCAGCTTTGGTTCCTGCTGTAAATCTTGGATCCAACTTTTCAATCCCAATTATTCTATTAGGTGTTATCTTGGGCGCAAATCAAACCTTGATTCAAATCGGAATTTGGTTATTCGCTTTAGTTGTTTTGTTCCAAGTAGTTACTCTACCAGTTGAGTTCAATGCTTCAGGTCGTGCCGTAAAGATCTTAAGCTCCAGTACACTCGTCGATAGTGACGAAGTACCAATGGTCAAACAAGTTCTTTTCGCCGCTGCTTTAACTTATGTGGCCGCTGTTATCTCAACTGCCCTACAACTATTACGTTTAATTCTGATTTTCGGTGATAACAGAAATTAAGTAAAAGTCGCGAAAGCGGCTTTTTTTATTACCAAATTATATTCAATAATTAGATTTTATTAGTATTTTGAAGTAAACTTTCTTTATAAATAAATAGAGGGGAATTTATTTTATGATTGATACTTGGATCATCTGGCTAATTCTCATAATTCTAACAGTCAATACTATATCCGCACTTATTACTGTTTTCCATAGACCTCGTAATATCGTTACTACTTGGGCTTGGATTTTAGTTCTTGTTCTACTACCAATTTTGGGGTTCCTTATCTATGCATTTCTGGGACGTGGGATTGCTCAAGAAAAGATATTTAATATCAGTAAACAAGAGCACTATAGTTTAAGCCAACTGAAAAGAATGGCCATTGCTGCTCAAAAGCGTCCTCAGAACGCCTCACGTTATGATGAGACGCATTATGCGGACCATATAATAAGATTCTTCAATGAAACTGAAGAAGCACCGTTAACTCGTCACAACGAGATCAAACTTTATTTTGATGGACAGGAAAAGTTCAAAGGTATGTTCGAGGACATCCGTCAAGCTAAAGAGACCGTCCATGTCGAATACTATGCTTTTATTAAGAGTGACATTGGAGACAAATTTCTCGATCTCTTAACACAAAAAGCTAAAGAAGGATTGGAAGTTCGTATTCTCTATGACCCATGGGGGTCTGGTGGTACTAAACCAAAATACTTCAAGAAATTTCAAGCTGCTGGTGGAGAAGTTTTACCTTTTATCACTTCTAAAAACGTCATCGCCAAAACTCGTTTGAACTATCACTTGCACCGAAAGATTGTTGTTATCGATGGTACAACTGGTTGGATCGGTGGTTTCAACGTTGGTGACCAATACGTCAATACGACTGAAAAATTTGGTTATTGGCGTGATACCCATTCCAGAATTTTTGGTGCCGCTACCCTCTTATTACAAGAGAGGTTTTTCCGTGACTGGAATGCTTCACTAGATCGTAACGCCGAACCATTAGCTTTCTTAGAAAAATACTTTCCATCTGATAAATTTAATTCTGACGCTAACTTACCAATTCAGATTATTTCTGATGGTCCCGATAGCCGTGAAGAGATCTTAAAAGACGGCTTTATTGATATGATTGTCAGTGCTAAGAAGAGTGTTTGGATTCAATCACCTTACTTGGTACCAGACGATGCGATGTTTACCGCTCTAACTATTGCTGCCCGCTCAGGAGTCGATGTCAGAATCATGATTCCATGTATGCCTGATCATCCCTTCATTTATCGTGCAACGCAATACTATGCTAACTTGTTAACCACTTATGGTATCAAGATTTACAGCTACCAAAAGGGATTCTTACATGCTAAGACTTCTGTCTTTGATGGCAAGATTTGTTCCGTTGGCTCAATGAATCATGATTTCAGAAGTTACTCATTAAACTTCGAGGCCAACGCTTTTATCTATGATGCTAAAGTAGCTCACCAAATTGCCCGTTCGTTTGAAAATGATATGAAAGATTCATTATTATTAACACCAGAAATCATTAAAGAACAAGGAATGTGGCTACATTTCAAACAACGATTCTCCCGTTTGTTATCACCTATTCTCTAAATTAAATTAGACACCGTAGCCGTTGTTGTCGCCGCTGCTCTGGCAACCGGACTAGTTTCTGGTATGTCTATAACTCACGTACTGACAATTCTCGGAAAAGGATTCATGGATAATCGTATGGTTTCGCTATTCTTCCTCACTCTACCAATGATTGGCGTTGTCGAAAGCCACGGTTTGAAACAGGCTGCTGTCAATGGTATTAGTAAAATCAAAAACCTTTCCGCAGGAAAAATATTCAATCTTTATTTAGCAATTCGGGAAATTACTGATGCTATGGGTATCGCGCTTTCTGGTCAGGTTCAATTCATCCGTCCTTTGATCAATCCCATGGCTCAGGCTGCTGCTAGTGTCAAAAAACCTTTAACTGATAAACAAGTTGATTTGATCAAAGCTCGAGCTGCCGCAACTGATAACTTTGGTAACTTTTTCTCACAAAATTTATTCATCGCTTCAAGTGGTGTCCTTTTAATGTCTAGTACTATGAAATCACTTGGTTATACTGCCACACCAGCCAACATTGTACTTTATTCAATTCCAATGGCTGTCATTACGTTTTTAATTACCGCCTATTACAACAGACGTTTTGATAAACAATTTGAAATCTAATAAGCGAGGTTAAACATATGAATGTTAATAATATTCTAGAAATCTTCTACGTTCTAATTGGTTTGATTATGGTCTTCGCCAGCATCGAATCATTTCGTGACAAAGATAATTCTGCTCGTATTGGTACTGGATTGTTCTGGTTAATTATGGGAATCATTTTTGCCGTTGGAAAATATTTACCTAATCTTGTTATCGGCCTTTTAATTGTTTTTGTTGGTATACTTTCTTTACTCAAACAAATCAAAGTCGGTAAACTCAAAGAAGTTAACAAAGAAGTTGCCGAAAAATCAGCTAAACGTTTAGGAGCCTGGCTCTTTTTTCCCAGCGTTGTTTTAGCTATCTTCTCTATTCTAATTAGTCAATTCACTAAATTAGGTGGTCAAGTCGGAATCGGCATTGCTTCAGTAATTGCTTTGATTATTGCTATGATCATATCTAAAACCGATGCTAAAACTACTTATCATGATAGTGAAAGAATGGTCCGTTCTGTCGGAACCGCTGGTATATTGCCACAATTATTGGCTACCTTAGGAGTGATTTTTACTGCTTCTGGTGTTGGTGATGTCACTTCCAAAGCCATTTCCGGTGTCTTTCCAGCAGGTAATCATCTCTTAGGAGTAATTCTTTATTGTGTTGCTATGGTGATCTTCACCATGGTAATGGGAAATGCTTTTGCTGCCTTTGCTGTTATTACAGCTGGAATCGGTATTCCCTTTGTTGTAGCTCAGGGCGGTAACCCCGCTGTAGTTGCTGCATTAGGTATGACATCTGGTTATTGTGGTACCTTAATGACACCAATGGCTGCTAATTTCAATTCTTTACCTGTAGCATTGCTAGAAATGAAAGATAATCTAGGCGTCATCAAGCAACAATATCCAATTGCACTAACTCTATTAGTCGTTCAAATTATATTAATGTACTTTTTAGCATTTTAAGGAGGAAGTTTTATTATGAAAATTCTTGTAACTGGTTTTGATCCCTTTGGCACTGACAAAATTAATCCTGCTATTGAGGCTGTAAAGAAATTACCCGATACAATCGCTGGTGCTGAAATTATTAAAGTAGAGATTCCAACTATCTTCAACAAATGTGCTGAAGTCGTTCATCAAGCTATTCTTGATAATAAGCCCGATTACGTTTTGGACATTGGCCAAGCTGGCGGTCGTTACGCTTTGACCCCTGAAAGAGTTGCTATCAATTTCGACGATGGTCGAATTAAAGATAATGCTGGTTACCAACCCCGTAACCAACCAATTCATGAAGACGGACAAAATGCCTATTTCACACAATTGCCCGTTAAGGCTATGGCACAGGCCATTATCGAAGCTGGAATTCCTAGTCAAGTTTCCACAACTGCTGGAACCTACGTCTGCAACCACATCATGTATCAAGTTCAATATATGATTGACAAGGAATTCCCTGATTTAAAGGCTGGTTTCATGCACATTCCATTCTTGCCTAATCAAGTTTTGAATCGTCCTGAAACGCCTTCTCTTTCATTAGCTGACGATGTTAAAGGAATCACTGCCGCTATTACAGCCATTGTTGAATGCGATGGTAAAGGTGATATTGAAGTTATCGGTGGTAGTTTGAATTAAAAGCACAAAAAAACGACTAACTGAAATCGAGTTAGTCGCTTTTTTTAATTATTAATAGTGCCTTGATTCTTCAAATAGTCCTTCTTCAAAATTATCCAAATTGTGACTATTGCCAACAATAACATAGCTGCCCCTGCCGCAAAGAATATTATAACGGCGTTATAATGGTCAAACAATACACCAAAGAACATCGTTCCAAGAGGCATCAAGACAGTACTCAAAGTCTCATCTATATTGAACACTCGTCCTTGCATATCTGGTGGTACAGTCTCTTGTAAGAAGGTATCTAGCGGTGTATTCATGAATGTTAACAAACAGCCATTAGTTGCATTGATAATGATAAAAATAATCGTGATGACTTGAGCCTTGAAGTTCGTTATTGTCGATAATCCGACTGATGACACAATAATGGAAAAGACTATCAACGCTACATAAGAAAACATGATTGTATTGAAGCGTAGATGAATTTTGCTTAAAATCAAACCGCCAAGTATCATTCCGACAGCCATCGCGGAATCAGTCATACCATATTGTACGTTTGATAACTTCAACGTCTTAACTAACAAGTATGGATAACCGATATTCATGGACGCAAAGAAAAAATTCAAAGCTCCAGAGGATAAGGTTAAAATAAAAATCAATTTTTGCTTCAACATATAACGGAAACCATCTAAAAAGTTTCCTATTATTGAAGTCTTATTAGCAGTTTCCTCAGAAGCTTCCTCATCCACTATTTTTTCAGTTTTCTTATAGTCAAATTTCAAGACTAAAATTCCCAATAAAGCAATTACTTCAAAAATAATTTCTAAGTCAGCAAATACCACGATATTGACCATTGTATAAAGCATCGCGCCTAAAATTGGTGCCAAGAACTCTGCTAATGAGGTAATTGACTGACTTAATGAATTAACTTTTTGTAATTCATCACTAGGAAAAAGTTGAATTAAGCTGGATTGAATTGTTGTGCTCAGAAGACAATCTGTAATTTCCAACATAATAATTAATCCGATCAGAATGTAAAAGTATCCCGCAGGCCACAAATTGAAACAGAGGCTGAATACTAATAACGAAACACTAGTAACGATTTGTGACACTATCATTATCATTTTATGGGGTACTGTATCAACGATGTATCCGACAAAAGGCATTATAACGACATCAACAAGTGGACCTGTGATCAACGAAACTCCCATACTAAGAGCGGAACCAGTACGTTTCAAAATATAAAGGCTGATTGCAAATTGTAGCATTTCACTACCAAAAGTTCCCGCAAACTTTACTAATAAAATTTTATTTAATTGATTGAAGAGTCTCTTATACATAAGATAGCCTCGAATTTAATTATTAAATTATTTCTAATTAAATTAGTATATCACAATGTTTAATAAACATTTTGCTAAATTCGAAGCAAATCTAGCAAAAAAAAGTTCTAAGTAAAGAATTTACTCTTCACTTAGAACTTCTTATTACAAATTACTTGATTCATAAACTTCACGAACGACTCTTTGATGATACAAATCATTCCCTTGTCCCCAGAAAATGAAACTTAACGATACGTAGATGATCGCAAGTAGAATATTTGTAGCGTTGAATTGCATTAGGCTAGATAACATCAACCAGATGATGAATCCAATTGATAATACCGGCACAATAGCTCCTAACCATATATGTGAATTATTTGCTAAAACATATTTCTCAAGAATCAAGGAGGCTATTGAACCAATCACAAAAATTGTCCCTAACATAATTACACCCCCTGTAATTAACTCAGCGATAAATATGATAACACAATTTATTTTCTGAAATAAAACCATATGTCTATGAAAACGTCTCCAAGAAGTAATTTCGGACAAATTTAGCTATCAAGTGGATAATAACGTTTAGGGGGATACTCACTTTGTACAAACAAATTACGATATATGATTTATTAGATATTCTGCATCAAAAATTAGGCGAGCAAAACTGGTGGCCCGCTGAAAATACTGAAGAAATGTTAACTGGTATGATCTTGATTCAAAATACTAACTGGAAAAACGCCGATCGTTCGTTAGCTAATCTCAAACAAGCAACCAACTTTGAAGTCGATAAAATGCTGGCTGTACCACAAGACCGGTTGCAAGAATTGATTCAACCTAGTGGCTTCTTTCATAATAAGGCCATCTACTTACGGTCGCTACTGACGGCCTATCGAAATGATTTTGCTGATTGGGAGAAACTCCCTACCAACTTATTACGTAAACGATTGGTCGCTCTCAAAGGCGTTGGTAATGAGACGGCCGATGTCTTACTACTCTACTACTTTCATCGTCCAACCTTTGTTGCTGACAATTATTCCATGAAGTTATTCCGTCATTTACATACTTTCACTGAAAAACCAACTTACATGCAATTGAAAAATGCCGTTGAACGAGATTTCAAATTAACATCCAAGCAAGCTGAAGAACTCCATGCTTTGATTGATGAATTTGGAAAACTCAAAAGTGACTTCTTCGACGATTATCAATTACGTTTACCATATTTAACGCTCCATACTAGTAAATAATTCATTTCTTTATATTTTTCTTATCATTGCGTAAACGTTTCCAATGACATATTATTGAGCTAATGAGTTTTTTTTACGAAAGGATGATTCTATGTATAGAGCTTCAGATAGTCGTTATCAAGGAAACCATATTCGCCATGCTGGTAAAACTGGTTTGATGTTGCCACCAATCTCACTTGGACTCTGGCATCACTTCAGTAGTGCTGATCCATTGAGCGAACGTAAACAAGTTATTTTGCACGCCTTTGACAAAGGTGTTTTCCATTTCGATGTTGCTAACCATTATGGCGACGGCACTAAAGATGGTTTAGGCAGTTCCGAGACATTGTTGGGGCAAATTTTAAACAGTGACTTGAAACCATACCGTGACGAATTAGTTATCTCAACTAAGGCCGGTTATGAAATCCACGATGGCCCTTATGGTGTTGGGACTTCAAGAAAATCATTGTTACAAGATATTGATGGTTCTCTAGAAAGACTTCAACTAGACTATGTTGATATTTTCTACGCTCACCGTTATGACGATACAACTCCAGTCGAAGAAACCGTCAGAGCCTTAGATGATATTGTCAAATCTGGTAAAGCTCTATATGTTGGAGTCTCCAATTTCGAAGTTCCTGAAATGAAACAAGCTATTAAGATGTTTAAAGAATTAGGCACACCATTTGTTTTGGATCAAATGAGCATGAATATCTTGAATCATCATGTTGAAGATAGTGGTCTAATCGACGTCCTTAAAGATGCTGGTGCCGGTGCTATTGCTTATGGACCTCTATCCGAAGGATTATTATCAGATAGATATCTTAACGGTATTCCTGAAAGTTTCAAGATCCATCCTACTAACGAGGAACTCTTTGCAGATGGTAAAGATGCTCTAGTTAAAAAACTAAATAAGCTTAACGACATCGCTCAAAGTCGTAACCAAACACTTAGTCAATTAGCACTAGCATGGTTATTAAGAGATCCTGTAGTTGCCAGTGTCATCATTGGAACAACTAACATTGATCATTTAGATGACAATCTCAAAGCACTAGATAATCTTGATTTCAGTAGTGATGAAGTATCAGCTATCACAAACATTCTTCAATAGAAAAGAAAAATAATAGCAGGTAATCATAATTTGGTTCTTGCTCAAATTTGGTTAAAGTGTAAATGTGCTTAAATTCCCGTCTTCCGCAAGAATTGGAAATGTGTTGGAACGCTATGGGCATGACTTGAAGCTAATAATTTCACCTTCGGCAAAATTATGGATCTCCAAGATCAGCCTTATTGTAAGCGGCGAAGCCGCTAACAATAACGTCATAGCTGAACACATTTCCAATTCTTACTCCAGACTAAATAATATTTCAATTATTTTTCTTGAGCTAAGTATGTTTAACATGTAATTTTGTAAAATAATTTAGTCTAATAAGACGAAACGGCCTCAATTAAGAAATTCAAGTAGAAGATATATCTTGAATACTTAATTGAGGCCGTTCTTTTGATTTAATTTCTATATTCGTAGATTAAAAATACTAAAATATCCACAATACTAGAACTAAGGAACCAATCGGTAGTAAAAAATTTGTGGGCCCTCAGTGGTGCAATTTTACTTAGCTTGCGTAGCAAGGTTAGTAAAAGACCGAGCTTCAAGATCCATGATTTCGCACAAAGTGCGGAATTATTAGCTTGAAGTTGTGTCCACCACGTTCCAGTGGCCCACAGATTTTTTGCGGACGACGGCATATTTCAACCATATTAGTTGGTATTTAGCTACAACCAAATTTAAGAAAGAACCGTAATTTGATTACCTGCTATTATTTGTTTTAAATACAAAAGATTTTTATCACTCAAATTGAATTATACGATCAAACATAGACTTCTCTTGTTCAGAGATTTTATGTGCGACTTCAATAACCGCAATTTGAGGATTTTTCAATATTGTATTGTGGATTGCCAATGACAATTCTGGGTCCAAAGCACTAGTTGCTTCATCTGCCAACAGGATTGGTCGTTTGGAAAGTAAGGCACGTGCAATTTCAATTCTTTGAATCTGACCACCAGAAAGATTGGCTCCATTCTCACCAACTTGATAATCCCATCCTTTTTCCCCAACTAAACTAAATAATCCTGATTTTTCAACCGCTTCTTCCATTTCAGAATCAGTTACTTTTCTCCCCAAAGAAATATTGAATTTCAACGTATCATCAAAAATGAATGGTTTCTGATTTACATAGCTGAAACTGTCGTGAGCTTTTTGCCAATCACCTGTCACATCAATTTTATCAACATAAACTTGGATGTAAGCTGATTCCTGAGACAACTTTTAAGAGAGGGTATAATGAATAAATC
>NZ_AZES01000114.1 GCF_001434985.1 Companilactobacillus paralimentarius DSM 13238 = JCM 10415 | reverse complement strand
AAAAATAGAGTTGATGGCAAAATGCCTATCAACTCTATTTATCGTACAGCCATAAAAAATAAGAACTTGCAATTCTAATTTGAATTGCAAGTTCTTATTTTTTTGTTTTTTAAATTTGAGCAAACTTGTTAAGAAGACGAATCATTTGGCAAGTAAAACTATATTCATTATCATACCAGGAAACCGTCTTTACCAAGTTCAGATTGCCGACTTGAGTTACTTCTGTTTGGGTAGGGTCAAAGACAGATCCATAGGTAGAATTGATAATATCACTAGACACGATTTCTCTATCATCATATCCAAAGGATGGATTGTTTTTGGTATGGCGTTGCATAGCATTATTTATGTCATCAACGGTAACTTCTTTATCTAAAATAGTAACTAATTCAGTCAATGAGCCGTCGATGACTGGTACTCTTTGAGCATGTCCTTTTAGTTTGCCATTTAATTCAGGAATAACTAAACCAATGGCCTTAGCGGCACCTGATGAATGAGGGATAATATTAATAGCGGCAGTTCTAGCAGCTCTTAAATTACCTCCACGAACTGGTCCATCAAGAATCATTTGTGTTGAAGTGTAGGCATGAACAGTCGTCATAGTTCCAACCTTAATGCCGAAATCTTGATTCAAGTAGTAAGCCATTGGGGCTAAGCAATTGGTTGTACAAGAACCAGCTGAAATGATTTTATCATCGGGATTTAATGTATTATCATTGACGTTGTAAACAATAGTTTTCATTTGACCAGCTGGTGCTGATATCAAAACCTTCTTTACGCCAGCGTCTAAATGGGCCTGTGACTTTTCAGTGGAAGTATAAAATCCAGTACATTCAAGAACAATATCCACACCATCATTTTTTACCCAAGAAATTTTTCTGGCATCTGGTTCAGCGTAAACATGAATTTTCTGGTTATCGACTAAAATGTCACGTCCATCTGATTTGACCTCGTGTTCAAATCTTCCGTGTGCAGAATCAAATTGTAATAATTGTGCTAACATTTTAGCATTAGTTAAATCATTAATTGCGACAACTTCTAGGTTGCTGTCCTTTAGTTCACTAATTCTTTTAAAAGCTAAACGACCAATGCGGCCGAATCCATTAATTCCAATTTTTACTGTCATGTTGATGACCTCCATCTCTTTATTACATGTGTAATCTTAACGAGAAATGAATTGACCAACAATGTCATAAATGAAGTGCTTAACTATACTATTTGTAGGAGATAAAAATGAGTCAAATTGATAGACATAAAAAACGAATTGTTCAAATAGATTTTTATTCTCATCAAAAATTACGGGAACTATCCTTGAGTAAAAAATATACGTTAGTCTTAATAACTGAGAATGAAGCTTTGGGAGTTCTGAATGGATATCCAATTCAATTAAAGGCTCCATGCGTCTTATGCTTACAGGACAATGATGATTTGAAAGTTGATTCAGAGATTAATGCATCAATTTTTTGTTTTGCTCCGATCTTTTTAGAGACAGTGCGTGTATCACAGTTGAAGGATATTAACGTTCCTAATACGCCACACATAAAAAAGGGATTGTCTTTATTTGAAGAACATAATCGAGTTATTCCACTTGATACAAAAGTCTATCCTAAATTTTTGCAGTGGTTTTTTACTATGGGGATGGAGGTTAGCGCCCAAAGTGACGATTTATGGGTCTGTCGTATCAAACAGTATTTGATTCAAATATTTAATCTCTTATTACAGTCAAAAGAGTCTCATTCACAATCCGTAATAGATATTGCATTGAATTTTATTCATATGAATTATTCACAACCGATAAGATTAGATGATTTAACAGATTTAGTACATTTAAATCGTGTGTCACTGAATGAACAATTTAAACAACGAGTTAATCAAACGGCGATGCAGTATTTATTATCATATCGTTTGAATATTGCAGAACAAATGTTGACACACACAGGAATGACTTTAAATGATATAGCTTTAGCAACTGGTTTTGAGTATGATACTTATTTTATGAAACAATTTCGGCAACGCAAAGGGATGTCGCCAACACAATATCGCAATATTAGTCGGAAAGTAGCGGCACAACAGTGAATATCCAAGTCAATGCTCTAGAACATAGTAGTACAATAGTGTAAAATAGAAAGAATGATAAATTTCTGATGGAAGGGAATAATTTATGGATTTAGATCTCGATAAGTTAAAAGAAAGACAAAAAAGAATTCGTAATTTCTCTATCGTAGCGCATATCGATCATGGTAAATCAACGATTGCTGATCGAATTTTGGAAAGAACTAAGACTGTTTCAAAACGTGAGATGAAAGCCCAGATCCTAGATGATATGGATTTGGAACGTGAACGTGGAATTACTATTAAGTTAAACGCGGTAGAACTTGAATACGAAGCTAAAGATGGTAAGACTTATATCTTCCATCTAATTGATACTCCAGGACATGTGGACTTCTCCTATGAAGTTTCACGTTCTCTAGCTGCTTGTGAGGGAGCCTTGTTGGTGGTTGATGCTGCTCAAGGTGTTGAAGCTCAAACGCTGGCTAATGCTTATTTAGCGATTGATAATGATTTGGAAATTGTACCAGTTATCAATAAAATTGACTTACCTTCAGCTGAACCTGATAAAGTTAAAGAAGAAATTGAAGAGATGATAGGTATAGACGCCGAATCGTCAATTTTGATGAGTGCTAAGACTGGTATCGGTGTCGACGAATTGCTTGAAAGAATTGTATCTGATGTACCAGCTCCTGAAGGTGATTTGGATAAACCACTCAAAGCGTTGATCTTTGATTCAGTTTATGACAGTTATCGTGGCGTTGTGTTGGATGTACGTGTTCGAGAAGGCGTTGTAAAGGTCGGAGACACGATTCAATTGATGAGTAATAAGAAGACCTTTGAAGTTACAGAAGTTGGTGTGATGTCTCCTAAAGCCGTTAAACGTGACTATTTGATGGCTGGGGATGTAGGCTATATTACTGCAAGTATCAAGACAGTTAAGGATACTCAAGTTGGTGATACAGTTACACTTGCCAATAATCCAACTGATTCACCTTTGACTGGATATCGTAAGAGTACACCAATGGTGTATGCTGGACTTTATCCTGTAGACAATGCTAAATATGAAGATTTGAAAGAAGCTTTAGATAAATTACAGTTAAATGATGCTGCCTTGGAATATGAACCAGAAACATCCCAAGCTTTAGGCTTTGGTTTCCGTGTTGGATTCTTAGGACTATTGCATATGGATGTTGTTCAAGAACGTTTGGAACGTGACTTTGATCTTGATTTGATTACCACATCGCCATCAGTTGATTATCATGTAACGACGACTGACGGTGAGAAAATTGTGGTTGATAATCCAGCTGAGTTGCCCGATGTTTCTGAAATCAAAGAAGTTCGTGAGCCATTTGTTCGAGCTGAAATTATGGTTCCCGAGGACTTCGTTGGTCCCGTCATGGAACTCTGTCAACATAAGCGTGGCGAGTTTGTCACAATGGATTATTTGGACAAGTATCGGGTAAACGTAGTTTATAAATTGCCATTGCTAGAAATTATTTTTGATTTCTTCGATGATTTGAAATCGAATACTAAAGGTTACGCTTCGCTAGATTATGATGTCGATGATTACGAACCAAGTGAATTGGTTAAAATGGATATCTTGCTTAATGGTGAACCGGTCGATGCTTTGAGTTTTATTGTTCATAAAGATTTTGCTCAAAAGCGTGGTCGTGATATCGTTGCTAAATTGAAGGAAGTTATTCCTCGTCAAATGTTTGAAATTCCTATTCAAGCTGCTATTGGTAACAAAGTAGTCGCTCGTTCAAATGTTAAAGCTTATCGTAAGGATGTTACAGCCAAACTTTATGGTGGTGACAGAACTCGTCGCGATAAGCTATTGAATAAGCAAAAGGCTGGTAAGAAACGTATGAAGGAAGTCGGAAAAGTTTCCATTCCTCAAGAAGCCTTCATGGCTGTTTTGAACCTTAACCGAGGCAAAGAAGACGGCAAAAATTAGATAAGTGCTTATAATGTAATTAGTGTTTACATTATAAGTGCTTTTTTATTTGGAGGGATTCATATGGAAAAATTTGATACGATCGTCATTGGTGCTGGCCCAGGAGGTCTAGCAGCAGCTTATGACTTGAGTGGAGCTGGTCAAAATGTAGCTTTGATCGAAAATAATTTATGGGGTGGAACTTGCCCTAACCGTGGCTGTGATCCCAAAAAGGTTTTGTTAAGTGCCGTTGAGGCCAGAGATAGAATGACTCAATTGAAAGGTAAAGGGTTTGGTGATGTCCCTTATGTCAATTGGGAAGAGTTAGAGAAGTTTAAAGCAACCTTTACTGATCCAGTGTCTGCTGGAAGTAAAAAAGGAGCCATCAATGCTGGTATTACAGCTATCGATGGCTCACCTAAATTTGTCTCAGAAAAAGAATTGAGCGTTAATGAGTCTACCTATCAAGCCGATCACTTTATTATCGCGACAGGACAACGTCCTAGTTATTCAGATATTCCTGGTAAAGAGTATCTTCTATCTAGTACCGATTTCTTGTCACTCAAACAGATGCCTAAAACAATCACAATTATCGGTGCAGGTTATATTGCTTTTGAATTGGCTACAATTGCTAATGCGACCGGAGCTGAGGTTCATGTAGTTCACCATAATGATCATCCCTTGAAAGCATTCAATGAAAAATATGCTCAAGAGTTAGTTCATCAATTGGAAACTAAAGGTGTTAAATTTCACTTCAATGTTGATACAAAAGAAATTATAAAATCAGCCGGACAATTGACATTGAAAGCAGATGATTTCAGTTTGACTAGCGACTTGATTATTGGTGCTACCGGAAGAATTCCTAATGTAGATATTCTTGATTTAGAAAAAGCTAATGTCAAAGCGGACCGCCATGGTGTAATTGTGAATGAAAAATTACAATCGAGTAATGATAAAATTTTTGCCATCGGAGATGTTGTTTCAACAAAGACACCTAAATTAACACCAGTAGCCGGTTTTGAAGCTGACTATGTTAGCAATGTTATTTTAGGAAAGACTACAGATGATATTAAGATACCATTAGTACCAACAGTCGTTTATGGAACTCCTAAGCTAGCTCAAGTTGGTGAACAGAATGGTGCCAAAGTGGTTGATCAAGATGTAACTAGTTGGTTCACTTATAGTCATACTAATGAACCTAAGGCAATGATCAGAATTGTTTTAAATGATAAATCTCAAATTATTGGTGCAACGGTTCTAAGCAATGAAGCTGACAGTATGATCAATCTTTTAACAAAAGCAATTGAACAGAAGATGACCAACGCTGACGTTAAGAAAGAAATATTAGCTTATCCAACTGCTGGTAGTGATTTGGAGTATTTATTCTAAATAAATGTATTGTAAAATAATCGTGATGATTCACGATTATTTTTTTGGAGGAAGAAGCATGTATCGACATGAGATGGTTGAACCGAGTCAACAACTATTAAAATTGATTGTGCACACTAATAGTTTTGCTAACGGGAATGTTTTACGTCATTGGCATCAGGCTATTGAAATTGATTATCCGATTGAGGGAACAGCTGATTTCACCATTAGTGGTAAAAGAATTAGTTCTAAATCAGGGGATGTTTTGATTATCAATTCCAACGAGATTCACTCAGTTGATAATATGAATACAAACAAGAATACTTTAGCTTTAACCTTTTTAATTCCATATGAAATTTTGATCAAAGAGATTCCGAATTATGAAAGTTACTGGTTTGTTCTTCCTAAGAAAAGAGAGGAAGTAGCAATAATCAAGCATGACTTATATTTGTACTATCAGCATAGTCAAATAGAGGATGAATACCGTAATTTACAATTAAAGAGCGATATGTTCTTGATTCTACATGATTTACTAAAGTATTGCAGTCACGATAAAAACACAGTTCATGGACTTCCCAGAATCCCTACATTACATAAATTGGCAAAAGTAATCGACTATATCAATCAACACAGCAGTGAAAAAATAATGTTAGACGAAATAGCTCAAGTAGGTCATTTGAGTACAGGTTATTTATCCAGAACATTCAGCAAACAAATGGGGATGAGTGTAATGGAATATGTAAATTACATTCGTCTAAAAAGGGCTTATGAGATGATAACAAATACGGATAAAAATATTGCGGTTATCTCTGATTTGACAGGTTTTTCTAATCCTAAATCATTTAGTAAACTATTTCTTCAGGTCTATAAACAGACACCAGGAAAATATCGATTCAGGTTAAAAAAGTCATAAAACGACCTAAAACTAGTTACTATTAACCGCTTACAGCAAACTGTTACATCGTACAATAAACTTGTTATTAAGAAAGACAAGGAGTGATACGATGACAAAAATCAATACTAAATCGTTTCTGTTTAAATTTGCTTTACTGTCGATATCAATGTTGCTAATGGCAGCTCCTAACATTGCTGCGGCAATACCATTGATGAGTAAAACTTTTACTGGTCAATCTGCTTCAGCCATTGAAACTATTTCGACAATTCCTAATTTAGGTATTATTGCTGGTATTTTTATCAGTAGTATTTTGGTTAATTTCTTGGGTCAAAAAAAGACTGTAATATTTGGACTTATTGTTGCGTTAATATTTGGAATAACTCCAGTATTCTCGAACAATTATTATGTAGTTATTATTTCTAGGCTGTTGCTAGGAGTCGGAATTGGGTTATTCAATTCTTTGGCAATCAGTATGATTTCTGATTTTTACGGTGGCGATGAACTCTCCACGATGATGGGCTTTCAAAGTTCGGTCAGTTCATTAGGGAGCTCAATTTTATCATTTCTAGTAGGTTATCTAATCGCCTTTGGTTGGCATGCAACTTTCATTATTTACGCAATCGCATTGCCTATCATGATTATTTTTGGAGTAGTGATTCCTAACGTTGAGAATAAATCGGTCAAGCATGAAAAGTCAGTTCACCAAAAAGTTAATTTGCCGGTTATTCTAATTTCAGTAATGACATTCTTTATTTATGCTTTTTTCATGGTAGTTACAGTGAAACTAGCCGATTTGTTGACGTATAAGAATATGGGCACAGGTAGTCAAGCAGCTACAATTCTAGGCGTCTTCACGTTAGTATCCATGGCAATCGGTTTTGTTTATGGATTCATCCATAAATTATTGAAGCAATATACTTTGGTAGTTGGGTTCTCATTAATGGCTGTTGGCTTTGCAATTTTATCCAGAGCGGCAAGTATTGCTAACGTAACTATTGGAGTGGTAATTGTTGGTTTAGGCTTTGCCCTGGTGATCCCATTCATCTATACGATCATTAACACGATTGCTCCAAAAGGTTCGGAGAATTTAGCTTCTTCAGTCATGTTGATATTCACTAATGTTGGAGTTTTCATCTCACCAACCTTGATCAATTACTTGTCTGGTTTAATGGGTAGTCAACAACCAGATATGAACATGAGAGTTGCTGCATATGGATTTGGTTTCTTATTGTTGATTGCTATTTTTACACTTATTTATCAAAAGGTCGTTCAAGGAGGAAAGTATTTTGTTAGAAAAGGTTAATGTTAAAAATACAGATTATCAAATGAAGTTGGTTCCTGGAAAAGATACAGAAGGGTATCTTGATCCTAAAGCTAAAGAAGAGTTAGAGGATTCCATTAAACAAACTAATACTGGTGACTTCGGTAGTGAAGTGAACGGTAGTGTTACAGTCGAAGATATCCGTTCGTCAATGGGCTGGAAAAAAGCCAATCATACCTGTCAACAAGAATTGAGTATTACTAATACAATTTATAATGGTGTCAAGGTTCGTGTTTATCTGCAAAAATCTTTGGCTAATGAAACTTTACCAACAATTCTATTTATGCATGGTGGAGGTTTTTTCGGCGGTAGTCTGGATAATGTTGAGTATCCATGTGAAGCGTTAGCCGATTTTGGTGAAGTCCGAGTAGTTTCTGTTGATTATGGATTGGCACCAGAGCATCCATATCCTCAAGATTTAATTGATTGTTACCAAGTTCTAAATTACTTGGCAAAAAATAAGGCCGCTTTAAAAATTGGCAATATTACAGCAATGGGTGATTCAGCTGGCGGTAATTTGGCTTACACATTATCATTATTAGATCGTCAATTAGGAACAAACTATTTGAATAAGGCAGTAGCATTGTATCCTGTTACTTACCAAGGTAAAGATGCTAAGAGAAGGGCAATATTTGATACACCGGAACCATTAATTGGATGCGAAAAGGCCGAAGATATCAGAGCTTATATTAATAACTTTAATGGTAGTCAAGGGATGATCAACGATTGGTATATTCGTGATAGTGATCCAGAAAGTATGTATATTTCACCATTGAATGCACCAGAGAATTTATTGAAGAAAATGCCCCAAACTTTGTTCATGATAGGTGAGTTTGATCCTTTAAGACTCCAAGGGGAAGCCTTCTATAACAAGATGAAATTAGCTGGTGGCGACATTACTTATATCAGATATAACGGAATGACTCATGCCTTTATGGATAAAGTTGGCGATTTTGTTCAAGCTGATGACTGTTTGCATGAAGCAATTGATTTTATTTTGAAATAAGATTGGGAATATAATTACATTGTTTTTTCTATCTAAAAAATCTAGTTTAGTGATCACTTTATAATCACTAAACTAGATTTTTTGTTAAATATTAGAAACAGATCTACCGAAGAATTTTTCTTGAATTTAAGGGATCACCCGATTTTTTAGTCTGTCTCCGGATACTTGATACGATTTTTTTATTTAATGAAATCTTTACTTTGTTCATCGGATTTTAATCTATATAATTAGCTTTTTTCGATAATTCATCGTAATTTTTATTTAAATAGTCATACAATTTTACTTTTTCCAATTTTGATAATTCATTTAAATTAAAAGGATCTTCTAAGGGGATATTGTGATCTTGAAAGACTGTTTTATATTCAGAATATTTATTTATAGCAAAGTCAAAAAAACCGTAATGGCTATCAACGGTTTTAATATATATCAACATAGAGTAAATAGGAGTTGGGACAACTGGATTTCCCCAGTTGACATAGCCAAGGCTTCGGATGATTCCAAATTGGATATATTCTACTTTCTCAAATGGAATTGAAAATACATTCTTATTATTTGTTGCGAGATTAATATTATTTTCAACTGAACAGTCAAAGATTTTTTTTTCTCCCAATATACTTCTAAATATACTTTTCGATTGAGATTCCAGTTTATTAGTATGCTTTTTTTCAATCAATGTTACTTGAATGGGTTTTTCATCAAAAATATTTCCCCCATAGTAAGGATTTTGAAGGGTAGTGAATGCTCTATCAATGCTATGCATAATTCATTTCTCCTAACCTAAAATAAATACATATTCAATATTTTATTCGATTCATCTATTATGGAATTATCAAACGTTTGATTCAAATCAAATGCACATATAGCGTCTTTGTAATCGCTTCCATAATACATCTACTGTATATTTAATCAAGAAGTGAAATAAAAAATAATATTTTACATTGTGAATTAAGATGTTTTCCCAAAAGAAGGTCATCTTTGAATTGCAAATATTAGATTAAGAACATTATCGCTCAAGGGGGGTGCTACAAATCAACAAGAATTTAAAGATATCATTAATTTCAACCGTAGTTTATGGTGACTCCAAGTTAGTTAAATTTGGCATTAAAATTAGTTTTAAGAATATTAAAATGTCAAAAAAAACAGTTGCTGAAATTTTGTTTTCAGTAACTGTTTCTTTAATTATTTTTCTTCGTAACCATTTAGATGTTTTGATTTGAAGTTCCAAGCATCACTGATAACTTTTTCAACGTCATCATACTTAGGTTGCCACTTCAAAACTGTTCTGGCCTTTGTTGAATCAGCAATCAAAGTACTTGGATCACCGGGACGTCTTGGACCAATTTTAGCAGGGATTTCCTTACCAGTAGCTTTACGAGCTGCCTCAAGAATTTCCTTGTTTGAGAATCCAGTAGATGAGCCAAGGTTAAAGACATTGCTGTCATTACCACTACGAAGATATTCCATAGCCAAACGGTGAGCTTCGGCTAAATCTTCAACGTGGACATAATCACGGACGTTAGTACCATCTTTAGTATCGTAGTCGTCACCGAAGATTGTCAATTCATCACGTTGTCCAGCAGCAACTTGCAAGACAACAGGAATCAAGTGAGTTTCAGGATTGTGATCTTCACCGATCGTGCCATCAGGCTTTGCGCCACCAACATTGAAGTATCTCAAGGCAACGAATTTAATACCATAAGCTACGTCACACCAGTGCATGATTTTTTCCATGGCTAATTTACTTTCACCATATGGATTAGTAGGTACGGTAGGGTCAGTTTCCTTAATAGGAATTTGTTTAGGTTCGCCATAAGTTGCGGCAGTTGATGAGAAGACAATGTGTTTAACGCCAAAATTATGCATTACTTGAAGTAATGAAATCATACCACTTGTATTGTTGTCGAAATACTTAAGAGGGTCCTTCATTGATTCAGGAACAACTGAAAAGGCCGCAAAGTGAATGACATCAGTAATGTCTTCATTTTGGAATAGTTTGATCAAAAATTCCTTATCGCGGACATCTCCCTGATAGAATTTAGCTTTTGAATTGATAGCTTGTTGATGACCGGTTGATAGGTTATCTGCTACAATGACGTCGTAACCAAGTTCACACAAATGGTCTACTGTATGTGAACCAATGTATCCGGCACCACCTAAAACAAGAATGCTCATAAAATTACCTCCAGATTCATTTATAATTACATTATAGCTTATTTATAAGCTTTTAAATGTTGATATTATTGAAGTTTTTAGAAAAAGATTAAAGACTTAACTTTTTTGGACAGATGTTTTAATATTAAAATTGTATTGCATATTGTAAATTTATTGGAACGGAATGAAAAAGATGAAGAAATTCTTTTCAATTTTTGGAACTATCCTTGTTTTATTGATAGCTCTAGCTTTAATTTTTAATCAACCAATTAAGGAATATGCTGTTAAGCAAATTTCTAATCGTAATTTGAGTAGTTTGACAGCTGACAAAGTCAAAGCAAATCAGAAGAAAAAGGGACAATTTGATTTTAACAAGGTGAAACCTATTTCTGCTAGTCAAGTAGCTAAAGCTGCCGTTAATAATGATGCCGCAGTAATCGGAAAAATGTCTGTTCCATCAGTCGCTCTTCGTTTACCGATCGTTGTTGGTTTGAGCGATAATGCTCTATCAACTGGTGGTGGTACGATGAAAGAAAACGAGAAAATGGGCAAGAATAATTATGCTTTGGCAGGTCACTACATGACTAATAAGGGTGCGCTTTTCTCACCATTGGAAAATGCTCAAATAGGTGATTTAGCATATATTACTAATATGAAACGTGTTTACACTTATAAAATTTACTATAAGAAAATTGTTCCACCAACAGCAGTTTATTTATTAGATGATGTGAAGGGGCAAAATATTTTAACTTTGATCACATGTGCTGATGGAGGAACTAATCGTTGGGCTCTACAAGGATCACTTGTCAGAAATGAACCAGCGAATAAGGCTACTTTAGCAGTCTTTTCTTAATAGTAACTTAAAAGCTTGTGAAGGCAGAATTTACAAAATTAAATTGTAATGATGCTTTCAAGGCTTTTTTTTTACGTTCAAAAATTGCTATAATTAATTGACAGTAGGTGATGGATTGACATTAATAAATTGGGAAAAGCGTAAAAATCCCTCAAAACAAGAAATAGAAAAATTTGCGACAGATAAAAAGGTCGACAATATCGTAGCTCAGTTATTGATAGAAAGAGGTATAACTGACAATTTAGAGATTGAATCCTTTTTAAATAGCAATGTAGATGAACTACAGGATCCATTTGGTTTGCATGATATGGATAAAGCCTTGGAGATAATTGATGATGCTGTACAATCACAGAAGAAGATTGCTATTTATGGTGATTACGATGCTGATGGTGTTACAAGTACTTCAATTATGAAATTAACTTTGCAAAAATTAGGAGCTAAACCTATTTTTTACATTCCAGATCGTTTTAAAGACGGTTATGGCCCTAACTTGGATCGTTATAAAGAATTAGCCGATAAGGGAATTGATTTGTTGATCACGGTCGATAACGGTGTCAGTGGTAAAGATCAGATCAAATATTTAAAAGATCAAGGTATTCAAGTCGTTGTGACTGATCACCATGATTTGCCTAAGGAATTACCTGAAGCTGACGCAATTGTTCATCCAACTATTCCTGGTGCAGAATACGTTTGCCCATACTTATCTGGTGCAGGAGTGGTTTTTAAGATAGCTGATGCACTTCTAGGCGATGAAGCGTTGGAATTGATAGACTTAGCTGCAATTGGTACTGTAGCCGACTCAGTGGCTCTTAAGGGCGAGAATCGTGTCATTGTTTCTGAAGGTCTTAGACAGATGCGTCAGAATCATCATGTGGGCTTAAGTACCCTAATTAAAAAATGTAAAATTAAAGTTAACGATATTTCTGAAGAGGATATCGGTTTTAAAATTGCACCCCGCATCAATGCCTTAGGACGCTTGGATAATGCCTCATCTGGTGTTGAATTGTTGACAACAGGTGATGAAACTTTTGCTAAAGAGATTGTTGATGAAACTGAAGATATTAACTCTCATCGACAAGAATTAGTCAATTCAGCTTTCAACGATGCTCAGGATCAAATTGAAGCTCAAAAAGATAATGGTGTATTAATCTTGAAGGGGAATGGCTGGCATCAAGGTGTTCTAGGAATTGTAGCTAGTCGTGCCATGGACCAAGAGAATAAGCCGGTTTTGGCAACACAATTTGACGAAAATAGTGGTGTGATGAAGGGATCTGGCCGCAGTCCTGAAGGATTCAACCTGTTTACGGCCTTGGATCAATATCGAGATTTATTTACGGCCTTTGGTGGACATGCCCAAGCTTGTGGTTTCTCGATTGAAGAAAGCCAATTGGATAAATTGACTGAATTAATACAAGCTGAACCTGCCAAACAGAATTTTGATCCACATGCACCTGTAGTCAAAAAGTATGATCTTAGTCTGAAGATTGCTGATTTGAATTTCGATTTGATAAAAAAAATTAATCGTTTAGCACCATTTGGAATGGGAAATCCTAAACCAGTAATCAAATTGACTAATGTTGAGTTAGCTCAGCCTCGTTCAATCGGAAAAGATGGTACACATTTGAAAACACAGGTGGCTGATCAGAGTCATCAAGTTGATGCCATTGGATTTGGTATGTATCAGAAGTCTCAAGAAGAGGAAACTGATGTCTGCGATGTTTACGGTGAGTTAGGTATTAATGAGTGGGCTGGCCGTAAGAATCTTCAATTGATGTTGGATGATTTTCAAGTTTCACCAGCGGCTCAAAAAGTACAAGAATTGAAAAAAGTTTATCTCGATTATCGAAATAAACGTATATCAACGGAGATAATTAATCACTTCGATGATGTAGTTTTCTTTAATGAAGCGTATTATGAAGCTGCTAAACGTTCTAAATTACAAGTCAATATGGTTCGTTACGATGAAGATGTGTCTGGTGATAATGTTTTGATTTATGACCGTCCGCACAATTTGGATTTATTTAAGAAATTCATTAAAAAGAATAAGTCGCAGCACACAGCATTGTTCTTCCATACGAATCTAGCTAATGGTTATTTGAAGCCGGATATGGTGAAGATGAAAGAGTTGTTAAAATATATCTACTCTCACCAAAATATTCAGGCAAATCAGATGGATTTGGTCGCAAAATACTTAAATTTTGAAAAAAATGACGTTGATTTTTATTTAAAAGTGTTTTTTGAGTTAAATTTTGTTAAAATGGTAAATGGCTTTGTTGAAAAAGCTGATGCTTCACAACAACGCGAATTGATTGAATCTCCGACATACTTGAAGAGATTACAACGCAATGAAGTTGAAAAAATATTAATTGAATCCAACTTTGACGATCTCTTATCTTGGATGAGTGATTATGATTGCCATTGTTAGGTTGAATGGGGAATTTTAAAAATGGATATTGATTTTAAGAAATATGTTGCTAATGTTCAAGATTTTCCAGAACCTGGTGTACTATTTCGAGATATTTCACCATTAATGGCTGATGGCAAGGCATATGCTGCAGCAACCGATAAGATTGTTGAGTATGCTAAAAGTCGTGGTGCAGAAATGATTGCAGGACCGGAGGCACGTGGCTTTATCGTGGGATGTCCGGTAGCATATAACATGGGTATTGGCTTTGCTCCTGCTCGTAAGAAGGGAAAATTGCCTCGAGAGACTGTTTCAGTCACATATGATCTTGAATACGGTCAAGGCTCATTGTACATGCAAAAAGATGCTATTAAACCAGGACAAAAAGTTTTAGTTGTTGACGATTTAATGGCGACTGGTGGCACATTAGCTGCTACAATTAAGTTAATTGAAAAATTGGGCGGTATCGTAGTTGGAACAGCTTTCTTAATTGAGTTAACTGATTTGCACGGACGTGATAAAATAAAAGGGTATGATATGTTTACTCTTATGCAATACTAGTAAAAGGGGCCTAAAGGCCTTTATTATGGAGAGTTGGCAGAGTGGTAATGCATCGGACTCGAAATCCGACGAACCTGTTTTATAGCAGGCGCGCAGGTTCAAATCCTGTACTCTCCTTTTTTAGAATAAAAGAGAACAAAAGTTCTCAAAAACAGT
>NZ_AZES01000013.1 GCF_001434985.1 Companilactobacillus paralimentarius DSM 13238 = JCM 10415 | reverse complement strand
CATGAGGTTGCCTTCTATACAAAAACTATTCATCAATACGATTTGACAAAGAGCCAAAAAAAGAGCCTAACCCGAATTTTTCAGGTTAGGCTCTTTTGTCTAATTTTTTGGAATTATTAATTGTTTAAAAATACGATTTAATAGGATAGCCAAAACAATCAGCATAATCATATTAGCTATAAAACTACCTCCATTAATAACTAAAGAATAGACCCAAGGATTCATCGATTTAGGTGCATATGATCCCCAATAGATACCGCCAGCAATAAAGTGTAGAAAATACTTAGCCAAAAAACCAATTGCTGAATAAAAGATTATCAATCCTAACGCGTTCTTACCATTTCTAATCGCGCGCTGAACTCTAACACTTCCTAAACCAATTAATCCCACGACACCAAAAGCTAATGGATATTCAACAAAACCTTGCAGTGGATTCAAAACTCCCCCACCTAGTCCCCTAAGAAACATATCTAATAGTCCCCAGACTAACCCAGCCATTAAGCCAGGTTTCAATCCTCTTCTTAACGCATAGATAGACATTGGAATCAATCCATAAACAAATTCAACCGAAGAAACCCCTGTAGAATGAGGTATATAAGACAACCCCATTGCCAAAGCGGTAATAATGGCCCCTTCCGTCAAAACAATTAAACTGTCTTGACCGCTAGCTCTATTGATCATACAAAAAAACTCCCTTCTGATTTTTGTCATCACAAGAGAGTTCGAGCTTCTGCTTGAACAACACTATCCCTACGCATGTATTAACATAACAGGTTTAAAGGGTCTGAACAATTACGTTCACTCTCAGCCAAAGGCTCCCCCTGTGTTGACTTATATTATTTAAGGATATTGTACCATAGGACTTATTTTTTTCCAAAAACACGGCCCCAAAATCCAACTTTTTTAGTATCGGTTGATAAGTCTAAAGGAATACTTTCCCCTAACATCCTTCGAGCAATATTTTGATAGCTATGACCTGCACTACTATCACGATCAAAAGCTACAGTTTGTCCAGCATTAGAAGCAGAAATAACTTTATCCTCGTCAATAACGATTCCCAATAAAGGAATTCCTAAATGGTTAACAATATCATCAATTCGCATTGATGTACCCTCATTGATCATATTCTTGCGAATACGATTAATAATTAAATGAGGTGTTATCGGCATGTTCATATTCTCTAGAATACCAACTACTCGATCTGCATCACTAACTGAGGCGATCTCTGGATTAGTCACCACTAAAGCTCCATCGGCTGTAGAAACGGCATTCTGAAAACCATATTCAATTCCAGCTGGACAATCAATCATCACAAAATCAAAGCGTTGCTTTAACTCATTGATAATCAGTGCTAATGAATCCTTATCTAAGACGTATTTATCCGCAAATTGTGATGCCGCCAATAAATACAAATTATCTTCAAATCTAGGATCTCTTACTAAAGCCTGGGATACTACTACCCTATGTTGAGCCACATCAACAATATCGTAAACAACCCGATTAGTTAGGCCCATCACAGCATCTAAATTTCGTAACCCTATATCTAAGTCGACCATGCATACTTTTTTACCAAGACTTGCTAAGACAGTACTTACATTTGCAGTAGTAGTTGTTTTGCCAACTCCACCTTTACCTGAAGTTACAACTATTGATATTCCCATAGTTAATCTGTCCTTTTTCTTAAATCATTTATTTTATCTTTGTAGTTTTTTAGATCATCAACACTAATAGCATGTAGATCATTGATAAAAGCAAACTTACCATCCTGAAAATCCTTACGATTATCATCCGTTACAATTTCAATAACATCAGCAATTCGTAATTGATCGACATCCTTCAAATTACCAAAAATGGCCGCATTAGGATTATCAGGAAATCCAGCTTGGACGATTCCACTGACCTCTCCCAAAATATAGATAGAACCTGTAGCACAAATTTGGGCATCACGATGTAACGATCCTAAAAAGATCAAGTCACCTTTATATTCTAGCCTTTGTCCACTACGTACGATTCCAGATTCAACATTAGTTTTATTAGCATCAAATAATTCTTTGACTTTTTTCTTATCCTCAACATCTGATTCGATATCCTTTAATTCTAGTTGTGGATATTTTTCAAAAAATTCTTCAATACTTTCCCTTTGTTGATTAGTAAACAATCGCTTACCGGTTTTAATAGTAAAACTAATAACATCATCATTTTCATTGGTTGATTTAACGTTTTGTTGCATGATTAACTCTTTTAAATCCTTCAACGCATCGTCATAATTGGCATTCTCATTAAAAATAACTGAAAATCCATCTTTACCACCCTTTAAAATGATGTCACTCATTTACTATCCCTCCGATATTTCACCAACCAGGCAGACATATTTGCCAATGGAATATAGATAACAAAGAAAACAACTATATTCCACAACAATGTTGGTCCCAACGTATACGTAATGAAATCAAAAACATCTGTACTTGTTTGCTGCAATAATTTTTCTAACAAATAAATTCCCGTTTGCAAAAATGTCAACGACAAAAAATAAATGGAAATATCATATCCCATATTATTTTTGATCAACAAAAATCTAAAATGATCTATTCCCACCATCAACAGTGGTAACAAAATTGTATATAGTCCGATGATTCCATAATAATAGGAATCGTAAATAACCCCAAAGACTATACCGTATATAATCAATTGACGACGATCTTCAATTCTCATCGTTAACATAACGATTGCCATCAACATAATCTGTGGCAAGATCACTACTGTTTCATGATTCATATTATTCAAAAAGGCCCATTTTATTAAACCATCCAAATAAAATGCAAATAAGATGAATAATACTTGTCCAAAAATCTTTCGTCTTTTTATATTCATCAATTCTCACCATGAACCGACGACTTGATAACTGTAACAACAGTAAAGTTACGCATTTCAGCTGCTGGGGTGATATAAACAGAATTAGTCATTCCATAATTATCTTTCTTGATCCCATAAACTTTACCAATGTACAATCCACGAGGTGTTAATCCACCTAAACCTGATGTAATAACGCTTTGGCCTTTTTTGATATCTTTTGTAGAATTAACGTTTTCCATCACTAGGTCACCAGTAGAACTATCATAACGACTAACAACACCTGTAACATTCTTGTTATCGCCTAAAATTTCAGCCGCAAACTTATCGTTCAATTCATTATTAGTTGAAATCAACTCAACCTTAGAACTAACCTTGTCCACTTCAACAATTCTACCAATCAAACCTTTTCCAGACATAACTGGCATATTCTTCTTAATACCGCTTGTTTGACCACGATTAATTGTTAAGTAATTTTGCCAACTACTTGGTGACCGTGACAAAACAGAGGCATTAACTGTACTGTAATCAGTAAGTGTTCCATTAAGTTTTAATTCTTGTTTTAACTTCTTATTTTCATCTTGAACTACTTCTAATTTAGCCTGATTTTGTGCTAACTCGTCAATTCTAGTTTTCAAACGTTTATTTTCAGAATATGTGTTGTACAAATCAGAGAATTCTGAGGTAGCATTTTTTACAGCATTAGTTGGATAAGCGAAGACTCCACCAACAACGCTGACGACATCATTACCAACTTGTTGAACAACTGGCGGTGTACTCTTTTTATCACGAATATTAACCGTTACCGCCAAAAGTCCAAAAGTAACAATAATAAGTATCATTAAAATAATCAATTTTTTATTTGAAAAAAACTTTTGCATTGCTTCCTCCTAGTAGATCAAATAAAAAAAACGGGATTCATCCCGCTTATTTTTGGCGACGCATTACATCGATATTCTTAAGTGATTCGCCAGTACCGATAGCCACACAATCTAGTGGGTCTTGAGCAATGAATACGGGAACTCCAGTTGCTTCTGAGATTACTTCTGGTAAATGATGTAACAATGCACCACCACCGGTTAAAACAATACCGTGATCGATAACATCAGCAGCAATTTCAGGAGATGTTTCTTCAAGAGTCTCTTTGATTGTTTCAATGATTTCTTGAACATTTTCATGAATTGCAGTTGCAATGTCCTCACCAGTTAATTGAACTGTCTTTGGTAAACCTGTAACAAGGTCACGACCACGAATTTGCATTGATTCAATCTCTTTAGCCTTTTCAATTGAGGCTGAACCGATTTGAATCTTAACATCTTCAGCAGTTCTTTCACCAATTTGTAAATTATAATTTGATTTAATATAAGCTGAAATTGAATCATCAAATTTATCACCAGCAACACGAATTGAACGTGATGATACAATTCCACCTAGTGAAATGGTAGCAACGTCTGTTGTACCACCACCAATATCAACAACCATATTACCGGTTGGATCCATAACAGGAAGTCCTGCACCGATAGCGGCTGCAAATGGTTCTTCGATTACATATGCTTCACGAGCTCCTGCATGTTGAGTAGCCTCAATAACAGCTCTCTTTTCAACTTCAGTAACACCACTAGGAACACAAACCATTACAGAGGGTTTTGAATTATTTGCTGTTTTTTCGATGAAGTACTTCATCATAGCAGCAGTTGTGTCATAATCAGCAATTACTCCATCACGCATTGGACGAATGGCAGAAATACTACCAGGTGTACGTCCAATCATTTCACGAGCATCTGAACCAACAGCAACGATCTCTCCAGTGTTATTATTTTTTGCGACAACAGAAGGTTCGTTTAAAACGATTCCTTTTCCTTCAGCATAAACTAAAGTATTTGCAGTTCCTAAATCTATGCCAAGCTTCTTTGATCCAATACCAAACAATTTATTTCTCTCCTTTAAAGTACACACCACATTTTACGCTAACCAAAATTATATCATACAAAATAACGATTTAAAGTATGACCAATCATATCCTAAATTAAATTTAACTTCTTTAAACTAGAATACGATTTTCTCGTAATAATTAAATGATCTAATAAGTTTATTCCCATTAAATTGCAACATTTTTTCAACCGTAAACTAAACTCCTGATCATTCTTCGAAAACATTAATGTTCCGTTTGGATGATTGTGAGCTATCACAATTTGCGTCGCTGAAATCTGGATTGCCTCTCTTAGAATATCCCTTGGATGAACAGTTGCTTGATCAATTGTACCAATGAAAATAGTTTTTTCATTAATGACATGATAACTATTATTCAAGTAAACCGCCATTAGCTTCTCTTGTGGAGTACTACCTATTATATTTATTAAATGTTTTCCAATATCGTCGACTGAAACGACTCGTTCTGATAACTTATCCGACTGAACTTTTCTGGTACCTAATTCAATTGCCGCCAGAATTTTACAAGCTTGGGCAACTCCGATTCCATTAAAAGCCATTAATTGGTCTAAATTCAAATTTAAACCATTCTTATTTGAAACAATTTTTTCTGACAAGTCCAAAACGTTATTTTTCTTAGTACCATTGCCAATGACAACAGCCATTAATTCTTCATCTTTTAAGGTGCTGACACCATAAGCTAAAATTTTTTCTCTTAAATTTATCATCATACTTGAAATTACGCAAAATAATTTTCAAAATCCGAAATTAAATAAAAAGATCCAGTAATCAACAATACTTGTTGAGCATTTAGTTGTTTCATTATTTTCTGTAATTCAGTACGATAATTTTCAATAAAAGAAACATTATCATAGTTCGATAAATTATAATCGCCAGCAACAGCGGAACGTTGCATATCAAGTGTTGTGATATAAATATGCTTCACTCTTGGTGCTAATTCCTGAATAATCTCACTGCGATCTTTATCTTTCATTCCAGCATATAAAACAATTATATCTTTATTTTCATAATTTGTAGTCAAAGAATTAATTAAATTATAAATTGCTGAAATATTATGTGCTCCATCCATTAAAACTAACGGATTATTTTGTACTATTTGTGCTCTTCCCAATAAATGATGACTATCAAGATTGCCCTTAATAAGCTTCTCTGATACTTCAGTTTGGTGTTTTCGATGATATTGAACATAAGCACGAATAGCAATAGCCGCATTCATCGCAGTTGTTTTTTCAAAGCCATCACAAGATATCTCTCTTATTGTTACCTTATCGTCATAATATGTAAATGATAATTTAAAATTTTTTGTTTTAAAATCGTCAATTCCAAAGTCACGACTAAATTTATAAAGTGGACTCGACATTTCCTCAGCGGCATCTTCAACTATTTCTTTTATTGAGTCCTGCAGAAAACCAGTCACAATCGGTCTATTTTTCTTAATAATTCCAGCTTTTTCAAAAGCTATATCCCGTAAAGTAGGACCAATTAATTTCTCATGGTCCAAATCTACGGAAGTAATTACCGACACAACCGGTGTAATAACATTTGTCTTATCATGACGGGCACCAATACCAGCTTCAATTACTGCTACATCGACGCGACCACGAAAATAAAAATAACCTAAAACCGTAACAAATTCAAACTCTGCTAGCGGAATTGAACCAATTTTTTCTATCAAATAATTCACATTATCCAACAAGTCTTGATCGGAAATGTACTGATGATTTATCTGGATACGTTCATTAAACACTTTTACATAAGGAGAAATAAACAAACCGACTTTTTTATTATCAGCTTCCAGCAAATTAGCCAAAAAATTGCTGGTTGTTCCTTTACCATTCGTGCCTGTAACATGAATCGTCTCGTAATCATTTTGTGGATTATCCAAAATTTTTAAAGCTTCTTTGATATTATCCAAATTATTTGTACGATGAAACTTTGGTAATGAGTGAATATAGTTAATTGCTTCTTCATAATTCTTTAACAACGTAAAATCACTCCTTTTCAAAGAAAAGGGGTTGGACATTTGCCAACCCCTCTAATTATATACTCAATTTTATTGATTATCTTTTAATTGTTGAATTCTTTGTTGAACTTTTGCTTGACGAGATTGATAGTCAGCTAATTTTTCTTTTTGTTCATTAACAACTTTTTCGGGTGCTTTTTGAACAAAGTTAGCATTAGAAAGTTTTTTATCAAGACGTGTAATCTCTTGATCGAGTTTCTTCATCTCTTCGTTTTGACGAGAAATTTCTTCATCAATATCAATCAACTCTGCTAATGGAACATAAAGTTCAGCATTAGTTGTAACTGAAGTCATAGCCAAGGCAGGCGCAACAATATCAGTAGCAACCTTCAAATCCTTAGGATGCATGAAACGATCAATGTAATCTTCGTTATTCAATATAACAGCTTTTACTTTTTCATCCTGAGGCTTGATCAAAATATCAACAGCTTTAGACATTGGTGCATTAGCTTCCAAACGAATCTTTCTCAATGATTTGATTAAATCAATTAGAATATCCATTTGATCCATGGCTTCAGCATCATCTAGTTCAGCATGATATTCAGGATACTTGGCATGCATGACTGTCTTACCATTATGAGGCATTGTCAACCAAATCTTTTCAGTAACAAATGGCATAATTGGGTGCAATAAGCGCAATGTTTGATCCAAAACGTAAGTTAGAAGCATCTTCTTTTGCTTCTTAGCTGCTTCATCATCCCCTGTTAAAGTAGCTTTACTCATTTCAATATACCAGTCACAGAAATCATTCCAGATAAAGTTATAAAGATTACGTTCAACTTCACCGAATTCAAACTTATCCAACAAATCATTAACGTTCTTAACTGTTTGATTCAATTTAGCCAAGATCCACTTATCAGAAAGGTCGTAACTTGTAACTTTAGACAAATCATCCATTGCTGGAGTTTCATCATCAAGGTTCATGATAACGTAACGTGAAGCGTTCCAAATTTTATTGATGAAATTCCACGAAGCATCCATTTTGTCATAGCTAAATCTCGTATCTTGACCAGGTGTTGTTCCGTTCATAACGAACCAACGCAAAGCATCAGCACCATATTTAGCAATAACATCCATTGGATCAATTCCGTTACCAAGTGACTTACTCATCTTACGACCTTGTGAGTCACGCATCAAACCATGAATAACAGTGTTATCAAATGGTTTTTTGCCAGTAAACTTCAAACTTTGGAAAATCATTCTGGAAACCCAGAAAGGAATAATGTCGTAACCTGTAACCAAAGTATCAGTTGGGAAGTAACGTTTGTAGTCTTCTGAATCACTATCTGGCCAACCCATAGTAGAAAATGGCCATAAAGCACTCGAGAACCATGTATCTAGAACATCTGGATCTTGATCCCAGTTCTCAATATCCTTAGGTGCTTCTTCACCAACGTATGTTTCGCCAGTCTTCTTGTTATACCAAGCTGGAATTTGATGTCCCCACCATAATTGTCTAGAGATAACCCAATCATGAATATTCTCCATCCATTGTGTAAAGGTTGTTTCAAAACGCTCAGGAACAAAATTAACTTTGTTATCACTCTTTTGATTTTTCAAAACTGTTTCAGCAAGTGGCTTCATCTTAACGAACCATTGTGTTGAAAGTCTTGGCTCAACTTGAACGCCTGAACGTTCTGAGTGACCAACACTATGTACATAAGGTTCGATCTTGATCATGTCATCGTCGTCTTGAAGATCCTTAACAATAGCCTTACGAGCTTCGAAGCGATCCATACCATTATACTTACCGGCATTTTCATTCATTGTACCGTCAGCATTCATTGTATTGATACGTTTTAGATCATGACGATTACCTACTGCAAAGTCATTAGGATCATGAGCTGGTGTGATCTTAACCATACCAGTACCAAAGTCTTTATCAACATAATGATCAGCAATAATAGGAATTTTACGATCAACTAATGGAACGACAACTTCCTTGCCGACGATATCCTTATAACGTTCATCATCTGGAGCTACGGCTACGGCTACATCACCAAACATGGTTTCAGGACGAGTTGTAGCAATTTCAATAAAACCAGAACCATCAGCATATGGGTACTTAACATGGTAGAAAGCACCTTGGTCATCCTTGTGAATAACTTCAATGTCAGATAGAGCTGTTTGAAGTTGTGGATCCCAGTTAATAATATATTCGCCACGATAGATCAAGCCTTCGTTATACAATTGTACGAAGACCTTACGAACAGCCTTTGATAGACCTTCATCTAAGGTAAATCTTTCACGTGAGTAATCAAGTGATAGACCTAATTTACCCCACTGTGATTTGATAATTTTAGCAAATTCATCTTTCCAATTCCAAACCTCATCAACAAACTTATCACGTCCAAGATCATAACGAGTCACACCTTGTTCACGTAATTTAGCTTCAACTTTAGCTTGAGTAGCAATTCCAGCATGATCCATACCTGGAAGATATAATGTATCGAAACCTTGCATACGTTTGTAACGAATCAATGTATCTTGAATAGTTGTATCCCAAGCATGTCCCATGTGTAATTTACCAGTAACATTTGGTGGTGGGATAACAATTGAATAAGGCTTAGCTTTCTTGTCACCAGAAGGTTTAAAGTCATCGTCATCTAACCATGTTTGATAACGGCCTTCTTCGACTTCTTGTGGATTATATTTTGTATCCATGTCGATTTCTCTCATAGTATTTCCTCCATAAAATTCAATACTTAATATTAATTAAATGTGGTACTTGGAATATGGGACTGCTTAAGGATGTCGTTTCCTTGCAAAAAAACTGAACGTACTTTCCTATTTTGTAACCTATTTGAAAATACTTTTGTTTTCCCATATATAGAACTTTGAGCAATCACGTTATCTGTGTTTTGATATAAACCTTTTTAAAAATGCTAAGATCCATGGACGTCTTTCGACGTCCCCATAATAGACTCTAAACGGCTTCGCCGTTAAGAGTCTATAAAAAAAAGAGCCCTCATCCGAATAGGACGAAGACTCGCGGTACCACCTAAATTAGGAGTTACAAATAACTCCTCACTCAACAGATAACGGTGGCCCGATCATTTATATGATAGCTCACAGACAACAATTACTCAGTTCGATTGGGCAATTCCCAACAACATGCCTTCTCTGAAATCTAGCTGAATAACACTCCTGCTCAAAGCTGATATTCTGATAATAAATCATAAATTGTGAAACGTCAATTAGTTTTATAGTAAACTACTGATATTTTCTTGGTCACTTTCCATGAACTTGTCTCCATGTTCAATGGTTGTGATCTTAATTCCATCCATTGCACGTTGGATTAAGCCGTCAACATCAAGTGAGCTTTCAAACTTACGTGTCTTTTCAATGCTTGGACGTGTTTTTGGTGATGGTGGAGCAAAGACGGTACAACAATCTTCGAATGGTTGAATTGATAGATTAAAGGTATCAATCTTTTCAGCCAAACGGATGATCTCGGTCTTATCCATTGTTGCTACAGGACGCAAGATTGGTGTAGTCGTGACATCATTGATTGCAGCCATACTTTCCAATGTTTGTGAAGCTACTTGTCCTACGGCTTCACCATTAAAAATAGCTAAACCATTTTCTTTTTCACGAATCAAGTCAGTCAATCTCAACATAAAACGACGTTGAATCGTCATTAGATATCCTTCAGGAACCCCAGCTTTAATTGTTTCTTGAATTTCAGCAAATGGTACTTCGATAAATTTAATGTGACCACCGAAAGCTGTTAACTTCGAAGTTAATTCCTTAGCCTTATTCAAGGCTTGTTCTGATGTGTATGGTGGACTGAAAAAGTGAACCATTTCGATATCCACGCCACGTTTCATAGCCAAATAGCCAGCAACAGGTGAATCAATTCCACCAGACAGCATTAACATCGCTTTTCCAGCAGTACCAACTGGTAAACCACCAGCGCCTTTAACTGTTAAATATGATAGGTAAATTCCGTCTTGTCTTACTTCAACAGAAATCTTAATATCAGGTTTCTTCATTTCAACATCAATACCAGGGAATTCATCACAAATAGCATCCCCTAGTTGTAAATTGACTTGGTTAGTATCAAGTTCATAAGTATGATCTGAACGTTTTGTACCAACTTTGAAACTCATACCTGGTTTATAAGCTTCATGCATCATTTCAATAGCTTTTTTCTTAACATCTTCAAAATCACGTGACACTTTAACACTCAATGAGAAAGTTTGAATCCCAAAAACGTTCTTTAATTTCTCCATCACTGGCTTAGCATCCGTACCATTTAATTGAATATGTAAGCGATCACGATGTGGTTGCATTCTTAAATCGGGATAATCGTTCAAAACTTTGGCCACATTACCGTGAAGACGGTCAATAAAACTCTTACGATTCTTACCCTTAGTTGATAGTTCGCCATAACGAACCATAATTTCAGTATATTCCATTTAAATCTCCTAGTTCAAAATTTGGAAATGATCATGAATTTCATCCAAATTCTTAATAAATTCATCCATTTCAGCTTCTGTATTACTCTCATCTAGACTGACACGCACAGCACTAGTTGCAACATTTTCTTGCACATTCATTGCCTTCAAAGTACCTGATTCCAAACCCTTCTTAGAAGAACAAGCACTAGTTGTAGAAATATAAATATCACGATCCTCAAAAGTATGTACAATTGTTTCGCCACGGACACCATCAATTGTGAAACAAATAATGTGTGGTGCAAAATCATCAGCAATCTGTGAAAATACGTGAACGTTATCCAAAGTATGCAAGTGGTTAACCAATTTTTCTTTTAGTTGTTCCATCTTGTTAGCTTTTTGAGCTTCATTTTCTTTCAATAAACGAATAGCCTTGGCCATACCAGCAATTGCAGGAGTATTCTCTGTACCACTACGAAGATTAGACTCCTGACCACCACCAGCCATCAATGGTTCAAGCTGTTTACCTTCCTTCATATAAATAAAGCCTATTCCACGAGGTGCATGGAACTTATGACCTGAGAAAGTATAGTAGTCAACTCGAGGATCCATAAACTTAGATTGAAGATTTTTACCAATTGCTTGAACTGAATCGACATGATAACTGATACTTGGATAGTCTTTCAAAACATTAGCAATTTCATGAATTGGTTGAATTGCTCCAATTTCATTATTAACGGCCATTGTTGAAACCAAGATAGTATCGCTACGGATAGCTTTTTTCAAATCAGTCGCACTAATATGACCACTTTTATCTACAGGTAAATATGTAACTTCGAATCCGAGTTCCTCTAGTTGATGCATGGTATTCAAAACTGAAGGATGTTCAATCTCCGTCGTAATAATATGTTTACCAAATTCACGTTTCTTAAAGGCTGTACCTTTGATGATCCAATTGTTCCCCTCAGTACCACCACTAGTAAAGACAACCTCGTCTTGTTTAAAACCTAATAAACTCGCAATTTGTTTACGAGATGTTTCTAATAATTCATATGCTTTCAAGCCTAATTTATGCAAACTTGAGGGATTACCAAAATATTCCTCACTAGCAGCATTATAAGTTTTTAGTACAGAATCATTAACTTTTGTTGTTGCACTGTTATCAAAATATATCATTTCTGCCTCACCAAAACAAAAAGGCCTTGCGGCCCAAAATTTTATCTCTTATAACTTAACACAAAACTATACTATTATGCATTAATTGTTTCTTTTATTCGTTCAACTGAACCAGATTCAACACTTTCCAAAGCTTTTGAAATAACTTCAACAGCTTCATCATAATTATAATCGGTGTCAAATAAGGCACGCGCACGAATTAATTGATCGCTGAATTCGGGATTCTTGCTAGCATAACGATTAGCATATTGTAATAATTTTTCAGACAAGAGAACATTATATTTCAACTTCTTCGTTTTCTCGACTAAATTGCTCAAATCCTCCTGTGTAACAATCACTTGTTTACTAATATCTTCCATATTAATCTGTTTAGCATCTAATTCATCATAAAGTTTATTAATTTCATCATAAACCATATAGAAATAATCCAAATAATCATCAGGCAATCCATTTAAACGTAATTGCTCGATCATCTTCTTTTGAATTTCAAGACGCTTAGCATATTCATCCACACTGTTACGTGCAATACGTTCACTAGATAGCATTTGATTGAGATCATCATTAATTGATTTCTCACTAGCTTCAATATCATCTAAGTGCTTAACGATTTCTTTAAAGTCATCCCTGACTTCTGAAAAAATGACTTTTTTGTCGGCAATTCCTTGTACATCAGCATCATATTCTTGGCGAATTTCATTTAATGTTGCAAAATTATCATCAAAAGTCTTCACAGTTTTATCGGCTAGGATATATTCTTCTTCTAACTTTTGAATACGTTTGTCTAATCGATTATGTTGGAAAACTGCATGATTCAAGTAATCCAAGACTGGCTTTTGTTCTTTTAGAACATCTTTCTTACCATCTATTTCTAATGTCAAAGTTTCATATAGGTCATCAATTCGCTGTTTAATGTCTTCATTATTAGTGTTGACTGCATCAAAATTTAAATCACCTAGTTTTTTGTTAGACTCTTCGATCTCATCTTGAACCTCTGAAATTTGTTGAATGATGTCATCTTTGAATTGAAAATATTGTTTAACTAACTTTTGATAGACAAATTTAATTTCATCAACTTGTCCAGGAAAAACTTCATTTAAGTCGTGATACAAAGGTTCAATAACCTTTAATTGATCCGTAATCAAACCTAATTTAAGTTTCACATCATCCAGATATTGGCTGGCTTCAATATGATCACCCTTATCAGTTAATTGCTTCTCTTGATCCAATAAATTGGCGATCTCTGATAGTTCATCTTCTAATTTATCAGTTGCAGGACCATAACTAAAAGATTGAGTTAAGACCTGCTTTCGTAAGGATTGATATTGCTTTTGCAATTCTTCACTGTGAGTTGCATTTAGCTCATTACTAGCCAGCAAATCTTCGAAACCTTTGGAAATTTCACTAATCTTTTGTTCAAAAGCAGTAACTTCCACATTGACCCTTTTCAGCTCATTAGCTGATCCAAACACTTTAAATTCAGTATTCTTATACTCCGCTGCCCTCATTTGTTTCAAAATATTGGTAAGCACTTGATCAACTTGTTCACGATAACTATCTTTTAATTGGTTGAAACGATCTTTACTGGCACCAGCAAGTTTCATTTCTTCCAACTTTTTAATCTTTTCATCTAAAGTAGCTTTTTTTAAACGATCCGTTTGATCTTTTAATTTATTTAAAGTAGATGCATTCTTTCTTTGCAAGAACCACATATACCACAAAAAGATCAATACGATCACTATTATTCCAATAATAATTGCAAACACTTTTACACCCCTAATGACAATTGCGTCTTATCTCAAAGAAATTATACCAAATATTATTACTATTATTAGAACTATCAACTTTTCATAATAAAGTTTTAAACTATTCCTTCAAAAATTTATTTTGACAATTAGTATCAATCACGTTACACTAGTCTTCGTGTAAAATATGCAGCAAAGAGCGGCAAGAACGTCAACATTTATCGACGATTTAGTTCAACAAGTAACCTGTGGGCTGCACATGGCGAAAATTGTAACGATAACTGCACGAATGCTGTGCTCTAGTTAATTATTTTACTCCAGACAAACATTTTGGAGGAATTTATTTATGTCAAGATATACAGGACCTCGTTGGAAATTATCACGTCGTTTAGGAATTTCACTTTCAGGTACAGGTAAGGAAATTGCCCGTAGAAACTATGCCCCAGGTCAACATGGACCAAACGGTGGCCGTCGTAAGGTTTCAGAATACGGTCAACAATTAGCTGAAAAGCAAAAGTTACGTTTCATGTATGATGTTAACGAACGTCAATTCCGTAACCTATTTAACCGTGCCGGTAAGATGGAAGGAATTCACGGTGTTAACTTGATGATTCTTCTTGAAACAAGATTGGATAACATGGTTTACCGTTTAGGTTTAGCAAGTTCACGTCCACAAGCTCGTCAACTTGTTAACCATGGTCACATCACTGTTGATGGCAAACGTGTTGATATCCCTTCATACGAAGTTAAGATTGGTCAAAAGATCAGCCTTCGTGACAAGTCAAAGAACCTTGCAATTGTTAAGGCTAACCTTGAAAACGTTGTTGGTCGTCCTGGTTTCGTTACATTTGATGATAACGAAATGACAGGTTCTCTAGTACGTAACCCAGAACGTGACGAACTAGAACCAAATATCGATGAATCATTGATTGTTGAATACTACAACCAAATTCTTTAATATTTGGAACAAATACATCCACTCCTTGGTGGGTGTATTTTTTTTTACAAAAAAAAGAGAATGCCTATTTGGCAGCCTCTTTATTGAAAAGAACTAAGTATTGACTCAACTTCATGAATTTATCTTTCAATAATTGATCATAGTCTGAACTCGATACAATAGAATCATTTTTTAAAAGTTCAAATCCTATTACTAAGTCACTAGATTTAACTTTTTGATAATGCTTAATTACGTTGTCAAATTCAGTGGCATCCTTCAGAACACTGGAAGTGTGATCATTTGACACTCCCCAACCTTCTGATATGATTTTATTTTGATACTTTTCTAGAATTGAATAGTAGTTCTCTCTATCTCTAATATCGGCCAACAAGCTAAAAGTTATAAAGTAACGATCCGGCCACAAACCAAATTCCAGATGTGGTGTCTTTTTATAACCCTTTTTATCCTGATTGATGGCCAGCCAAGTATCAGGAGGTGGATTCTTTGTCCGACGTTGATGCTTAGCAATCTTTAAAAAGAACTTCTGATGATATTCATCTTCAAGTGATTGAAGTAAATCTTGACCCAAAATTTCAAATTTAGGATCAAGGTTTTTTCTAATCAATTCCAACCGTCCACTCAAGGTATCATCATTGAAAACTTCAAAATCATTTTTATCAAACATGTTCTCAATCCTTTGTTGTAGAATATATACATATTAATTATATAGGAGGAATTATGCAAAAACCATTAGCATATCGCATGCGACCTACTAATATTGATGAAATTGTTGGTCAACAACATTTAGTTGGTCCCCATAAGATCATTCGCCGAATGGTTGAAGCTAAAATGTTATCTTCAATGATTCTCTATGGTCCTCCTGGGATCGGAAAAACTAGTATTGCCAGTGCAATTGCCGGAAGTACCAAATATGCTTTCAGAAAATTAAACGCCGCTACCGACAGCAAAAAGGATTTACAAATAGTAGCCGAAGAAGCCAAAATGAGCGGAACGGTTGTCCTCTTATTGGATGAAATTCACCGTCTAGACAAAACTAAACAAGATTTTCTCCTTCCACTATTGGAAAGTGGCTCCATCATCTTAATTGGTGCAACTACTGAAAATCCATATATCAATATAAGCCCTGCTATCCGCTCTCGTGTACAAATCTTCGAATTATATCCACTTACTAGTGATGATCTAAAAAAAGCCGTTAAGAGAGCTCTAGAGGATAATAAAGACGGTTTAGGTAAGTACGACGTCAAATTAGACGAGAATGCTTTAAATTTATTGGTTAATTCGACAAATGGTGATTTACGAAGTATGTTAAATGGGCTTGAATTGTCGGTACTTTCAACTAAAAGTAATGAAAATGGGCAAATTCACATCGATTTACAATCAATTGAAGAGTCAATTCAGCGTAAGGCCATTTCAGCTGATAAAAATGGTGATAGCCATTACGATGTCATTTCTGCTTTTCAAAAATCAATCCGTGGAAGCGACCCTAATGCTGCATTATTGTATCTTGCACGACTTTTAGAAGCTGGTGAATTAACATCTGCCATCCGTCGATTACTAGTTTGTGCCTATGAGGACGTCGGCTTAGCTAATCCACAAGCATGTGCTCGAGCTGTTCAGGCTGCCCAAGTAGCACAAATGGTTGGATTACCTGAGGCCAGAATTCCTTTAGCAGATGCGGTGATCGATCTTTGTCTCTGTCCTAAATCAAACTCAGGTATGGTAGCTATTGATGATGCACTAGCAGACGTACGTGATGGTAAAGCTAGTTCAATTCCGGACGATTTAAAAGATGCACACTACTCGGGTGCCAAAAAATTGGGGCACGGACTTGAGTATAAATATCCACATGATTATCCTAATTCTTGGGTTGAACAACAATATTTACCTAACAATCTCGTTAACAAGAAATATTATCAACCTAAGAACACTGGTAAATATGAACAAGCATTAAATCTTCGAATGAAACAAATTCAAGAATGGAAAAAGAATTCAAAACGGGGTTAGAATAGTTATGATAATTAAAGTTTTAATGATATTTTTTATTATTTTTTTGTTGGCCTTGGCCTACACATTATGGTCACACAGTGATAAAAAGTTTTTAATCTACTCGCCTAACGAAAATCTTACTTTAAAAAATATCATGCGTTTCACTGCTGTCCTATTAATTTTGGTTTCTATCCTAGGAATCGTTGTCCTTTTAGTCGGTACCAAGGAAATGAATTTAATAACATTGTTATTAGGAAGTTTAATTGCGGCAGCCTTTTCAATTTATTTAGCAAATATTCGCTGATGACTGTATTTATCAGCCTCAATCAACTAAAATAAAGATATAAAAGCAGTAATAATACTACACTAACGGGGTGATACTTATGTTACAACAATATAAAAACATTCTCGTACCAATCGATGGTTCATTTGAAGCTGAACTAGCATTTAAAAAAGCTGTGGAAGTAGCTAAAAGAAATAATGCCGCTGTTCATTTGCTTCATGTTATTGATACTAGAGCATTCCAAAATGTTTCCAGTTTTGATTCAACTATGGTTGAACAAATCACTGAAAAAGCTAAGGATACTGTTAAGAGTTATGTCAAGACAGCCCAAGATGCTGGACTAAACGAAATCGACTACAGCATTGAATATGGTGCTCCTAAGGCAATCATTGCCACAGACTTCCCTAAGAAGTTAGGTGTTGACTTGATTATGATCGGTGCTACTGGTCTTAATGCCATGGAGAGATTATTAATTGGTTCTGTTACTGAGTATGTAACAAGAACTGCAGCATGTGATGTACTTGTTGTTAGAACCGACTTAGATAACAAGACTATCAAGAAACCTAGAAAATAAATTATACGTAAAAAGGAGTGATTCTTTCGAATCACTCCTTTTTTATTGGAATTTAATAAATTATTTATTTTTTAAAAGATATTTAAATGCATATCTTTCACTTTAGATTTTAATTTTTCAAATACTCTTTTATCTTCACTCACGCTAGAGATTACATATGCTTTAATATAATCTTCATCGGCCTTTTGACCTTCACGTGTGCCAGCCTCTGCTAAGTAACAATACATTTCATCAAGTTTGAAAAGAGTTTGTTCTTTTCTAGCAATGAAAATACCTTCATTAGCATATTCCATAGCTTTTTGATTTTCATCCAACTTTAATGACAAGTCAGACATATTCGCATAAATCAAAATACTATCATGGTAATTTTCATCACCGATTTTATCTAAGCTTGACTTGATTAAGTCTTTAGCTTGATCATAGTAAACTTTAGCTTCATCAAGTGACTTTTTATTGATGTATGCTTTGGCTGTAAATATGTCGATTAAAATATCGTACATATCAACATTAGCAATGTTCACATTCATTGCGCGATTGAAATCAAAAATTGCCTTGTCGTAATTCTTGCTTGTGACATATTCAATCAAACCATGGAAGAAGTGAATTAGCTTAATTTCTTGTTTATTGTTGACATTGATGTTATTAAGCTTACCCAGTTTATCACTAATTCCATCGAAATCATCTTGATAGAATGATTTCTTAATATCACTAATTATTGAATAAATTTGACTATCGTCATTAACAATTACAAGGTTCATTGTGATACCCAGTCTTTCACAAATGCGAACCAAAATTTCCATGCTTGGAATCTTGTCTTTTTTTTCAATCAGGCTGACAGTTGCCTGCGTACAAATGCCATCAGCTAACTCAGATTGAGAAATACCTCTGAGTTTTCTGTAATGGCGAATCTTTTCACCTAAGATTTTCATTCTAAACTATCCCCATTCATTTATTAATTCCATGGATAATTTAAACAGTTATTAAAAAATGTTGCAAGAAATAAGCAACAATAAAAAGATAAATTTTAAAAATTTAATTATTTACTTCAAAGAACCAAGCATCTTTTTCAGTACCATTTAATAATTCAGGATTATCATTTAATTTATCATTAACCTTGACAATCTTGCCGCTAACCGGTGATTCAAGCTCTACTACAGCTTTTTGAGCTTCAATCTCGCCACTAGATTCGCCTTTTTTTATATCAGAATCTAAATCAGGTAATTCAACATATTTGACATCACCTAAAGTGTCTTGAGCCTCTTTAGTAAGACCTATACGAGTTGTATGCTCACCCTTTTTTATCCAAAAATAATTCTTTTTATCACTCATAATTAATTCCTACCTTTGTTTAAAAGTACCGTTTTCAAACATATAACTCTTATGATGGAATCTCATTGACATAATCAATCCAATACCAATCATATTACCTAATAAGGCAGATCCACCTTGCGAAATAAATGGCAACGGAATACCAGTCAATGGCAATAGACCCACACTCATACCAATATTTTCAAATACGTGGAATAAAATCATCATAATAACACCAGTTGATACGTAAGCATAGAATTCATTCTTAGTATCAAAAGTCACTTGAACCATTTGATAAATCAACAAAAAGTACAAGAGAATTAAAATACAGGAACCAACGAAACCAAAGTTTTCACCAACAACAGAGAAAATCATATCTGATTCACGAACTGGTACATAAACATTAGAAACGTTGAAGCCTTTACCAAATAATTGTCCAGAACCGATAGCCTTCATGTTCTGCCAAATCTGATATCCATTTTCTGAAGTATCGGCTGAAGGATCACGCCAACTATCAATTCGGGCAAACTGATAAGATCTAAAACCAAAATGACCTAAAATAGTTCTTCCCCAATCAGTAGTTGCAAACAATAAGGCTGTACCACCGACAACAGCTACAATCAAGAATCCTACTAAAAGGATTCTCCAATCAATACCTGAAACTAAAATCATTCCACCTAAGATGGCTACGAAAACTAAGATAGTACCAAAGTCATTCTGTAACTTCAAAAGTACCATAACAGGCAATGTCCACAAGAACAACTTTCCAATCAACATAAAATCACTCTTGATGGTATGTGAATATTCACTATTATGATTTGTAATTACTTTTCCCAGCATTAAAATAAACGCTGGTTTCATAACTTCTGATGGCTGGAATGTAAAGGAACCAATAGCAAACCAACTCTTAGCACCAGTACTTGCAGCATATGAGCGACTGTAAAAAATCAATACTAAAAACAGCAACGCCAGTCCCGCAAAATATGCCAAGGTGGCTACTTGCCACAACTGTTCCGCATCAAACTGCATCACCACTGCTACTATGACAGCACCGATAGCATACCAAACTATTTGTGAAACCACATTCTTCAATGGGTTTTGTGAATCTTGAATCGTTGCTACATAGATTGACATCAATCCAATCATAGCCAACATCATTACGGAAAAGATTATTCCATAATCAATTCTTGAATCCACGTCGTTCTTCTTATTTTCATTTCTTATTTGCATATCTACACCTATTAATGATTATGTAAATTATATTGCATCAACAATTCATTAATTGCATCGTCAAGTTTGACCGACTTAAAGGGAGTATCGTTACTCTCTACAAAAGAAAGATAACGTTCAGCATCCTTTTTAATCGTTCCAATATAATGTTTACCATCCCAAAGTTCATAAGTTTCGGGATCACTACTGATATCTTTTAAATTAATTTCTACTGATTTCTTTTTTCTAGACATTGAATCTTTCCTATTCTTTGTTATGAAATTTTTTTGCAATAATTTCATCTTCATATTTTTCCGGATGAGGATTTCTAAAAATAGTGAAATTATCTGGTACGGGATCTACCCCACCACGCACAAAGGGATTACAACGTAATATTCTTGCAATCCCCATAACAGTACCTAAAATTCCACCGTACTTTTTCACCGCATCAATAAAATAAGATGAACACGTCGGGTAATATCGACAACTAGGTGGTAACACTGGAGATATGAATTTTTGATAAAATCTAACGATTCCTATTAATATTTTTTTTAACATATTACTTTAGGAAATCGAACATATGCATCCAGGTTCCTGGCCATAAAACGGCTAGCGGATTAGAACCACCTAAGGCTGATCCAATCAACATACCCAAAACTAAAAAAATTAGCATTAATAACAATACCCAACCTATTTTTTTAAAAATATCATGACGATATTCTTTACCAAAGTCTCTTTTCATTTTTCACCCTAGTATTTTTTATGTTTTTCGATATTCTCTAATAAAACACCAGTACCCAAGGCAACCGAGTCAAGTGGACTATCTGTCAAAAGTACGGGTACTTGTAACTTTTCGGAAAGAAGCTTGTCAAGATTCTTTAACAAAGCTCCCCCACCAGTTAACATAATACCACGATCAATAATATCTCCAGACAATTCAGGAGGAGTTTGTTCCAAAACATTTCTGGCAGCATCAACAATTTGATCTACTCCGTCAGATAAGGCATTTTGAACTTCTAACTCATTAATCGTAATTTCTTTAGGTAATCCAGTCACAACGTCAATTCCGCTAGCAGAGAAGGTCTTACTCTCGTCAGCATCCATGACACAACCAATTTCCATCTTAATTTGTTCAGCAGTTCTTTCACCAATAATAAGGCCATGATTTTGCTTCACAAAGACTTGAATGGCACCTGTCATCTTATCACCCGCGAAACGTAATGAACGGCTTGTAACGATATCTCCCATTGAAATAACGGCAATATCACTAGTACCACCACCGATATCAATAACCATATTTCCTTGTGGTTTGAAAATATCAAGTCCAGCACCAACAGCCGCAACCTTAGGTTCAAGTTGTAAATAAACTTTTCCCCCACCGGCTTGTTCAGCAGCTTCAATAATAGATTTCTGTTCCACCGGTGTCACATTAGTAGGAGCACAAATCATAATTGTTGGTTTAGCAAAGCGACTTCTCATATTCAATTTATCAATGAAATACTGAAGCATTTTTTCAGTAACATCAAAGTCAGCTATTACTCCGTCTTTTAACGGACGGATAGCTTTAATATTAGCTGGTGTTCTACCAACCATCATATAAGCATCCTTACCAACTGCTACGACATCATTATTATTCGTATTAATTGCTACAACAGAGGGCTCGTTTAAAACAATTCCCTCTCCTTTTACATCAATAAGTACATTTGCTGTACCCAAATCAATTCCTAGATATTTCGACATACTATATCCTCCAAAATCTAAACACAAAAAGTATATCATAACCAGCTCAATCATTAAATTGCCAATAAAAAAAGAAAGTGGAAATCCCACTTCCTTAAGTCAACTTTAAGCCAATTTTGTAACACTTGGTATTGTATTCAATACTAAACTTTCTCGACCTGATTCATCGATTGCTACACGTCTTATGTTAGCACCTAAGTCTCTTAACTTCTCAGTAAAATGATAATATCCACGATCCAAATATTGAAGGTTAGAAACTCTTGTTTCTCCCTCAGCAACTAATCCTGCTAGTACCAACGCTGCAGCAGCACGTAGGTCAGTAGCGGCAACATTAGCACCACTCAATTGTGCAGGTCCGAACATAATAACTGAATTACCTTCAATCTTATAGTCGGCCTTCATCTTCCCAAATTCTGGGAAATGCATAAATCTATTTTCAAAGACTGTCTCCGTCATCACAGTTGTTCCAACACTTAACAATTGAGCCAAAGTCATTTGAGCTTGCATGTCAGTTGGAAAACCTGGATGAGGCATTGTCTTAACATCAACTGGTTTCAGTTGATTAGAACCAGTAATACGAATTCCTTCGTCGTTCTCCTCAATCTTAACGCCCATTTCGATTAATTTAGAAATTAATGGACGATTATGTGCAGCTACAGCATCCTTGATGAAAATATCACCATTTGTAACTGCAGCAGCCACCATAAAAGTACCAGCTTCAATTCTATCTTGCATAATTGAATGTTCACAACCATGTAAACTGGATACACCGTTGATACGAACCGTATTAGTACCGGCTCCACTGACATCAGCACCCATTTTACTTAAAACATTGGCCAAATCAACAATCTCAGGCTCTCTAGCAGCATTATCGATAGTCGTTTCACCATCAGCAAGAGTTGCAGCCATCATAATATTTTGAGTAGCACCAACACTTGGAAAATCTAAATAAATATTAGCGCCATGTAGTCCATCAGTTTTTGCATCGATGTAACCACCATTTTGATTAAATTTAGCTCCCATTGCTTCAAGACCCTTAATATGCAAATCTATTGGTCTTGAACCAATTGCACAGCCACCAGGCATAGCAACATGAGCTTCTTTATTTCGAGCTAATAATGGACCTAAAACAACAATTGAAGCACGCATTTTATCAACTAAGTCTTCAGGAGCTGTAGTAGATGTTCCTTCACTCGTATCAACCGTTAAAACTTCATCAATTTCATCATATGAAACATTAGCATTCAAAGCTTTTAATACTTTGGACATTGTAATTACATCTGATAACGGAGGGATATTTGTCAAAGAGGTTTTTCCTTTTGATGCTAAGATAGTCGCCGCCAAAATTGGTAAGGCAGCATTCTTTGCACCTTCAATTCTTACATTTCCCTTTAATTGCGTAGGTCCATTTACGATTATTTGTTGCACAATATTCTCCTCCAAAACCTGGAATCATTTAAAAAACAAGGCTATATTCTGAGTCAGACTAAATATACTCATAAAAAACGAGCTTACAGTGTAACCCAGAGCGATTGCAATAAACGCTACAAGTAATTGTAACATTTTAGGATTGGTTTTGTTATATATCTTTTTCCAATCTACCACTTGTAATATATTAAAACTGATCCATATAAAAATGATATGGCTTACAAGCGTAATTATTGCATTTATTCCCAAATTTGTCATTTTATAAACCTCACTTTTCTAGATAATAACATTTTATCAATAATGTCGTTTGCCCATATCAAATACTTTAACTTAATTTAAAATGACGAATTGTCAAATCAAGCGCAACTTTGTCCCGAAGAAAACTTCAAATGGACT
>NZ_AZES01000113.1 GCF_001434985.1 Companilactobacillus paralimentarius DSM 13238 = JCM 10415 | reverse complement strand
GATTTATTCATTATACCCTCTCTTAAAAGTTGTCTCAGGAATCAGCTTACATCCAATGCTGTTAGGATCAATTTGTAAACCATCAGGTATAGTATCCTTTAGTTTTTCGTAGGTCCATGAACTTCCGTATCCATTATTACGAACTTTCAAAGAGAATTTTAATTTATCACCAATATTGTTAGTACCACTGCTGTCAGTTTCATTCGTATAGGTTTTACTTACAACCGGCAAAGCATAGGGACTGGCAGTGACACCCATTGTAGAACCAAAGTGTGCTGTTTTACCAGATTCTAGGGTTGTTGGATCCCATTTTAAAGTGTAGCTGGAGTCACTAACCGCTGTAGAACCAGTAATTGAATTTCCATAACTATATCCCTTTGCTTCGGCACCAGCTCCGGTTTTAGAATCGAATCCTTTGATCCAATCCATATTGCTACTAGTATAAGCTTGTCCAGCATAATATTTGAATCCATCTGGAGTTTCATTAGTAATCATTAATTTGTAGGAACCATCTTCAATGAATAAACCATTAGAATCTCCTAAATCCTTTATCAAAACACGATCATTATCACTTAATTTAGTATCTTCACCATATAGAACTTGAAATGATTGTGTTCGGCTGGAATTATTAGTTAAAAATAATTCTCTTTGAACGATGGCTGAATTAGTTGGTGAGGCACGTAGAACAATTTCTGCTTTTAAGTCAAAGGCATTGCTACCAGTTCCGGTTCCCCTTACAAAATCACCAACAATTTTGTAAGCGGTATTCCCATTGGAGTCTTTTCCAATGTAAAATTTCTTATTCTGCATATATGCAGTTGAAGGCACACCAATAGAACTACTACCTAGAAGAGCATACTTATTAGCAGTTACACCACTGAGTCCAAAACTAGTGTTAAGAGGTATGATTAAAAAATCCGGTGAAGTCGATGAGACTTGATCTGTATTAGTTGATGATATCGAAGAGGTATGAGAACCTTGGAAAACTGAACCAATATAGTTTCCATTATCATTAAGAAAGACATTGATTTTTGATCTGTAAATGTTATTTGTTGATTGAGATTCTGATGGTTGGGTAAGTGTAGTATCAGACATAGATTTTACTTTACCATTTGTATCTTGAGTCAAACCAAAAGCGTATCCAAGACTAACCCCAGGAGCAATTTCCAATTGTTGATACGAATTTACAGAAGATGTGCTTGAATTCCAGGTAATATCTTTATCATAACTTGTTTGAGTATCAGGATCAGCTGCATGTACATTTGTGACGGGAATCAATAGAACAAAAATAATGGCCATAAGAAAAAATATTAGATAAGATCTGATAGATTTGAATTTCCTCATAAATAATTCCCTCCCACAAATATTATTATTCACAACCATTATAATACTATATTAAAAATAATTAATTAATATTCCGATTAATTATTCCAGCTTTTAAATTATATGGATTATTTGTATAAAATTTTGAGAGATCTCAGAAAATGAAAACTAAAATCACATTTTTTGACCTTGTTTAAAAAATAATTTGAATTTAATATTTATTTAAACCATTTTTTAATGATTCCAGACCCTCACTTGCAATAAAATAAACTAGCACTAAAGCAGCAATTGAATCGACCCACCATAAACCAAAGAGAGCAGTTAGAATGGCGCCCAAAAGAACGGTTCCTGCCATATAGGCGCAAGTAATATTGCACATACCATCCTCAACTAGAGCATCGGAATTAATATTTTTACCTAAAGAACGTTTCTTAAAAGTGAAGAAAGGCATCAGTAGAACCGAAGCAATTGCGATTGAGATACCTGAAATACTGGTATCAGCCGCTTGATGGGTGACCAAATTGAAAATTGATACGGTGATGACGTAAATTGATAGCAGTAGTAATACACTACCGACGATCAAAGAAGATTTTTTTTCAGCATTTTCAATTTGTTTGACAGGAGCCTTATTGAATTCTTTTTTTAAACGCCAAATTAGAGTACTTCCAGAAATAATTTCTAAAAAGCTGTCCAAACCGAAAGCAATTAATAGAATTGATCTAGCTTTTATTCCTGAATAGAAACCAACAATAAATTCAAAGGTCATCCAAATTGTTGAAAGATATTCTGTTTGGAGACTCTTTTTAACATAGTCTATTTTATTCTCCATGTTTTTTACCTCGCATAACGTGATCAGCATGTTCCAGAGTTTCATTGATAACATCTAAAATATGAGGATCATCTAATTGATAATAGTTGGCTTTTCCTACTCGATGGGAGCTTACTAGTTGATAATTTTTGAGAAGTGCCAATTGGTGAGAGATGACTGACTGTTCGACTCCTAATAGTTCGACAAGTTCACTGACATTCATTTCTTTTTGCTCTAAAACGTTGAGCATCTGAATTCGAGTTGGATTGCTGAGTAATTTCAGAATTTTTTGTGACTCATTTAAGAGATCAGGAGCAATGATTTTTATTTGTGACATATTCTTTCCTTTACACATGTTATTTTTAACATATGTAAATCATAACATATGTAAATAAAAATTAGCGCCCTGAATACAATAAAACACTATTTATATAAGTAAACTATTTGTATATTGAATTTATTGATTATATCATGAAGGCATAATAAATCAGATTAGTGATTTGTATGGAATTTGGCAATCAAAGTAAAATATTAAAATGATGAGGGAGTAGGAATGACTAATTTCACTGGAAATTATTCGGATCAAAAATTAACTGTAGATTTAAAGGATTTAGGACACGTTAATTATTATTTTAAAAAGCCTGAGGAATACAGTAAAGAATCGATTTTCTTAATAATGCAAAATCGAGAGATTATTGGATTAGGAATTGGAGATTTGGATAACACCGAGACCGCCACGAGCTATATTGAAATCGTGGTACCGGAAAACTTTATTGTTACGGACTTCTTCTATTTTTTGACTAAACAAATGGTGCAATCAGGTTATAAAATCAATGTTGAATATAAAATGAAAATTTCGCAAGCTTCACAACAATTGTATGAGGAATATTGGAGGAATATTTTACCAATTCTATCTGCCTTTGGATTAAGAACAATTCCAATTAGAAAGGGTAAACCACGTCATAAGTTTATGTCTTCCTTAGCAGATGTCCCTTTTAAAATTGATTACAAGGGTAGTAAGGCAACTGTTTATTGGCAAAAACGCAATCAATTTTTAGTTAAATCTGGAGCAAAGTTAATCGAACAGGCACCATTAACTAAATCTGGTGTAGTTGGATTTGCTGGTAGATTTGGTTTACGTTTACGTCAAGAGCATGCGCAGGAAATTCAAGATGATACTCTAACAAAAGATATAATTTTGCGTAGTGTTAATGAAGTTGGAACATTTCTTTATTTTGCTGGAACTAATGGTTGGCTTCAATTGAAATCACCATCGGGCCAGACTTTACATGAATTAACGGTAATTAAATAAATATGATTCCTAACAAATAGCCAGTAGCTCAAATTGAGTTGCTGGCTTTATTTTGAATTTAGATTGTAGTTGGTACTTTAGGACCACAATAACTATTACAAGTGCATTTTGTGTTGTCGCTCATAGGACAATGACAGATTCCGTCTGTACCTGAACAGTGGCAACTGGAAAAACAAGTCATTCCTTCATGACAGTATGGATTATTATCAGACATTTCGACTCTCCCTTTATTTAAAGGATATCATACGTTGACAACTGGTGATTAGATGATAAGATTTTCACAACTTTATAATATGTTTAAGGGGAAATTATGAAAAAGGTATCGGCTAAAACACTGATTTTGGGAGCATTTCTAGAATCGGTTGGCGCCAGTTTTATTTGGCCCATTAATACAATTTTTATCCACAATTATTTGCACAAATCATTGGCGGTTGCCGGAATAGTTTTGTTTTTTAATTCGATTTTAACCTTTTTGGGAAATTATTTAGGTGGAAAATTATTTGACCGATGGGGTGGTCACAAAACAATTATTATCAGTACATTAATTGGATTGTTAGCTTTGGTTGGTTTAATTTTTGATCATGGTTTGCCAGCATATCCTATTCTGTTACCAATATTAGGCTTTGGCGTTGGTAGTGCTTTTACGGTCATTAATTCATTTGCGGCACAGATAGATGATGTTGATCGATATAAGCTTTTTAACGGTATTTACATGGGAACCAACTTAGGAAATGCCATTGGTACGGCGTTAGGTGGCTATATTGCTGGAGTTCAGATGACATTAGTTTTTGTGGCTAACTTTTTCTTCTTAATACTTTTCTTCCTATTAGTAATATTTGGATACAATAATCGTGAAGTAGCAGTTAAAAATGGTATGGAAAATGAAGTTAGGAGGAGAAGAAAAACTAAATTACAACCAGGAGTTGGTCTGATTGCCCTTTTCTTAGCAGCTTCGTGGTTAGCATATTCACAATGGAGCAGTAACATTTCCGCTCACCTAACAAATTTGGGGATTCCTGTTAGTCGGTACAGTTTGTTATGGACCATCAATGCGGTGGTAATTGTTTTAGTTTTACCATTGATTAATCGTTTAGTTGAAAGTAAGGCGTGGTTTAAGCAAATTCAAATACCACTTGGCGTTGTCTTATTTATTGCAGCATTTGCTTCAATTATTAATGCTAAAGTTTATTTAGCGTTTGTCATTGGGATGATTGTCTTAACCTTAGGTGAAACTTTGGTTTATCCAGGAATTCCAGCTATGGTCAGTGAGTCAACATCAAAGTCGGAAGCAGGACGCTATCAAAGTTTATTAAGCATGTCTTCAACATTTGCTAGAGCCATTGGACCACTGGTGGGTGGCTTGATTGTGGAACATAGTTCTTACAATCTATTATATTTAGTAGCAATAGCTGTTTTAGCAGTGTCTTTAGTGATTTTACATTTTGGTCATCGGAAATTACTTGTTAAAAATTAAAAGTGGTTAACGGAAATTGCATGTAGACTCCATAAATAGGATGGGATATAAAAATGCCTAAACTTTTTTTATCTAAGGTAGCAACTAGATAACCACTTTTGCAATTTGAGACTTGAAAATCAGTTATGTTTTTACATTAATTATTAAGACTATTAGTTTAACAATTAGGGAACTTTCTACGTTTATGGTAGTTTATTTTAAGTTAACTTGTGATTTAGCAATTATTTTATTATCGGATAGCTTAATATCAATTGAAGCATTTTGGCTAGGATCTGCTTCAGATAAGTCTGATACGTAAGTTAAGGTTCTAACACCATTAATGTCAGAATAATCGTCAGGATCGCCGAGTACATTGATAACGCGGTTATAACTGTCACCATTTTTAAGTTTATTGAAATCAGCTAAGGTCAAGCTATTTTCTCGATCAATATCGAGTCCTTGAATAGATTTAGATTTGGCAATGTTTTTGAAAAATGTAATTTGAATCATAACTTGATTGCTATTAACGGTTTTATTCCATGTAGCAATGATTTCTTTTCCTTGTTTATCCATCGTTTGCGTTTCAGTAGGATTTCCAAGAAGGGAAGTGATATTTTTTTCAGAATAGCCATTTTTACCAGTTTTAATAGAATTATATTTAGCAACTAGAGAAGGATTTTTTTCGGCCTGTTTTCTTTCAGCTTGATCTTTTCGTTGTTCAAGATTAGCTTGATCGGCTTCACCTTGGTAGTAAGAATTATTAGCAATATACGTGGTGGTTGATACAACAACGATAATCGAAAAAATCATGATCCAGAACCAGTTTCTTTTATAGAAAGGTTTCTTTTCATTCAACATGGTTACACCTCCGTCTATATTCAATATTTTACTAGCATTTACTGAAAGTAGCACCCAAGATGTATCGATATTTTCATAACAAATAAACTTATAATTTGCTAAATAAAACAAAATTCGATAGTATAGACTGTGGACACTAATGGGGGTGTTCTGGATTCGACATGTGTAGTAGCGTGTGAGTTGCACTTAGGGCCTTGCGTCCCTTTAAAACGCACAGTTTATTATAACTGCAAAAAATAATAATAACTACGCATTAGCTGCCTAAAAACAGTCTAAGCGTGATCCAGTCTAACTTCGCCCAAGGGTTGGAAATGGGTCTCAAAATTATTGGGCTACGTTTAACTGTGCATTCTGAATAGTTAAAAAGAGATTGTCGGAATAGTCATTGTGGTTAGCCGAGTTGTATGGCGTTCATAGTGGCAAAACTTTAAATGATACAACTATGAGTGTAGAGGCTTGCATAGCATTACGCTTGGACAGGGGTTCAATTCCCCTCACCTCCATAAAGCAAATAAGAGTCAGCTATATCGGGTATTTATACCCTGATATAACTGGCTTTTTTCTTTTTCATAATTTATCTAATACTAGGCATGTATATTGGATAAATATATTTATTATTAAAATCCAAGTAAGGGGGACAGTAGCTAATTGCAGTTAGCTACTGTTTTTTTAACCAATTTTATTTATCATCAACGAAACCGATTATTTCCATAAATAAATCTACATATGATTGGCGGTCTTTTAAATTCATTGTGTTCATAAATTTAAAGAAATTATCGGTTTTTTCATCAATGAGACTGTGTTTAAAAATATCACCCATCTCCATATCTAGAGCGTGGACAATTTTTTCCAACTTAGATAAGGATATGCTACCTGATTCTCCCAATTCCAACCTTGAAATTGTATATCTGGAAACGTGGGAAATTTCGGCAAGCTGTTCAATTGTTAAACCCTTGCTTAATCTTTTTTGTCTAATAAAATCATTGTAACTTTTAGCCATAGCAGTCATACACCTCAAGCTTTAAGCTACCCTACGATAAGACTAAATTAAATGTCAAATAACAGTCATTTTTATTAAAATGTTGAAAATATGCACATGATTGCTTTATAATACCTCATATATAGAAAAAAGGGGGATATTTCTTTGAAAAAATCAAGTTTTTTCTATTTTTAGATTTTTTCGCTATGTTTTTAATATCTCTTTTTTCAGATTGCCAATAGGAATCCATTAATTAACATCATATGGAATTTCTGATGAGGGGGTCATCATATGCTTCTTATAAAAAATCTACATTACGATAAATTGAAATTATTTCTGATATATATTATCAATATTCCTAATTGGTTTAATTACGAATACTACAATTGTAAAAGCGGATAGTTCAGATACCGAAGTACCACAATCGTTAAATTTAAACAGCAATTTATCCGATAATTCTAATGACATTGCGGTATCTCAGCCTTATAAATCGGACTTTTTAAATCAAATAAATGGTTCAGGAGAATTTGATTTAAAAAATAAGCAAATAAATGCTACATTGAAAAGCCTTAGAGCACAATCAACATCTAGTGTGCCGGTCTTAAATACTGAGGGGAGTTCTGTTACTGTCAATAGTTGGCAGGATTTTATTGATGCCGCCGGTGATACGTCGGTGGGAAAAATAGTTATTGGCGTAGATCTAAAGGCTGCTAATAATAAGGTCAGTTTTCAAAATGACAAGGTTGTTGCTTTTAATGGACACAGTATAGATATGGCTAGTAGGTATATGAATACCAATAATTACCAAATTAATTTTGTCGACGCGTCGATTAATTCAACTGGATCTGCCATGTTAAGATCAAGTTCAAATGCGGTAATTATATTTTCAGGTATCGGTTCCTTAACTGGTACAATTTTGGATACTAATAATATTTATACTAATTTAAATTTTACTAATGCTAATTATGTAACACAAAATACAAGTTCGACTCCTACGATTAGATTCCAAGGATCGTCAGGTGGAGATCTTTCTATCAAAGATTCCACAATTACAGATAGTTCTAGGAGTTTTTATTATAGTTCTACATCGGATAGTATTTCGAAAAATATCAATATAGATAATTCGACGATTAAATCAACTTATCCCTCGGGAACCTCAAATTATTTCATTAGTACGTATGGAACTTATGCTCAAACAGGTATGATACTTAAAATAACTAACAATTCAAACGTAAATGTTGATAAAACAAATCAGGGGGATTTTAATGCTCCCATTTATCTTTTTGGAACGAATACCAAGATTATATTATCAACAAATTCTAAATTTACTGTAAATAACCCTAATGGAGCTGCCATAACGGAATCTGGAGTGGGAAGTATTTTTGATGTCTCCGATGAAGGTACTGAATTAAATGTTTCTCGTTCAGGAACAGCTGATTATAATAATGCTGTTATTAGATTTGCATGGACGGGAGAAATGACATTTGATATAAAAAATCATGCTAAAGTTTCAATTAATCAAAATGGAACTGTTAATACATATGGAATCCGTATGTATGGTGGAGGTAATAATATTTCGGTAAGCAATGGTGCTGAATTCGATTGTATAAATAATTCAACTAGTTGGGGTCCGGGAATTGGAGATAATGATGGACAAGGAATATATTATGCTGGTGGCGGAAGTTCGAACTCTTTCAAATTAAGTGGTACAGACTCTCAGGTTCTCATTAGTGCGAACAATGGACCAGCTATATCTTCATTATCAAGAATCGACATGACAGCTGGTGATGGGACTTCTTTTGTAGCACGAGGGTATTATCCTGGTAACGCAATATTCTACTCTACAAATATATTAAACTTTAATATGGGGGTACCTAGATATTTTGATTTTATGAATACTGCTTCCATTGGAACAGGAACAGGAGGGACTTTATTCAATTGTTCGGATACTAGCCAATTTAGTCATGGTAATATTCCACTATCTGTATGGTTAAGTACATCAAATGTTCAAAAATCTCCTACTAAGAGCTGGAAATATGTTAATGCTACTTATTCAGGGGTTAATTTCAATAAATTTACTACTACTTCTTCTGATGCTGATTTTAAAGAATTCTTAGTAAATAATTCAGGTTTATCGAAATTGGGAAGGATGACGGCTAATACGGCACCTGCTCAAGTAAAAAATGCCCCTGACCAGCCTACCAATGCCGATTCATATGTTTGGGTACCAACATTAATGCCCGCTGAGAATAATGCATATCGCCCTTCATATGACAATGAAGTTTATGCTGAGGTTCAATTAACTTATCCAGATGGAACAACTAAAACTGCAACTGGGACATCTGTTCAGAACCAAAAATATTATGAATACAGTACATCAACGATTGATGGTGCTATTAAGATACCAATTAGTAGTTTGGGTTCAAGTAAAAAATATTTGGAACCTGGAACTAAAATAAAAATTTTAAAATTATGGAGAAATGATCCAGATTATAATTCCATTAATGCTATAAAGACTGATATGAGCAATACGAAATATAATCAATATAAAGAACAAACGGTCATAGATAAGACGCCACCTGATCCAGTAGTAATAAAAAATAATGTAAAAATGATTTCCCAGTGGTCTAAAAAATTGGAGGGTACGGGTGAGCCAGGAACATCTCTAAGTTGGAAAATCGTTCATCATAATGGTAGTGCAGATACAGTTTATCCAAATGCCACAACGGTTGATAGTAATGGAAATTGGAAAATAAATAATATCTCTGGAATAGTAAATGACGATAAAATCATCGTTTACTTGACTGATAAAGATGCTAATACTACTCCGTTTTCAGAAACAATTTTTCATGATGCTACATTTTTACCTGCTACCGTCGTAAGCGTAGGTGGAACGAACACTTTGTCTTTGGACGTTACTGAGAATCTCGACTTTGGAATCATTCCTGCATATACTCCGGTGATAAAATCACCGGCATCCAAAGAATTTAATGTAGCTGTTAATGATGATAGAGATCCATCACATGTTAATGGTTGGAAATTGATGGCTAGAGCATCTAACTTTAAATCAGGTCAAAGGGAAATAAGTAGTGATGACCTTGGCCTAGAATTAAATGGCAATAATAACATTATCAATATCACAAATACTGATTCACTAATTAGAGAACAACAGAGTACAGATGATTATAGAGGATCAACGATTTTAGATTTGATAAATGGACCTCAAAAAATAAAATTAAGAAGTAACGGTGTTGATTATCCTGGAAAATATACAAGTACAGTCACTTGGACAGCTACGGATAGTTTATAGAACAATTAATATTAAGATTTGAAAAATATCTTAAAAAATAGGTCCTGATGTTCTCGTTCTTTGAGTATCGGGGCCTATTTATTATGTCTAAGTACGTGAAACTTACCGACTTGGGCCGTAAATCGTACGTAATAGAGACTTGTACCTCAGAAAAAGCTACTCATTTTGCGGGCTTCTTTATTCTTGTGGGATGTGTCAGAGCCATTGAGAGAATTGAGGGATGATTTACCTTCCACTTTTTTACCAATAAAACTAAGTTTAAAAATATCACTCATTTTCATATCTAGAGCATGGAAAATTTCAGTAAAATCATTCTATGGTTGGACTAATCTTGTGTCAAATAACGGTCATTTTTTTAAAAATGTTGAAAATGTGCACATGATTATTTTATAATAGTTTATATATGGTAGATTGCAACAATTAATCGAATTTTTCGGACAAGTCACCAAAGA
>NZ_AZES01000112.1 GCF_001434985.1 Companilactobacillus paralimentarius DSM 13238 = JCM 10415 | reverse complement strand
TAAACGCGGTTCTGAATGTCTCTTAAAACCTGTCTCAAATATTGACTTCAATCCATACATACTGTTCAAGCTATCCTCAATAATTATTGAGCCACCTCAACAGGTGCTGTAGTAGGCTAGGTTCGTACATTTTTCTCATAGAAAGAAATAATTAATATGAATAATTTAAAGGATCGGTAGTGAATTATGATAAACACAATAAAATTCCCTAAAAAACAAATAATATTCTTTTTACTATTAGTAATATTCGATAATTTCATATCCAGCCCGTTTTTCAATTATTTCAAAATACATAATTGGAAATATATAGTTGCTTTTAAACTAGTCGAGCTTATATTTGGATTATTTTTAAATAATTTAATGTTTCGTCAAAAAATATATTTCAAGTTATCGGCTGGTAAGAATACAAAGATACTCTCAATGACGATCATACTAATTTCAATACTGTCATCAATACCCAATACTAAGTATCTTTTCATTTCGCTAATTATTGGATTATGCGCAGCAATTCCTGAAGAATATTTGTTCAGAGGAATAATTTTAGGTAGCCTCTTAAACGACAATAGTGAAAATATAAATAAAGGGAATTTGCTATACTGCTTAATTACATCTAGTGCCCTTTTTGCTCTTTATCATATTGGAAATATTCAATCACAAAACTTAACCATGACTATAATGCAGGTGTTTGAAACATTTGGAATGGGCTGTTTATTTGGGGCCATATATATACGTAAAGGAAGCATTTTATTGTCTTTTTTACTTCACTTCTTTATAGATTTCACTGGAACAATTGGAAACGGACAAATAGTTAACAATTCTCCTTCCCAATATAAATATTCCATCGTTGTTTCGCTTCTATATATGGTTGTTCTTTCCATTATTGCTTTCAATATCTTAAAAATTAATGATAAGTCGAAGTGGGAATTCCCCATCAAAGACAGTTCCCTAAATCAATAATAAAGGCTGCTATAAAAAGTGCTCCTGAAGTCACTAGACTTTTGTCTAATAACTTCAAGAGCATTTTTAATACTATTACTTATTAACGACGAGGCATTTTTTCAAACAAACCGTAAAATTGAGATTTATCATTAAAGTTTGCTCGATTTCTACCATTGAGTCCTGATCTCTTTGAGAGGTCGCCCAACTCAATCAAAAGGATATCTTCTTCCCTAGAAAAATGAACTCGACCGAAAGCTTCCATATATATGTAATTTACCAATCTACTTAACCACGCTTCAGGATTATCAACTGTATCCAATTTCATATAAACCTGACTTAATACATCTGTGATATTCAATAAATACGGTGATTGATCTGGATGTGCATGTAAAGCATTATATAACTCGTGAATAACTTTCTTCGTTGTTTTTATATCTAGCATAGACATCTCTCCCCGTGTATGAATTTAGTTAGCGAACCAAGTAAGTATCGACATAAACCCTTTATATTTGTTAGTATCATTTTGCAAAAATTTTGATAGTTCAACAATTGATTTAGGTACTTTTAAGCCATGCGTAAATGTATAAGTACTAATCGCATGTTCCAATTTAGTTGCCACTATATTTTCAGCATCGCCTTTATCTAATTTGAATTGTGCGTTACGCAAAATTTCAGTTAATTCTTCATTGTTTTGTACAGCTTCATCGTTCAATGATGAAGTTATTAAATATTTTAGTTGTGATTCCCGACTTTTTAACATTTATATCCCCCAATTTTTAACTTAAATAACTGCTGTTAAAACCTATATATCCCAAGTTAGTTCCGATAGGTTTCATCTTGATCAAAATTGGATTGACTACATCGTAAAAGTGAGAAGCATCAGGTGTTAATCCCTTATTTTTCAAGTCTAACTGTTGAAAACTTACAATTATTTGATTGAGAACGGCTACGGTGTATCTTCCTTTTTCCAAATCAGCTTTAGCCATGAGTCCAATCTTACGTTCATCGTCAGAAATATTAGGATTCAAAACAAAATCATAAAGCTCACTCAATAAAATCTCTTCTTCTTTTTCATTTTTACTAGGCATAATTGATCCTTTCTTGGTCACTTCTTATAATAATTTTAATTCAGCTTTCAGTTTTTTTGTGAAAAATATCCTCGAATACCGTTATCAACATCCCCAATGAAAAAATTGGTATTGGTCAACTTATCTTTTCATTGTTACGATATAAATATACTTTTTTCACTGGGGAGTGATGAACATTGATTACTGTGGATACTCGATTGTTTATTTTAAATAGGCGAATTTTATAATCAAGTTAGCCACTTTAGAAAAATGACAAAATAAAAACAC